>JAGRPO010000213.1 GCA_019449455.1 Betaproteobacteria bacterium | reverse complement strand
GGCCCGGGCGACCAGCTTGCGCTCCATGCCCGCGGGCGTGCCCATCCACACGACCCGCCAGCCGCGCGCGGCGAGCTCCTTCGCGATCGCGAGCCCGGGAAAAATGTGACCGCCCGTTCCGGCCGCCATGACGAGGATGGTTTTCACAGCGAACCTCCCCGCATCAGGTATCGATTTTCGAAGTCGATGCGCAGCAGGATCGCCACCGCCACGCAATTGACGAGGATGCCGGTGCCGCCGAAGGAGAGGAACGGCAGCGTGAGCCCCTTCGTGGGCAGCAGCCCCATGTTCACGCCCATGTTGATGAAGGCCTGCGCCGAGAGCCAGACGCCGATGCCCTGCGCGACGAGCGCCGCGTAGTAGCGCTCCAGGCTCGCGGCCTGGCGGCCCACGGCGAAGGCGCGCACCACGAGGAAGAGGAAGAGCGTGATCACCGCGGCCACGCCGAGGAAGCCCAGCTCCTCCGCGACCACGGCCAGCAGGAAGTCGGTGTGCGCCTCCGGCAGGTAGAAGAGCTTCTCGACGGAGGCGCCCAGCCCCACGCCCAGCCACTCGCCACGGCCGAACGCGATGAGGGAGTGGGAGAGCTGGTAGCCCTTGCCGTAGGCGTCCGCCCACGGGTCCATGAAGCCGAGGATGCGCTGCAGCCGGTAGGGCGAGGAGACGATGAGCACCACGAAGGCCGCCGCGAGCCCCACCGCGAGGGCCGCGAAGATGCGCCAGTTGAGCCCGCCCAGGAAGAGGATCGCCATCGCGATCGTGGTCACGACGACCAGCGCGCCGAAGTCCGGCTCGCGCAGCAGGAGCCCCGCGACGAAGAACATCACCGCGAACATCGGCAGGAACCCCTTCCGCAGGTCGTCCATGAACGCGGCCTTGCGCACCGTGTAGTCGGCGGCATAGAGCACGACCAGGAGCTTCATGACCTCCGAGGGCTGGAAGGTCGCGGGACCGAGCCCGATCCAGCGGCGCGCGCCGTTCACCTCGCGGCCGATGGCCGGGATCAGCACGGCGATGAGCAGCCCCACGCCCGCCATGAACAGCCACGGCGCCCCCACCTGCCAATAGCGCACCGGCACCTTGAACGCGAGCGCGCCCGCGACGAGACCTGCCGCGAGGTAGGCGCCGTGCCGCGCCAGGAAGTAGTGCGACCGGAAGCCCGTGAAGCGCTCGGCGTCGGCCATGGCGATCGAGGCCGAATAGACCATCACGAGCCCGAACGACGCGAGCAGCACCGCGCTCCAGACGAGGGCCTGGTCGATGGCGGTGTCGCGGCGCGCGGGGTTGTAGAGCATCAGCCCTCCACCCGCACGGCGAGCGAGCGCGCGGCGGCGGCGAAGACCTCGCCGCGCTGCTTGTAGTTGGCGAACATGTCGAGGCTCGCGCACGCGGGCGACAGGAGCACCGCATCGCCGGACACCGCGAGTCCGAAGGCGGCCTCCACCGCCGCCTCCATCGTGGCGGCGCGCGCGCACGGCACGCCCGTGGGCGCGAGTGCCGCTTCCACCGCCGGCGCGTCGCGCCCGATGAGGACGACGGCCCTCGCCTTGCGCATCACGGCGGGCAGGAGCGGCGCGAAGTCCTGGCCCTTGGCGTCGCCGCCCGCGATGAGCACCACCGTCTCGCGCATCCCGTCGAGGGCCGCGACCGTGGCGCCCACGTTCGTTCCCTTCGAGTCGTCGTAGAACGCCACGCCGCGCGCCGTCGTCACGTGCTCGACGCGGTGCGGCAGTCCGCGGAAATCGCGGATGGCGCGCGCGAGCGCCTCGCCTTCGAGGCCGGCGCCGCGGCACAGCGCGTGCGCGGCCAGGGCGTTGGCGGCATTGTGCATCCCCGCCACCGGCAGTTCGCCGAGCGCCACGATTGGCTCGCGGCCTTCCAGGAGCCGGCCGTCCGCGATGCCCCATTCGCCCTCGCCTGCCGGCGCTCCGAGGCCGAAGGTGACGCAACGGCCTTCCCTCATGCCGAGGCTCCACGCGTCGTCGCGGTTGAGCACGCGCGTCGCGCAGTGCCGGAAGATGCGCGCCTTCGCCGCGGCGTAGTCGCGCATGGAGTCGTACCGGTCGAGATGGTCCTGCGTGAGGTTGAGCATCGCGCCCGCGTCGAGCGCCAGGCTCGAGGTCGTCTCCAGCTGGTAGCTGGAGAGCTCGACCACGTACACCTCCGGGTGACCCGCCGTGTCCGCCTCGAGGAGCGCGTCGAGCACCGGCAGGCCGATGTTGCCGGCGACCACGGTGCGCCGGCCGGCGGCGCGCGCCATCGCGCCCGCGAGCGCCGTCACGGTGCTCTTGCCGTTGGTGCCGGTGATGCCGATCACGCGCGCTCCGCGTGCCGAGCGCGCCACTTCGCGCCCGAAGATCTCGACGTCGCCGACGACCTCGATGCCGCGGGCGAGCGCTTCACGGAGGATCGGCTCGCGCAGCGCAACGCCCGGACTCGCAGCGACCGCGTCCACGCCTGCCAGGCTCGCGACGGCGAATGGACCGAGGTCGAGGCGGATGCCGGGGACCGCGTCGCGGACCGCTCCCAGGGCCGGAGGCGCTTGCCGCGAGTCGGCGCCGCGCAGCCGCGCCCCCTGGCGAGCGAGCCAACGAACGCACGAAAGCCCCGTGTCACCGAGCCCCAGAACGAGAACGGTCTTGCCTGTCCAGTCGTCATGTCCCATCTCCTTTCGCGCCTACCGCAGCTTCAACGTCGAGAGCCCGAAGAGAACGAGCATCATCGTGATGATCCAGAAGCGAACCACGACCTGGTTTTCCTTCCAGCCCTTGAGCTCGTAGTGGTGGTGCAGCGGCGCCATGCGGAAGACGCGCCGGCCCGTGAGCTTGAAGGAGGCCACCTGGATCACCACGGAGAGCGTCTCCACCACGAACACGCCGCCCATGATGAAGAGCACGATCTCCTGCCGGACCACGATCGCCACCATGCCGAGCGCGGCTCCCAGGGCCAGCGCACCCACGTCCCCCATGAAGACTTCCGCCGGATAGGCGTTGAACCAGAGGAACGCGAGTCCCGCGCCCGCGATGGCTGCGCAGAAGACCGCGAGCTCCCCCGCCCCGGAGATGAACGGGAAGCCGAGGTATTTCGAGAACACCGCGTGGCCGGTCACGTAGGCGAACACGGCGAGCGCGGCGGCGATCATCACCGTGGGCATGATCGCCAGGCCGTCCAGCCCGTCGGTGAGGTTGACGGCGTTCGAGGTTCCCACGACCACGAAGAACCCCAGGATCACGAAGCCGATCGCCCCGAGCGGGATCGCGACCGTCTTGAAGAAGGGAACCAGCAGCTCGGTCTGCGCCGGAAGCTTCGCGCTCCACGCGAGGACCGCCACCGCGACGATCGCGATCGCCGACTGCCAGGCGAACTTCGCCCGCGCCGACAGGCCCTTCGGGTTGCGGTGCACGACCTTGCGCCAGTCGTCCACCCAGCCGATGGCGCCGAAGCCGAGGGTCGTGGCGAGGCAGATCCACACGTAGCGGTTCTGCAGGTCGGCCCACAGGAGCGTGGTCACCGCCACCGACACCAGGATGAGCGCGCCTCCCATGGTCGGCGTGCCGGTCTTCACGAGGTGCGTCTGCGGGCCGTCGTCGCGCACCGCCTGCCCGATCTTGTAGGCGGCGAGGCGGCGGATCATGGCCGGCCCGATGAGGAACGAGATGGCGAGCGCGGTGAGCGCCGCGAGCACCACGCGAAGCGTGATGTAGCCGAAGACGTTGAAGGCGCGGATGTCCGACGAGAGCCACTGGGCCAGTTCAAGCAGCATGGCTTCTCCCCGCGCAGAGTTTCTCCACCACCCGCTCCATCTGCATGAACCGGGATCCCTTGACGAGCATCGTGACGCCCGCCTTGGCCGACGCGCGCGCTTCGGCCACGAGCGCCTCGACGGCCGCGAAGTGCGTGGCGCCCTCGCCGAAGGCCTCGACCGCGTGCAGGCTGAGGGGACCCAGGGCGAGCAGCCGCTCGATGCCGGCGCCCTTGGCGAACGCGCCGATCTCCGCGTGCAGGGCGGCGGCGCCGTCGCCCAGCTCGCCCATGTCGCCCATGACGAACACGCGCCGGCCGGACGCCCGGGCGAGCACGCGCAACGCGGCCTTCATCGAATCCGGATTGGCGTTGTACGTGTCGTCGAGGAGCTCGGCGCCGCCCACGCCCCGCTTCGCCTCGAGCCGGCCCTTCGCGCCGACGAAGGCCGCGAGCCCCGCCTGGATGGCGCGCGGCGGGACGTCGAGCGCGAAGGCCGCGGCGCACGCCGCGATCGCGTTGCGCGCGTTGTGCTCGCCCGGCACCTGCAGCGTCACGGCGAACGCGTCGAGAGGCGTCACGAACCGCACCTGCCCCTCCTCGAACCGCCCGCGCACGTCGGCGGCCTCCGCGGTGCCGAAGCCGATGACGCTGTGGCCCGCGGCGAGGCCCTTCCAGTAGCCGGCGAACGGCTCGTCCTCGTTCACGAGAGCGATGCCGCCGGGACGAAGGCCCGAGTAGATCTCGCCCTTGGCCCGCGCGATGGCGTCGAGCGAGCCGAGGATCCCGATGTGCGCGCGGTGGGCATTGTTCACCAGCGCCACCCCGGGGGAGGCCAGGCGCGAGAGATAGGCGATTTCGCCCGCGTGGTTCATGCCCATCTCGAGCACGGCGAAGCGATGGTGGTCGCGCAGCTTCAGCATCGTGAGCGGCAGCCCGATGTCGTTGTTGAGGTTGCCCTCGGTGGCGAGCACGTCGGCGCGGCCGCCGCAGTGCTCGGCCAGGATCGAGGCGAGCATCTCCTTCACCGTCGTCTTGCCGTTGCTGCCGGTGAGCGCGACGACGGGCAGCGAGAAGCGCGCGCGCCAGGCGGCGCCCAGCCGCCCCAGCGCCGCCTTCGTGTCCTTCACCACGACCTGCGGGATCTCGCGCTCGGAGCCCACGCGCCGGGACACGAGCGCGGCCGCCGCCCCGCGCCCGATCGCCTGGGGCACGTAGTCGTGGCCGTCGTAGCGCTCGCCGGCCAGGGCGACGAAGAGGTCGCCGGGGATGATCGAGCGGGTGTCGGTGGACACGCCGGAGAACGTCGCGTTCGCGCCCGCCGGGACGCCGTCCGTCGCGCGCGCGGCCTCGGCGAGATCCATGATCGGGGCAGGGGCGGGGCTGGGACCGTTCATCGCGGCCACGCCTCGAGGGCGGCGAGCGCCGCCTCGGCATCGTTGAAGGAATGGCGGACGCCGGCGATCTCCTGGTAGGTCTCGTGGCCCTTTCCGGCCACCAGGACCACGTCGCCCGGCCGTGCCTGGTGGATGGCGGAGAAGATCGCCACCTGGCGATCGGGCACGGCCTCGACGTGCCCGCTCAGGACGCCCGCGAGGACCTGCTCGATGATCGACTGCGGGTCCTCGCCGCGCGGGTTGTCGCTGGTGACGATCACCTGGTCGGCGAGCCGCGACGCCGCCTCGCCCATGATCGGGCGCTTTCCCGCGTCGCGCTCCCCGCCGCAGCCGAACACGCACAGCAGCCGGTGACCGGGGGCGACGACCGGCCGCACCGCCTCCAGCGCCTTCTCCAGCGCGTCCGGGGTGTGCGCGTAGTCGATCACCGCGAGCGGCAGCGCGCCCCCGCCGAGGCGTTCGAGGCGCCCCGGCACGGGCTTCAGCTTCGAGACGGCGGCAAGGGCGGCCGGAAGCGCCACGCCGCTCGCGAGCAGGGTGCCGATCACCGCGAGGAGGTTGGATACGTTGAAGGCGCCGAGCACCGGGGCCGCCACCTCGCCCGTGCCCCAGTCGCCCTCGACGCGGAAGCGCAACCCGGCTTCCGTCTGGGAGACGGCGCCGGCGCGAAGGCGCCCGCCGTCGAGCCCGTAGCCGATCACGTCGACAGGCGATCCGCGGAGCCGGTCCGCGAATCGCCCTCCCCAGCCGTCGTCGACGTTGATCACGGCGCGGCCTACCCCGCGCGCGCTGAACAACCGGTACTTGGCCTGGGCGTAGGCCTCCATCGTCCCGTGGTAGTCGAGGTGGTCGCGCGTGAGGTTCGTGAACACCGCGACGTCGAACTTGATCCCGGCGGCGCGCCCCTGGTCGAGCCCGTGGCTCGAGACTTCCATCGAGGCGACCTTGGCGCCGCGACGCAGGTAGTCGGCGAGCTCGCGCTGGAGCACCACCGGATCCGGCGTCGTGTTCTTCGCTTCCGCCCGCTCGCCCACCATCCCGTTGCCCAGCGTTCCGAGCACCGCGGCGCGGCGACCGAGCCCGTCGAAGGCCTGCGCGACCCATTGCGCGACGGACGTCTTGCCGTTGGTGCCCGTGACGCCCACCATCCAGAGCGACGCGGACGGGTCCGCGTATGCGATGCCCGCGATGTCGCTCGCCGCCGCGCGCAGGTCCTCGATCGCGAGGTTCGGCACGGCCCAGCGCGCATCCCAGTCGAAGCCGCGGCGCTCCCAGATCACGGCGGCCGCGCCGCGCGCGATGGCGTCCGCGATGTAGGCGCGCCCGTCGCGGGCGCTGCCCGGATAGGCCACGAACACGGAGCCGCGCTTCACCAGCCGCGAATCCGTCGTGAGGTCCGCGAGCGGCACGCCCAGTTTCGCGAGGCGCTCGCCCAGGGCGGAGGTCGAGCTGCGCGCCGGATCGGCCACGGCGATCATCCCTCGCCTCCCGTGGCCGGCGCCCGCGCCTCGGTGGCCGCCGGGCGCGCGGGCGCCTGGACGTTGAGCGTCTGCGGCGCGTCCGGGGGCACCGACATCATGCGCAGCGCCGCCCCCATGACGGAGGAGAACACGGGCGCGCTCACGTCGCCGCCGTAGTACTTCGCGCCCGACGGCTCGTCGAGCATCACCGCCACGATGAAGCGCGGATCCGACACCGGGCCGAATCCCACGAACGACGACACGTACTTGTGTTCGGCGTAGCCGCCGGACTCCGCCTTGTGCGCCGTGCCCGTCTTGCCCGCCACGCGGTAGCCGGGGACGGCCGCGCGCGGCGCCGTGCCGCCGGGACCCACGGCCATCTCCATCATCCGGGCCACCTCGCGCGCGGTCTCGCGCGAGACGAGCGGCTTGCCGATGGGCAGGCTCTCGCGCCTGACGAGCGACAGCGGCAGCAGGTTGCCGTCGCCGGTGAATATCGTGTAGGCGCGCGCGATCTGCAGCAGCGATACCGAGAGGCCGTGCCCGTAGGCCATGGTGGCCTGCTCGACGGCCTTCCACTTCGCGGCGGGGCGCAGCAGGCCCTTCGCCTCGCCCGGGAACCCCGTCTTCGGCACCTCCCCGAACCCCAGCTGGCGGTAGAAGGCCCCGATGTCCTCGGCCGCCATGCGCAGCTGGATCTTCGCCGTGCCGACGTTGGACGACTTCTGGATCACCTGCGCCACCGTGAGCATGCCGTGCGGATGCGAGTCGCTGATGGTCCAGCCGCCGATCGTCATCGACCCCGGCGCCGTCTGGATCACGGTGTCGGGCTTCACGATGCCGGCCTCGAGGGCCGCGGCGACGGTGAACGGCTTCATCGTCGAGCCCGGCTCGAAGGTGTCGGTGACGGTGCGGTTGCGCGTCTGGCGGCCGGTCACGTTCGCGCGATTGTTGGGGTTGTAGTCGGGCTGGTTCACGAGCGCCAGCACCTCGCCCGTCTGCGCGTCGAGCATCACGAGCGAGCCGCCCTTGGCGCGGTAGGACTCGACCGCGGCCTTGAGCTCGCGGTGCGCGAGGAACTGCAGGCGCTGGTCGATCGAGAGCAGGATCTCCCTGCCGTCGCGCGGCACCCGCAGGCTCGCCACGTCCTCGACGATCCGGCCCTTGCGGTCCTTGATCACCCTGCGGCTGCCCGGCACCCCCGCGAGCCACGACTGCTGCGCGAGCTCGATGCCCTCCTGGCCGCTGTCGTCGATGCCGGTGAACCCCACCACGTGCGCCATCACCTCGCCTGCGGGGTAATAGCGGCGGAACTCGCGCTGCTGGAACACCCCGGGGATGCCCAATGCCATCACCTTGACCGCCTGCTCGGGCGAAATCTGGCGCTTGATCCAGACGAACTGGCGATCCTTGTTGGCAACTTTCTGGCGGATCTCGGCGGCGTCGACGCCCAGCGCCTTCGCGAGCGAACGCAGCTTCGCCCCGTCGGCCTCGAAGTCCTCGGGGCTCGCCCAGATCGATTCCATCGGCGTGGAGATGGCGAGCGGCTGGCCGTTCCTGTCCTTCACGGGTCCGCGCGAGGCGGGCATCTCGACCACCCGGCCGTACCTGGCCTCGCCCTTCTGCTGCAGGAAGTCGTGGTTGAGGCCCTGCAGCCAGAACGCGCGGGCGGCGAGGATGGCGAATCCCAGGGCGACGAGCGCGAGCACGACGCGCGAGCGCCAGCCTTCGAGGCGCAGGCGAAGCTCCGGCGTGCGCTTCTCGAACCTCATGGCTTCGCCGCCCCCGCCGGCTCGTCCCGCGTGATGACGCGCGTGGCGCCCGGCTCCGGCAGGCGCATGCCCAGCGACTTCGACGCGATCGCCTCCACCCGCTTGTTCGTGGCCCACGTGCCCTGCTCGAGCTGCAGCCGCGTGAAGTCCTCGTCGAGCCGCTTGGCGGCCGCCTGCCCCGCCTCGAGCTCGATGAAGAGCTTCCTCGACTTGTGCTGCGCCGTGATCACGCCCAGCGCGCAGGCGACGGCCACGAGGAGGAGGAAGAGATTGACGCGGGCCATGGAAGCGTCCTCAGGCGCCCGCGCGCTCGGCGACCCGCAGCGTGGCGCTGCGCGCGCGCGGGTTGGCGGCGAGCTCGGATGCGGCTGGCCGCACCGCGCGGCCCACCAGGCGAAGGCGCGGCTCGGGAAGGTCCTTCGCGCGAACCGGCAGGCCGCGCGGCAGGCTGTCCGCGCGCGAGCCCTCGCGCATGAAGTTCTTCACGAGGCGGTCCTCGAGCGAGTGGAAGCTGATCACCGCCAGCCGCCCGCCCGGTTCGAGGAGATCCGCCGCCTGGGGAAGCGTCATCTCCAGCTCCGCAAGCTCTTGATTGAGGTGAATCCGAACAGCCTGAAAGGTCCGGGTCGCCGGATGCTTGCCCGGCTCGCGCGTGCGAACCGCACCACCCACGACCTCGGCAAGCTGCCTGGTGGTCCGGAAAGGTTCGCGGCCCCTTGCCGCAACAATCGCTCTTGCAACCTGTTTAGCAAACCGCTCTTCCCCATAGGTGCCGATGACCTCCCTGATTTCTTGTTCTGTCGCCCGGTTGAGCCATTCGGCCGCCGTCTCCCCCCGGGTGGGGTCCATGCGCATGTCGAGCGGGCCGTCGTTCGCGAAGCTGAACCCCCGGGCGGGGACGTCGAGCTGCGGCGACGACACGCCCAGGTCGAGGAGCACGCCGGCCACGCGCGTCACGCCACGCGCGGCGAGCTCGCGGGTCATCGTCGAGAAGCGCCCATGGATCAGCTCAAAACGTCGATCCGCGATCGCGTGAGCCGCAAGCGCCGCGGGGTCTTGATCAAAAGCGAGAAGTCTTCCGCGAACACCGAGCACGGCGAGGATGGCCGCGCTGTGCCCGCCGCGGCCAAAGGTGCCATCGACGTAGATCCCGTCGGGACGGACTCGGAGGGCAGCGACGGCTTCTTCGAGAAGGACCGGGACATGGGCTACCTCACTCACGGGTGGAAAAGACGGGGGTGCTGATGCCGGGGAGCCGCTTCTCGCTTCGGGGCGGTCTGGATCCCGGAGGCACCGGCCGCGTCACAGCGAAAAGTTCTCCATCCCGGGTGGCAAGACGGGACTGCCTCCGGCGGTGAGCCGGTCGAGCTGCTGTTGCCAGCGCTCGAGGTCCCAGATCTCGTAATAGCTTCCCTGCCCGATGAACATCACGCGCTTGTCGATGCCCGCGAATGCGCGCAACTCCGGGGAGACGAGGAGCCGGCCCGAACCGTCGAGGGCGAGCTCCTCGGCAAAGCCGACGAGCAGGCGCTTCCAGGGATTGAACGCGGCGTCGAGGCTGGGAAACGACATCACCTTCGCCCGCACCGGCTCCCATGCGGGAGCGGGGTAGAGCAGCAGGCACTTGTCCGGGTGCGCGGTCAGCACGACCGGCACGGTGCCGCCCTGGGTCAGGGAATCGCGCACGCGAGTCGGCACCGCCAGCCGGCCCTTCGCGTCGAGATTTATCTGCGATGCTCCCTGAAACACCGTGCTCCCCCCTGTCGGGTCGTCCAGGTGTTCCGGAAGAGCCGGAATCCTAGGATTTCCCAATTTTTCCCACTTCCGCACACTCTATTGAGTCGATCTGGGAGAGTCAAGGGGGGATTTCGGGAATTTTTGTTGTGCGACAGGGACTTAGGTGCAGTTCTTCACCTCATTTTTCAATTTTCTATAGTCAATGTATTCAACAGGTTATAGAGTTAAGTGAAAGTCGTTTGATAAGATGCCGGCCGGGGATCGCCGGGAAACCGTTTCGCGACCGTCGGCAGCGCTCCCGGGAGGTGACGTCATGCTGCAATGCAACATCGGGTTACGCTGCGCCGCCGCAATCGCGGGCCTGGCGCTCGCCTTCGCGGCATCGGCGGAGCGAGTCTCGTCGCCGGATCCGGCGCACGCGCTGGAAGGTGCCGCGCTGGTCGAGGCGTTGCGCGCCGGCGGCTACACGCTCTACTTCCGCCATACCGCGACGGACTTCACGCAGGTCGACCGCGCGGCGAGCGCCCACGGGGATTGCGCCACGCAGCGCAATCTCTCGGAGGCGGGGCGCGCCCAGGCGCGCGAGATCGGCGATGCCGTCCGCGCCCTCGGACTGCCCGTGGGCGAAGTGATCGCGAGCCCGTTCTGCCGCACGATGGAAACCGGCCGCCTCATGTTCGGGCGCGCCGAGCCGTCGACGGTCGTGCGCGGCTACGAGGGCATGTCGTCGGCGAACGCGGACTACACGAGGCTCGTCGCGCTGCTCGCCTCGCCGCCGGCGGCGGGAACGCTGCGAATGATCACGAGCCACGGGAACCCGTTTCGCGCCATCGCGGGGCCGCCGCACCTGGACGAAGGCGAGGCGGCCGTGCTGAAGCCCGCTGGCGCGGGCTTCGTGGTGGTGGCGCGGCTCAAGCGCGGGGACTGGACGTCCCTCGCGCCACGGGTGCGCTGACTAGCCGCCGCCCTTTCCGTTGCCCTTGCCGTTGCCCTTGCTGTGGCCGATGTCCGGGCCGGCAGCCGTGGTCACCGAGGCATTCGACGCCGCGGAAGCCCCCGTCGCGGAGACGAGGCCCGCGCCGCGCCCGTGGGCGGCCGCCGTCGCCGCGCCCGCGCCCACCGAACCGCCGGAGGCAGTCACCAGGCCGCGGCCGTAGGCATGGCCGCCGCCGGAGCCGGATGCCGCGGTGGAGAGTCCGCCCGAGCGGCCGTTTCCTGCGATCGAGCCTTCCGCGGTGACCAGCCCGCGGGAAGCGGACGACGGAGCCGCGCCCGTGGCCGTGGTGATCCCCTTCGACGGGCCATTTCCGGCAACGGGCGACGCGCCCGAGGCGGTGGTGATGCCCTTCGGTCCCTTTCCGCCGGCCGTCGTCGCGCTCGCGCCCGCGGCGGTCGTGATGCCGGCCGAGGCCTTCGCCGTCGTCGTCGTGGCGGGAACCTTGCCCTGCATCGCCTTGGTCGAGCTCACGACCGCGCCCATCGTCGTGCCCGACGCCTTCGCGATCTGGCCCCAGCCCATCCCGTCGGCGCGCATCTGCAGGATGCCGCGCAGCGTGACCGTGGAGCCGTCCGCGGCCGTCACGTCGCCGCCCATGAGAGCGGCCTGGAGCTGTTCGTTCGTGGGGTTGGTGATGCCGAGCCGGGCGAGCGAGTCCTGCGCGAGCGAGAGCGAGTGGGAGACGTTCCCCCAGCCCATCGGCTTCGTCGGCGGCGTGAACGTCGTGGCCACGGCATCGCCCGTTCCGCCCTCGGGCGGCGCGAGGAGCGTCACTTCCGTGCCCGTGCGCAGGGCGTTGACGAGCGCGAGCGCGTTCTCCTGCGAGCCCGCCACGGTCGCGAAGCTGGTCGAAAGCCGCGTGGCGACGCGAACCTGGCCGGGGCTGGCCGCGACGTCGTCCGCATGGGCGAGCGGCGCCAGGGCGAGCAGTACGGCGCTGGCGATGATCCGGAAATTTCGTTGCATGCTTGCTCCTCCTTCGGTTGAGGGGCCCCTCAAATCGGGCCGATGATTCGTTCCGTCTGCAGGATGATCTCGGTCGCGGTCGCCCCGTCGCGCAGGATCCCCCCGTCCTTGCGCGCGACGACGAGCATCCGCGTCGTGTTCGGGGTGAGCGCCTCGAGCTCGATCTCGACGTCCCGGTCGCCGGCCCGGGCGATGATCGTCTCCGACGATCCCGACCGCTTGGCTTCCTTCACCTTGATCTGCATCCGGCTCAGTGCGCCCATCGTGGCCTTCCTCACGCTCGCCTGCGGCGCGGTGAACGTCTTGTAGACCATTCCGCCGAGGGTATGCGACACCCCCGTGGCCATTCCCACCCCGAGCGTCGTGAGTGCCACGGCGGCGCAGCCGCCAAGCAACCACGACGCCGCGAGGACGATAGCGATCCTCTTCATGTCCGTGTGCGCGTCGTTTTCGTTGTCGTTGGGGGTGATGACTCAAGTTCCGTGCCCGCGGAGCGCAAGCCGCGCGCAATCGCGGAAGCCTATGAACGGAAAGGAGTTTTCGTGCTCTTCCCGCGACGTCGGACGATGCGATTGCGGGGCAATCGTCGCCTCGGGGCGACAGCGCGGTCGGGCCGTTGCCGCGAATGGTCAGGCCCGTGGCATCACGGCATGGCGCAGGTCGCGCCCTTCGCGCGCCGCCACTCGAAGTCCTTTTCACCGGCGAAAGAGCCGCTCGCCCGCTCGGTCCGCAGCCCGCCCTCGCTCCAGGACAGCTGCAATCGTCCCGCGGGCGATGCGCCGGCACGCCCGATCGCGAGGCTCGCGCCGTCGATCCGCCCCGTCATCGAGATTGCGGGCCCGCCATCGATCTCCAGATCGCCCTCCACGAACTGGTGCGCCTGGCGCAGGCGAAGCGCGGCGCGGCGCCCTCCCCGCGCGCCGCACCACAGGGCTTCGACGCGCGCCGGCACGACCCACAGGTGCGCGCGGCTCGACTTGGCGAGCCCGACCGTCTTCCCGGGAACCGAGAGCGTGACGCTGCGATCCGGCTGCCAGTCGCCCATGTCCCAGTCGTGCGACACGATGCGCGTGCCGGGGCGAAGCGCGAGGATCGCCGGCCGCAGCTGCAGGTTCACTTCCGGCAGCAGGTACATCGTGACGACCGTCGCGGGCGCGAGGTCGGTCCGGAAGAGGTCCTGCTCGAGGAACGTCGCGCGCGAGGCCACGCCGGCGCGCCGCGCGTTGGCGACGCTCTCCGCCACCAGCCGGGGATCGATCTCCACGCCCAGCCCCGTGGCGCCACGCCGCGCCGCGGCGATGACGATGCGCCCGTCGCCGGAGCCCAGATCGATCACGTGGTCGCCCGCCTTCACCGCTGCGAGGTCGAGCATCGCCGCGGTGACGTTGTCCGGCGTGGTGATGAACGGCACGTCCTCGCCGAGCGCGAGACGCACCGGCGCGGATGGCGCCGCCTGCGCGCCCGGCGCCATCGCGGCCAGCAGGAAAAGGAAAGTGTGAAGCAAGCCTGTAAGCGGGATTCTGTTACGCCTCTCGCGAGGTATGACGATCATTCCTCTAGGCGCCGCGTTGCCGCGGCGCTCGAGCCACCTACCCGCAGACTCGGCGGGCCGCGTCATCGTCTGCCTATTTGGTGTTGCTCCGCGTAGAGATTGCCCGTTTCACCCCCGGGGCGCCGCCGCAAGAAGCACGCGGCGGCCACACCGGGACTCGTCTCTGTTGCTCTAATCCTCGCCTCACGGCGGACGGGGGTTACCCGCTACGCTGCCCTGTGGAGTCCCGACTTTCCTCCGCACCACATCTGCGGTACGGCGACCGTCCGGCCTGCTTCACCCCGCCATTCTACGGAGAAAAGGGATCTGACCCCTTTTCTTGACCCCTTTTCTTCCGGAAATGGTCGGTGCAGTCGTAGTACGACTCGAACGCCGTGCCGGGATGCCATCCCGGCACGCCGAACGCCGGCAGGGGCGCCATGGCTTTCGGGGAGGTGAACCGGGACCGCTGCGCGAAGTGCGCCGCGAGGAGCGAATCGACCTCCTCGACCTGCGACTGCGGCGACAGCATCGAAAAGAAATCGCTCACCGGCAGGAACACGGTCTTCGCGACGACGCCCTCGAACGGCTCGAGCGCCTTCTCGAAGAGCGAATGGCCGAAGGCAACGAAGCGCACCTTCCGCGCGAGCTCCTCCCGGCGCTCCCAGAAGAGCGCCTTCCATTCGAAGTCGTTGATGAGCCGCAGCATTTCCGGCGAGCTCGAGGCTACCGCCACCCCCCCCTCGTCGAAGAGCGTGAGCGCGTCCCTCGCGGGGCTGCGCCGCCGCGCCTCCTCCTCGCCGCCCTCGGCGAGCATCGCCTCGTGCTGCGCGTTGATCGCCGCCTTCGCCTTCGGGAAGGCGATCCACGCGAGCGCGTTGAAGAGATCGTGCCAGTTCGCGGGCCGTGTCTCCACCTCGCCGGACTGTGCGATGTGCCGCTCGTAGTAGGGCCGGCCTTCGTCGCGCTGCGTGCGCGGGGGGACGAACCGGATCGGGATCCCGCGGAAGGTCACGACGCCCGCGGCGAGCGCGGTGAGATCCTCGTGCGTGGGCCAGCGGCCGGGGTCGAGCCGTGCGATGGCGGGCGCGATCGGCGCGAACACCGGGCCACGGAGGCGCTCCTGCGCGGCGGTCCAGTCCACGGCCCGCTCCCCCAGGGCCTCAGCCCTTGAAGCGCCAGGCGAGGCGCTCGCCGGCGCGAAGCGGAACCACGGTCTCGGCGCCGAAGGGATAGTCCGCGGGCACTTCCCAGGGCTCCTTCTCGAGCGTGACCGTCGCGCGGCTGGCCGGCAGGCGGTAGAAGTCGGGCCCGAAGCGGCTGGCGAAGCCCTCGAGCCGGTCGAGGGCGCCCTCGCGCTCGAACACCTCGCAGTAGAGCTCCATCGCCGCGTGCGCGGTGTACATCCCGGCGCTCCCGCAGCACGATTCCTTCATGCCCTTCGCGTGCGGCGCGGTGTCGGTGCCGAGGAAGAAGCGCGGGTTTCCCGACACCGCCGCCTTCACCAGCGCCACGCGGTGCTGCTCGCGCTTGAGCACCGGCAGGCAATAGTGGTGCGGCCGGATCCCGCCCGCGAAGAGGGCATTGCGGTTCATGAGCAGGTGGTGCGCGGTGATCGTGGCCGCGACGTTCTCCGGCGCGCTCGACACGAACAATGCGGCCTCGCTCGTGGTGATGTGCTCGAGCACCATGCGCAGCTTCGGGAACCGGCGCTGCAACGGCTGCAGCACCTTCGCGATGAACAACTTCTCGCGGTCGAAGACGTCCACTTCCGGGTCCGTCACCTCGCCGTGCAGCAGCAGCGGAATGCCGTGCGCCGCCATCGCCTCGAACACCGCGTCGCACCTGCGGATGTCCGTGACGCCCGACTCGGAGTTCGTCGTGGCGCCCGCGGGGTAGTACTTCACCGCCTTCACGAAACCCGAGGCCCCGGCCTTCGCGATCTCGTCGGGCGAGGTGTTGTCCGTGAGGTAGAGCGTCATCAGCGGCTCGAACGCCGAGCCCGGCGGCAGCGCCGCGGCGATGCGGTCGCGATACGCGCGCGCCTGCTCCACCGTGACGACCGGGGGCTTCAGGTTCGGCATGACGATCGCCCGCCCGAATTGCCGCGCCGTCGCGCTCACGACCGAGCGCATCGGCTCCCCGTCGCGCAGGTGGACGTGCCAGTCGTCGGGGCGAAGCAGCGTGAGCTTTTCTGACATGCGTTCGATTATAGCTGCGCGCAGTGGCTCCACCGGGGAGTCGGACGGCAATGCGCGTCGATTCGCGTACGCCGCATGTGCGATCGGGTCCGCCGCCGAAAACGCCACCGCCGCGTCCGCGTGGCTGGGGAAGTCGTTCCACGATGGCGATCCCTGGCATCGTGGTCGCCCAAAGGAAAATCCGGGGCTTCCTTCCGGATTTTCGCCGCATGGGTGGAAATTCGGGGACAGACGTGTTTGGCTGGCCTCGAATTTCCGGGCACCCATGCCAAGCGACCGTGGGACGGTGCCCGGGATCGCCATCGTGGAACGACTTCCCCAGCCACGCCAGCTCGACAGCCAGGCTAGTTCTACGACCCCTTCGCCATCGCAAGCGCCATCCGGTAGAGCTCGCTGCGGTTCGCGCCCGTGATCTTCGCCGCGAGCGCCGAGGCCTGCCTGACCGACAGCTCGGCCAGCAGCACCTCGAGGACGCGCTTCGGGTCGACGGCGGTCGTCGCCTCCACGGGCCGGCCCTCGACGACGAGCACGAATTCCCCGCGCGAGCGGTTGTCGTCGCCCTTCAGCCACTCGACGGCCCCCGACAACGGGACGCGGGTGATGGTCTCGAAGAGCTTGGTGAGCTCGCGGCAGACGACCACGTCGCGCTCGCCCAGGGCAGCGTGGAGGTCGGCGAGCGTGGCCTCGATGCGGTGCGGCGACTCGAAGAGCGCGATGGCCCACGGCCCGGCGGCGAGCTCCGCCAGCCGGCGCTTGCGCTCCGCGCCCTTGGCCGGCAGGAAGCCCGCGAACACGACGCCGTCGGCCGCGATGCCGCTCGCGGAAAGCGCCGCGGTCAGCGCGCTCGGGCCGGGGATGGGCACGACCGGGAAGCCCTCGGCGCGGACGCGGTCGACGAGGAGCGCGCCCGGGTCGCTCACCGCGGGCGTTCCGGCGTCGGCGGCGAGCGCCACCGACTTGCCCTCGCGCAGCAGGGCGACGATGCCCTCCGCGGCCGCGCGCTCGTTGTGCTCGTGCACCGCGATCACGCGCGCGCCGATCCCGAAGCGGGTGAGGAGGGTCTTGGTGACGCGCGTGTCCTCGGCCGCCACCACGTCGCAGGCGGCCAGGGTCTCCAGCGCCCGCGCCGTGACATCGCCGAGATTCCCGATGGGCGTGGCCACCACATATAATCGACCGGGCAACACCGCCGTGCGGCCTTCCGCCGCCGGCGAACCGGAGTCGCCGCTCTTGCCTTCGCCCTTCGCGCGCTTCAACGCGATTCTCCTCGCCACGTTCCTCGCGGCTGCGCCCGCATTCTCGGCCGACCCGCCACCCGAGACAACCTTGCCCTCGGGGTTCGCACCATCCACGGTGGTCACGCCGCTCAGGGACCCCATGGCGGACCCGCCGCCGCCCGCCCCGGCTCCCGCGCCGCCCGCCCGCCAGCCCATCCCCGCCGGGTCCGCGCCGCACGTGGCGCTCATCCTGCCCTTGTCCTCGCCTGCCCTCGGCCGCGTGGCCGACGCCGTGCGCCTGGGCTTCCTCGCCGCCGCCGAAGTCGCGGGCTCCAACGCGCTGCCCGTTCGCATCTACCCCGCGATCGACGACGGCCCGGCCGTCCTCGAGCTCTGCCGCACGGCGCAGCGGGATGGCGCCATCCTCGTGGTCGCGGGCCTCACCCGCGACGGCGCCACCGGGCTCGCGAGGAGCGATTGCCCCCGCCAGCCGACGCTCGTCCTGAACCAGCCGCAGGAAACGCAGATGCCGGAGAGGATGTACTCGATCTCGCTCGCGGCCGAGCAGGAGGCCCGGCAGGCGGCGCTCATGGCGATCAGCGACGGCTGGCGAGCGGCCATCGTCATCGCCTCCAACCAGCCGCTTTCCCGCCGCGTGGCGGACGCCTTCGAGCGCGAATGGGGCCGCGCGGCCGGCGAGGCGCGGCGGGTGACGTTCTCCGGCGGCGTCGAGGAAGCCCCCGCCATCAAGGAAAGGATCGCCTCGCTCCGGGGGGACATGGTGTTCCTCGCCCTCGACCAGGCGTCCACGCGCGCGGTGCGCCCCTACATCTCCGGCACCCTGCCCATCTACACCACCTCCCTCGGCGTCGATCCGCGCGCCGACGCCACGGTCAACGTGGACCTGGAGGGTGTGCGTTATGTGGACATGCCCTGGTTCGTGCAGCCCGACCACACCGCCGTCATGGTCTACCCGCCCCCGAAAGTCGCGATGGGCGTCGAGCAGGAGCGGCTCTACGCCCTCGGCATCGACGCGTACCGGCTCTGCGGCGTCCTGCTGCAGGCGCAGGCAGGGTCGTTCGCCCTCGACGGCGTGACGGGGCGCATCGCCCTCGACGCCGACAGGCACTTCGCGCGCACCCTCGTCCCCTCGGGATTCGACGCCGGCCGCGCCGTACCGCTGCAACCCGCGCAATGACCTCGTCCGCGCGCGCTTCCGCCCGCCGTCGCGGCGAGGAGGCGGAGGAGCTCGCCGCCCGTTTCCTCGCCGGGCGCGGCCTGGTGATCGTGGCACGCAACTACCGCACCCGGTTCGGGGAGGTCGACCTCGTCGCGCACGACGGCGCCACGCTCGTGTTCGTCGAGGTGCGCGCGCGCTCGTGGAGCGCCTACGGCGGCGCCGCCGGCAGCGTCGACGCCCACAAGCAGCGCCGGCTCGTCGCCGCTGCACGACACTACCTCTCGCGGCTGCGGGCGGAACCCCCGTGCCGCTTCGATGTCCTTACGGTGCAGGGACCGCAGGGCGCGCCGGCGTGGATCCGCGGCGCCTTCGAGGCCCGGTAGGTACAATGCCCACGCCCGAGACCAACGAAGATCCCCACTCCATGGACCACGTCGCCAACGTCCGCAACCACTTCCAGGACGCCATCGCGCTCAAGCAGCGCATGAGCGAGACCCTGGCCCCCGCCATCGCGCGCGCGGGCGAGGCGCTGGCCGCCGCCCTGCAGCGCGGCAACAAGGCGCTCGCCTGCGGCAACGGCGGCTCCGCGGCCGATTGCCAGCATTTCGCGGCCGAGCTGGTCGGCCGCTTCGAGCGCGAGCGCCCGGGGCTTCCCGCGATCGCCCTCACGGTCGACACTTCCGCGCTCACCGCCATCGCCAACGACTACTCCTACGATGCCGTGTTCGCGAGGCAGATCGAGGCGCTGGGCCGCGAAGGCGATGTCCTGCTCGCGCTCTCGACGTCGGGCAATTCGAGGAACGTGATCGAGGCCATGAACGCCGCGAGGGCCCGCGGCATGGTCGTGATCGCCCTCACCGGGCGCGACGGCGGCGCGATGGCGAAGATGCTCGGCCCGAAGGACCACCACCTCAACGTCGCGCATCCGCGCACCATGCGAATCCAGGAAGTGCACATCCTGGCCCTGCATTGCCTGTGCGACACCGTCGACAACGTCATCCACGGAGCCAAATGATGCGAAAACTTCTGCCCGTCCTAGCCCTCTCGATCGCCGCGCCGCTGCTCTCGGGCTGCTTCGGCATCGCCGCCACCGGCATCGGCGCCGCAGCCCTCATGGTCGACGACCGCCGCACCACCGGCGTCTATGTCGAGGACGAGAACATCGAATGGAAGGCGCTCGCGCGCATCACGGGCGACTTCAAGGGCTCGCACGTGAACGCCACCAGCTTCAACCGCAAGGTGCTGCTCACGGGCGAGGTGTCCACCGAGCAGACGAAGAAGGCCGTCGAGGACGCGGTGAAGTCCATCCCCAGCGTGCGCGAGGTCGCCAACGAGCTCGCCGTCGGCGGCAATTCCTCCGTGACCTCCCGCGGCAACGACTCGATCATCACCTCGAACGTGAAGGCGCGCATGGTGGGCAACGGCAAGTTCTCCATCAACCACGTGAAGGTCGTCACCGAGGCGGGCGCCGTCTACCTGATGGGCCTCGTCACCCAGACCGAAGGCGACGCCGCGGTCGAGATCGCCCGCTCCACCTCCGGCGTCTCCCGGGTGGTCAAGGTCTTCGAGTACGTCCCCGACGCCCCGAAACGCAATTGAGCCAGGGCGCACCCATCGCGGAGCAGCTTCGCGCCGCGACCCAGCTCGTCTACGACGGCCGCTTCCTCCAGGCCGAGGCCGGCGCCCGGCAGGTGCTGGCTCGCCAGCCGCGCAACGCCGGGGCGCATTACGTGCTGGCGCTCTCGGCCATGTTCCAGAACAGCCACGCCCAGGCGCTGCCGCACGTCGACAAGGCGATCGCGCTCGACGCGACCGACGCGCAGTATCCGTTCGTGCGGGCCCTGTGCCTCGCCGGCGCGGGCCGCGTCGAGGAGGCCGTCGAATCCTACCGGCGCGCGCTCGGGCTGCGCCCGGGCTTCTTCGAGGCATGGGCGAACCTGGGCAACCTGCTCGAGCTCAACCGCCGCTACGCCGAGGCGGAGGAAGCCTACGTCCGCGCGCTCGAGGCGAAGCCCGGCGTTCCCGCCGTCCTCAACGGCCTGGGGATGTGCCTTCTCGCGCGCGGCGAGGTGCAGCGGGCCGCGGAGGCGTTCTCGCGCGCCGTGGCGGCCGATCCCCGCTTCGCCACCGCGCAGAACAACCTGGGCAGCACCCTGGGCAAGCTCAAGCAGGTGGACGCGGCCATCGCCCACCTGAAGGAGGCGGTCCGCCTGCGGCCGGATTTCGGCGTGGCGTGGGTCAACCTCGGCGAGCAGTGCTACGTCGCAGGCCGCGACCCCGAGGCGGTGGCCGCCATCGACCATGCCCTCGCGCTCGATCCGGACAACGGCGGCCTGAGGCACCTGCGCGACGCGATCGCGGGCGTGCAGACGGGGCGCGCCCCCGACGACTACATCCGCGCCTTCTTCGACCGGTTCTCGGCCGACTTCGACAGGCGCCTGGTGGACGATCTCGAGTACCGCACGCCGCAGCGCATGGTGGAATTCCTCGCGCCCTGGCTGGAGGCGCGCAGGGGAAAGCTGAGGATCGAGGACCTCGGCTGCGGAACGGGGCTCTCGGGGGAAGTCCTCAAGCCGTACGCCGCGCGGATGGCGGGCGTGGACCTGTCCGGCGGCATGCTCGCCAAGGCGCGCGAGCGCAATCTCTACGATCGCCTGGCCGAAGCCGAGATCGCGGCCTACCTGGACGCCAACCCGGCCGGCGAGTGCGACCTGGCCGCGGCGATGGATGTCTTCGTCTACGTGGGCGACCTCGACGCGATCTTCCGCGCCGTCGCGCGCGCGCTGGCGCCCGGCGGGATGTTCGCCTTTTCCGTGGAGCGCCTGGACGGCGAGGGCAATTTCCACCTTGCCCGCTCGGGCCGCTACGCCCACTCGCAGGCGTACGTCCGGGACCTCGCGGCGGCCCACGGCCTGGCCGTCTGGAAGATCGAGGACACCGTGATCCGCAAGGAAGCGGGCGCGCCGGTCGCGGGCCTGCACGCGGCCTTCACCAGGGCCTGACCCGGGCCCTTTTCCTCGGGAGATCGCGAATGGGCGGCCCGCTCAATCGCTCCAGGGGATGGGAACGCCCAGCTGCCGCGCCACGTTCATCGCGGAGACAAGGCCGTCCTCGTGGAACCCGTAACGCGTCCACGCGCCGCAGAACCAGGTCCGGTCGCGCCCCTGCAGCGTCACGACGCGGCGCTGGGCCTCGTCGGAGCCCTCGAGGAAGACCGGGTGGTGGTAGCCGAAGCTCGCCAGGACGCGCTCGTCCCGCGGCGCCTCGACCGGGTTCATGGTCAACATCACCGGGGAGGCGAAGGGCAGCGGCTGCAGCCGGTTGATGAGGTAGGTGAGCGACACCGGCTCCTCCGAGAGTTCCGGCTTCGGCGCGTGGAAGTTCCAGCTCGCCCAGGCGCGGCGGCGGCGCGGCAGCAGGCGCTCGTCGGTGTGCAGCACCGCGCGGTTGGCCTGGTAGGGGATGGACTTGAGCACGGCGCGCTCCTCGACCGACGGGTGCTCGAGGAGCGCCAGCGACTGGTCGGCGTGCGCGGCGAGGACCACCTGGTCGAAGCGCTCGGTGCCGTGGTCGGCGGCCACCTCGACGCGGTCGGCGAACCGGCGGACCTGGTGGACGGGGGTCGCGAGCCGCAGGACGGGAAGCGCCGCGGCGAGCTTGCGCACGTACTCGCGCGCGCCCCCCTTCACCGTGCGCCACTGCGGGCGGTTCGCCACCGCCAGCAGCCCGTGATTGGCGCAGAAGCGCAGGAACGTCTGCATCGGGAAGCGGTTGATCTGCGTGGCCGGCGTGGACCAGATGCAGGCCGCCATCGGGATGAGGTAGAGCTCGCGCACCTCGCGCCCGTAGCCGCGCGCGTCGAGGAACTCGCCCAGCGTGCCGGTCACGGCCCCGCCGCGCCGCGCGAGGCCCGCGGCCTCGCGGTTGAAGCGCAGCAGGTCGGAGAGCATGCGCAGGAACCTCGGGTTCACGAGGTTCGACGGCTGCGCGAACACCGTCGCCAGGCTCGAACCGGACCACTCGAGCGCCCCGTCGCCAATGCGCACCGAGAAGGACATGTCGGAGTTCGCGCTCTCCACGCCCAGCGCGGCGAAGAGCTTCGCCAGGTTCGGGTACGTGCGGTCGTTGTAGACGAGAAAGCCCGCATCGACCGCATGGGTAATGCCGTCGACCGTGGCGTCGACCGTGTTCGTGTGCCCGCCCGGGTAGCGGTTGGCCTCGAAAAGCACCACCTCGTGGCGCTTCGCGAGCAGCCACGCGCAGGCAAGGCCGGAAACTCCGGCACCGATGACGGCGATTCTGGACATGGGGCGCAAGGCTGGGGCAATGGCCTCCGTACTCCCGCCGGACGAACGCCCGGAACCGGAGCGCTCCGCCGGTCGCAATGCTGTCTTGCCGGGGCTGATACGATACAGGCACGTGCCCGGTTTCGGCCGACCCGGAAATGCATCGGGTTTTTGTTATTCTAGCCTCGACCTCTCCAAGCGAGCCCCCCTATGCTCTATCCCGAGCTTTTCGCCTCCCTCGAAAGAGTCCGCTGGGACATGTCCCGGGACATCCCGTGGCAGGACTTCGACGCGGCCCGCCTGACGGACGAGCAGGCGCGCACCATCAAGATGAACGCGATCACGGAGTGGTCGGCGCTGCCGGCCACCGAGATGTTCCTGCGCGACAACCAGGACGACAGCGATTTCAGCGCCTTCATGTCCATCTGGTTCTACGAGGAGCAGAAGCACGCGCTCGTGCTGATGGAGTACCTGCGCCGCTTCCGGCCGGAGCTCGTGCCCACGGAGGCCGAGCTGCACGCGGTGCGCTTCCCGTTCGACCCGGCCCCGAAGCTGGAGACCCTCATGCTCCACTTCTGCGGCGAGATCCGGCTCACCCAGTGGTACCGGCGCGCGGCCGACTGGCATACGGAGCCCGTGATCAAGCGCATCTACGAGACGCTTTCCGGCGACGAGGCGCGCCATGCCGGCGCGTACTACAAGTACATGAAGCGCGCCATCGCCACGGCGGGGGCGGAGGCGAAGATCGCCTTCGCGAAGATCGGCGTGCTGATGGCGAGCGCGGCGCGCACCGCCAAGCCCCTCCACCCGACGAACCTGCACGTGAACAAGTCCCTCTACCCGCTCGACACCGTGCAGTCGCGGCTGCCGGACCCGGAATGGCTCGAGCGCTGGCTGGACACCCAGATCCATTTCGACAAGGGCTGGGAGGGCAAGGTCGTGCAGACCGTGCTCGCCAAGCTCTCGACGCTCTGCGACCGCACCATCGAGAACGCCTCCGAGCTCAACCGCTACCGCAAGGAGCTCATCGCGGGGCTGGAGGCCAAGACTGCTGCCGCCTGACTTCGAAGCGAAGATCTGCGACCCGCGCGACTTCGCGGCGCGGGCCATGGCGCTGCCGCGCCCCCTGGTGTTCACCAACGGCGTCTTCGACATCCTGCACCGGGGCCACGTGACCTACCTCGCCGAGGCGCGGGCGCTTGGCGCCTCGATGGCGATCGCGCTCAACGCCGACGCCTCCGTCCGGCGGCTCGGCAAGGGCGGCGAGCGTCCGATCAACCCGCTGGAGGACCGCCTCGCGGTGGTGGCGGCGCTGGCGTGCGTCTCGCTCGTCACCTGGTTCGAGGAGGACACGCCCATCCGGCGCATCCTCGAGTGCCGGCCCGACCGCCTCGTGAAGGGCGGCGACTGGCCGCCGGAGCGCATCGTCGGCGCGCCCGAGGTGCAGGGCTGGGGCGGCACGGTGCACTCGATCCCCTTCCGGCACGAGCGCTCGACCACCCGCCTCATCGACAAGATCCGCCTCTAGGCGAGGCGCCGCCCATGAACGACCGACCCGCCTTCCCCGCCCCCCTCGTCGAACGCCTCCGCGCCATCGTGGGCGAACGCGGCCTCGTCACCGACGCCGCCGACCTCGCGCCGAGCACGGTCGACTGGCGCGGCCAGTTCAAGGGTCACGCGGCCGTCCTCGTGAGGCCCGCCTCGACCGCGGAGACGTCGAAGGTGGTGGCGCTGCTCTCCGGGGCCGGCGTGGGCATCGTCCCGCAGGCCGGCAACACGAGCCTGTGCGGCGCCTCCGTTCCCGACGCCTCGGGGACGCAGGCGATCGTCAACGTCTCGCGCATGAACCGGGTTCGCGCCATCGACCTCGACAACGACACCATCACGGTCGAGGCCGGCTGCATCCTCGCCGACCTGCAGCGCGTGGCCGCGGAGAACGACCGGTTCTTTCCCCTGTCGCTCGCCGCGGAGGGCAGCTGCGAGGTGGGCGGCAACATCTCCACCAACGCCGGCGGCACCCAGGTGCTGCGCTACGGCAACATGCGCGAGCAGGTGCTGGGGCTGGAAGTGGTGCTGCCCGACGGCAGCGTCTGGGACGGGCTGCGCGGGCTGCGCAAGGACAACACGGGCTACGACCTCAAGCACCTGTTCATCGGGGCGGAGGGCACGCTGGGCATCGTCACGGCGGCGGTCCTCAAGCTCTACCCGAAGCCGCGCGCCGTCGCCACGGCGCTCGTGGCCGTCGCCGATCCGGCCGCCTCCGTCGCCCTGCTCGGGAAGCTGCGCGCGGCCTGCGGCGAGCGCCTCACCGGCTTCGAGCTCGTCGCGCGCGCCTGCTTCGACCTCGTCTTCCGGAATATCCCGGCGAGCCGTGACCCCTTCGGCGGGCCGCACCCCTGGTACGTGCTCGTGGAGCTCTTCGACACCGCCGAAGGCGGCGGGCTCGTGGACATGCTCGAGGGCGCTCTCGGCGAGGCGGTCGAGGCGGGCCTCGCGCACGACGCCGTCGTCGCCTCGAGCGAGGCCCAGCGCCGCGAGCTCTGGTCGCTGCGCGAGAACATCTCGGACGCCCAGAAGATCGAGGGCGTCTCCGTGAAGCACGACGTGTCCGTGCCCGTGAGCCGCATCCCGCAGCTCGTCGCGGAAGCCGACCGCGCGCTCGAGGCCGCCTTTCCCGGCATCCGCACGGTCGCCTTCGGCCACGTGGGCGACGGCAACCTCCATTACAACGCCTTCCCGCCGCCCGGCGACGGGCGCGACTTCGTCGCCTGGTCGCGGCAGGTGAACCGCGCGGTCTACGACGTGGTGCAGCGGCTCGGCGGCTCGATCAGCGCCGAGCACGGCATCGGGGCCCTCAAGGTGGACGAGCTGCCCCGCTACAAGTCCGCGCTCGAGATGGACCTCATGCGCGCCATCAAGAAGACCCTCGACCCGCGCGGGGTCATGAATCCCGGCAAGGTGCTCCGGCCATGAGCGCGCAGATCCCGGAAGACGCGAAGGCGTTCTTCGACCTCGCCAATCGCTTCGTGGCGCTCGCCAACGACCTCACCGAGGAGCACGGCCGGCCGCGCGTCGCGGCCGCCATCCTCTGGGCCGCCTCGCGCTACGGCGCCTTCGCGTGGGCCATGAGCGGCGCGCCCGGCAAGCAGACGCCGGAGGAGGCGCTCGACCTCTTCGGCGCGCAGTACCGCAAGATGATGGAGGACAACCTCGCGAGGATGGCCGCGGAGTTCACCCCGCCCGGGAAGTAGGCGGCCGCGGGAGGGCGGGCACCGTCACTTCGCCGCGCGCAGCTTCGCCGCTTCCGCCTCCGCCTTGGGCGGCGCCCTGCCCGGATCGTCGCGCCAGCGCTCGGCCTGGAGGCGCACCACGTCCGAGAGGTTTCGCGTCTCCTGGAAGCGCTCGCGCAGCCAGCGGCTGTCGTTCGCCTCGCGGTCCGCGCGGTCGCCGATGGCGCGCAGCGCGTCGGCCGCGCCGAGCTCGTCGCCGATGCGCTGGATGCGGTAGAGGGTCGCCATCAGGTCCTCGCGCAGGCGGATGTGCGTGTGCGCGCCCGGGTCGGCGAGCATGGCCTCGAAGCCGAAGCGGCAGGCCTGGAAGCGGTTGTAGCCGTACACCAGGTACCGGGGCGCGATGGGGTCGAGGCGGCGGTGGCGCAGGAGGTCCGCCGCGAGCGTCTGGGCGTAGGCCGCGAGCTCGGCCGCGGCCGTGACGGTGAGCGGGGTGTCGCCGATGCGGATCTCCATCGTGCCGTACTCGGGCTTGGGCCGGATGTCCCAGTAGAAGTCCTTCATGCTGGCGACGATGCCGTAGCCGGCCATCTCGTCGAAGTAGCGGTTGAACTCGTCCCACGAGCCCACCTCGGGCAGGTGCCCGGCCAGCGGAAAGGCCGACACCGCGTGCAGCCGCGAGGTCTCGAAGGAGGTGTCCTCGCCCTGGCAGAAGGGCGAGGAGGCCGACAGCGCGATGAAGTGCGGGATGTAGCGCGCCATCTGGTGCGTGAGGTAGATCGCGTCGTCGCCCGACTCCACGCCGATGTGGATGTGCTGGCCGAAGACGGTGAACTGCTTGGCGAGGTAGCCGTAGAGCGCCGAGACCTTCAGGAAGCGCTCGGTCGGGAAGATGCGCCGCTCGCTCCACTGGTGGAACGGGTGCGAGCCCCCGCCGGCCACCGCGAGGTTCAGCTTTCCGGCCGCGTCGACGATGCCGTCGCGCGTGCGCACGAGCTCGTCGCGCAGCGGCGCGAAGCCCGTGTGGACCGTCGAGTTCACCTCGATCATGCTCTCCGTGATTTCCGGCTTCACCTCGCTGGGAAGCGGCGACTTCGCCAGGCGGGAGAGCAGGTCGGGCGCGCCGCGCGTGAGGTTGAAGTCGCGCGTGTTGAGCACCATCAGCTCAAGCTCCACGCCGAAGGTGAGGGCTTCGGAGGTCTTGAATTCGAGGGGCATGGATTCCTCCTTCAGGACTTCGTCGGTTCGGCCGGCTTCCCGGCCGGGGGCCGTGTCGCGGCGAGCGCGTCGGGCGCGGGCGCGGATTCGCCCGCGAAGCGAAACCCCCACTGCGTGGCCACGGGGCCCACGAGCTCCATCACGATCACGCCCGCGATCACGACGGCGGTGAGCTGCTGCCCGAACTCGGGGTAGAGCCGGGCGACGTCGTGGAGCAGGAGCAGCGCGAGCGAGGACATCGGCAGGAGCGCCGCGCCGAGGGCGATCGCCTGCCGCCACTTCATGCCGCCGATCGGGGCGATCGCGACCACGCCCAGGAACTTGCCGGCGGCGCGCGCGCCGATGAAGGCGAACGCCGTCCACCCCGCCGCCTCGAACGAGGAAAGCGGCAGGCTCGCGCCGGTGATCACGAAGAGCACGATGTAGAAGAGGCGCGAGGCGGGGCCGAGGTCGACGTTCACCAGGTGATGGCGGTTCCGGTCGTCGCGGGCGAACATGCCGAAGGCGAGGAGCGCCAGGATCACCGAGAGCTTGCCCATCTGGGCGAGGCCCACCGCGGCGAGGACCAGGCCCGCCACGAGCGTGAAGTGTAGCTCGGGGTTTCGCTCGACCTGGCGCCCGAGCAGGCTCGCGAGCCGCGCCATGGCCCCGCCCAGCGCGAGGGAGCCGGCGAAGAGGTAGAGCGGGTGGAGCACCGCCGTGTCGAGGTCGAGGCGCGCCTCGTAGTGCACGGAGGCGGTGAGCATGGTGACCACCACGGAGGCGAGCAGGCTGTTCAGCGCGACGAGGGTGAGCGCGCGTTCCGTCACCTGGCCCTCGGCGCGCGTGTCCTGCGCGATGAGCAGCACCACGGCCGGCGAGGTCGCCATCGCGATGGCCGCCGCGATGCCCGCCATGAGGGGTGCGACGCCGAGCCACGAGAGCGCGGCGAAGACGAGCCCGAAGGCGAGCAGGCTCTCGGCCACGCCCGAGGCGGCGAGGGTCCAGTCGCGCTTGAGCCACGCGAGGTCCATGCGCCGGCCGAGGTCGAAGAGCACCAGGCCCAGCCCGATGTCCACGAAGATGCGCGCCTCGTCGAGGAGCGAGCCGATGTTCATGGCCGAGGCCGCCGGCGCGATCGCGAAGCCGACGATCACGTAGCCGACGATGCGCGGCAGGCGCAACTGGCGGGCCACCTCGCCCCCCAGCATCCCCGCCACCAGCAGCACGCCGAAGAGCAGCGGGTAGCTGAGCGACAGCGGCAGCCCCGGCAGGAAACGCAGGTCCATGGCTCGTTCCTTCTCCCTTGTGATTCGTCGGCGGACGGCGACACGATCGCGCCGGAACGGTCGAGTTTAACGGAGTGGAGAGGAAGCAGGTCATCGCACGGGGCGTGTGACCTGCCGGCCGGGCCGGAGTTCCGGCCCCGGCGCGAATGGCTACAATGGCCCCATGCCCTCCCGCTTCTTCCAGAACGCCATCGCGCTGGTGTACGACTTCGACGGCACGCTCTCCCCGCAGCCGATGCAGGAGTACACGGTGCTGCCCCGCATGGGCATCGCGCCGCGCGAATTCTGGGACAAGGTGAACGAGGAGGCGCGCGCCACCGAGTCGGACATGATGCTGGTCTACATGCGCCACATCCTCGAGTCCCTGGACCGGCAGAAGATCGCCGTGAAGCGCGAGGATTTCGCCCGGATGGCGAGCGCCATCCGCTACTTTCCCGGGGTCGAGGGATGGTTCGCGCGCACGAACGCCTACGTGCGCAGGAGAAGCGGCGGCAAGGCGAAGCTGCACCACTACCTGATCTCGGCCGGGCAGAAGGAGATCCTCGACGGCGTCTCGATCCGCAAGCACTTCAAGCGCATCTACGCCTCCGAGTACCACTTCAACCACCATGGCGTCGCCACCTTCCCGAAGCTGCTGGTGACGGACACGCTCAAGACCCAGTTCCTCTTCCGCATCAACAAGGGCAAGGAGGCGGTGACCGAGTCGATCAACGAGCACATGCCCGAGGCCGAGCGGCCGATCCCCTTCCAGAACATGATCTACGTGGGCGACGGGATGACCGACGTGCCCTCGATGGCGCTCACCAAGAAGAGCGGCGGGCACACGGTCGCCGTCTACGACGAGCGCAAGCAGCGCGAGAAGGGCATCTGCGTGAAGCTCCTCGACGCGGGCCGGGCGGACTTCGTCGCCGAGGCCGACTACCGCAGGGGCAGCAAGCTCTCGAAGCGCATCGAGCTGCTGCTGGACGCGGTGATCGCCGACATCGCCTATCGCCGCGAGGCCTTCGACTGCCGCGCCGAGCACCGGTCCGGCTAGATGGGGCCGCTCACCTTCAAGGCGCTGCGCCTGCTGGCCGACGGGCACTTCCACTCGGGCGCCGAGATCGCCCGCCGCCTCGAGCGCTCGCGGGCCGCGGTCTCCGGGACGCTCAAGGGCGCCTCCGAGCTCGGCGTCGAGGTCTTCTCCGTGCCCGGCAAGGGGTACCGCCTCGCCCAGCCGGTCGAGTTCCTCGACGCGCACGCGATCGTCTCGCGCCTCGGCCCGGCCGCCTCGCGCGTGCGGCTCACGCTCCTCGACGAGGTCGACTCCACGAGCACGCGCCTGGCCGCCGCCGCGCAGGCGGGCGCGCCGTCGGGCGCGTGCGTGGTCGCCGAATGGCAGCGCGCCGGACGCGGCCGCCGCGGGCGCAGCTGGCAGGCGGGCCTCGGGGCGTCCCTCACCTTCTCGCTCCTGTGGCGCTTCGACCAGGGCCCGGGCCACCTCGCGGGACTTTCGCTCGCGGTAGCGGTGGCCGTGGCGCGCGCGCTCGAACGCGCGGGCGTCCCTGGCGTCGGCGTGAAGTGGCCCAACGACCTCGTGCACGACTGGAAGAAGCTCGGCGGCATTCTCGTCGAGACCTCCGGCGAGATGCTCGGGCCCACCGCGGCCGTCGTGGGCGTGGGGCTCAACTACCGGCTGGGCGAGGCGCTGTCGCGCCGCATCGACCAGCCCTTCACCGACGTGGCCTCCTGCGGCGCCACGCTGCCGTCGCGAAACGCCCTACTCGCGGGCCTGCTCGTCGAGCTCGTGGCCGCGCTGGAGGGCTTCGCCCGCGGGGGCTTCGCCGCTTTCCGCGACGACTGGAAGGCGCGCCATGCCTACGCAGGCCGCCGCGTGACCGTGCTCGCCGGCGGCGAGCCGGCCCGCGAGGCGCAGGTCGTGGACGTCGCCGAGGACGGCGCCCTCGTCGTTTCCGCCGAGGGCGGCACCTCGCGCCTCACCTCCGCCGAAATCTCCCTTCGCCCGGCATGAACGCCGCCCCCGTCCTCGCCATCGACGCGGGCAACTCGCGCGTGAAGTGGGGGCTGCGCGTCGGCGACGCGTGGGCCGCGCGCGGCGCCATCGCCACGGCGGAGGCCGCGAAGCTGGGCCACGACTGGCCCGCGATGCCGCCGGGCACGCGCGCCCTGGCCTCCAACGTCGGCGGCGCGGCCGTGCAGGGCCAGGTCCACGATGCCTGCGCGCGCCGCGGCCTGCCGATTTCGTTCATCGCCTCGCGCCGCGAGCAGCTCGGCGTGACCAGCGGCTACCGCGATGCCGCGCAGCTCGGCACGGACCGCTGGGCCGGGCTCATCGCCGCGCACCGGTCGGCCGCCGTCCACCAGCTCGTGGTGAGCGTGGGCACCGCCCTCACCGTGGACGCCCTTCGCGCCGACGGGCTTTTCTTGGGGGGTGTCATCGTGCCCGGGCCGGCCCTCATGCGCCGCTCGCTGGGCGCCGGCACCGCGCAGCTGGGCCTCGCCGAGGGTCACTACGACCCCTTCCCGAAGAGCACGCCCGACGCGATCACCACCGGGTCGGTCCAGGCGGCGGTCGGCGCGATCGAGCGCATGCGCGCGGCCATGGTCTCGGCCGGATGCGCGCCGGAGCGCATCCTGCTCTCCGGCGGCGCCGCCCCCGAACTGGGCTCGCACCTTCCCATGCCCGTCACGTTGAACGACAATCTGGTCCTCGACGGCCTCGTCCTCATCGCCCGCGCTCCCTGACGCGACCCGTGTCCCGCCTGCTCTTCTTCCTCCTGCTCATCGCGATCGTCGCCTTCGGCGCGCACCTGTGGCTCACCGCGCCGCCGGCCGAGCCGGATTTCTCGAGGCGCGAGCGCAACCGCGACGACGCCAGGGTCGTGGCCGTCATCCCGCCGCTCATCGCGGCCAGGAAAGCCGAGGAGACGCGCCTGCAGGCCCAGACCCTCGTCGGCGCGGCGTGCGTGGAGTTCGCCGGCGTGGCGCCGGCCGACCTGCCGCAGGTGCGCGAGGCCTTCGCCGCCATGAAGCTCGGCGACCGCCTGGTCGAGCGCAAGGTCGAGGAGATCACGCGCCACTGGGTCTTCATCCCGCCCGCGAGGGACCGCCGCGCCGCCGAGCAGGCCGTCGCCGGCCTGCGCAAGCTGGGCATCGGCGACCTGTCGCTGAGGCCCGACCACGCCATCTCGCTCGGCGTGTTCTCCACGGAGGATGCCGCGCGCCGGTTCCTGGCGCAGGTGGAAGCGAAAGGCGCGAAGGGCGCCGAGTCGGGCCCCTTCGCGAAGGAAGTGAAGGATTCGATCTTCCTCGTGCGCGAGCCGGACACGGAGCTCATCGCGCGCCTCGCCCTCCTGCAGCGCGAGCACGCCGTCTCCACGCTTCGGGCCGTGGCGTGCCCCGCGGGGAATGACGTCGCGGCAGCCCCGCCCGGCAACGCAAAGCCGGCGACCGCCGCGCCGCCGAAGGCCCCGCCCGCGGCGCCGAAGATCCCGCCCGCGGCCGCGAAGAAATAGCGGCCGGGACGCCCTACCGGCGGCCGAACCGGATGTCGCCGTACCAGGCGACCGTGCGCGCGCCCGTGTTGTCCGAGTCGCTCATGATGCCCACCGCCCGCACGCGCGGCGGCTCCTCGCCGAACGCGCGGCGGTAATCCTCGAGGACGTTCACCCGCTCCTCGTGCCAGGTGCCGAGATCCTTGCGGCCGCTGCCGGCGACGATCATCTTGATGCGGGTGGTGAAGTGGTGCGAGATGACCGCGCCTTCCGGGAGGTGGTTTTCCCAGATGTACATGAGCGTCGCGAAGGGCAGCCCGTTGCCGCCCATCGCCTTGGCGAGGTCGTAGTTGATCTGCTCCGCCGCCGGCAGCGCGTCGCGCGCCCCCTCGAAGACGACGATGACGCGCGCCGGCGAATCCTCGACGTGCGCGAGCGTGTTGTTGGCCTTCCCGTTGAGCGCGGGCACCTTCCACTTCCAGCTGAGCCACGGGTGCTCGTGAAGGTCGGCCACCGTGTCGAACTGCAGGCCCGACGCCGAGGCGTCCGCGACCGCCCGCAACGCGACCGTGTCCTCGAGCGGCACGAGCCGGTACTCGGTGGCCTTCTTGAAGCGCGTGAGCCGGAAGGGCTTCCAACCCGCCGGGAGCACGTCGAGCGCCGCCGCGGTGGAGAAGGGCGCCGGATCGGGCGTCTCCCTGGCGGCGGTCGGCGGCGAGGGCGCGGGCACGCTCGCGCAGGCGGCCGCGAACAAGGCGACGAGGACGATCGAGCGCGCCGGACGATTCACGTTATCGGTTATTCTGGCCACGGATTGCGGTGCCCCCAGTCTAGCCGCGTTTGGACCCGCTTTCCTCCTCGATCGCACGGCCTTCCCGAATGAACACGATCCGACGCACCGCCGCCCTCGTCCTCGCCGCCGTGCTCGCCGCGGCGTGCGCGGCACTCGACCCCAACGACCTCCTGTCGCGCCAGGCCGCGCCGGCGGGCGCCCCGCCGGACACGCCGGTGCCGCCGCCCGCGGGGATCGGGCTGGGCGAAGCGGGGCGGCGGGCGGCGCTCGACTTCGTCTGGACCACCGTGAACGAGCGCTACTACGACGCGAAACTCAACGGCGTGGACTGGAATGCCGCGCGCGACCGCTGGCAACCGCGCGCCCTGGCCGCGGGCACGGACGAGGAGTTCTGGGATTGCCTCGACCGGATGACCGGCGAGCTGCGCGACTCGCACACCCGCGTCGACTCGCCGCGGCGCGCGGAAGAGATCGCCCGGCACGAGTCCGTCACGCTCGGGTTCGCCTTCCGCCCCCTCGAAGGCAAGCTCGCGGTGACGGGCGTGAACCCCGAGTCGGACGCGTTCTGGGCCGGCGTCCGGCCGGGCATGACGCTCGCCGAGGTGGCGGGAGAGCCGGCGCATGCCGCCTACGCGAAGGCGCTGGCCGAAGCCCGCGAGGGCTCCACCGCGCAGGCGAAGCACCTGTACGCCTCGCGCCGCATTCTCGCGGGCGAGGAAGGCTCGACCGCGATCCTCGCTTTCGCGCGCGGCGACGGCACGCCCTTCGCGGTATCCCTCATGCGCCTGCGAGCGAAGGTTCGCCCGCGCGTCGCGCAGCGCATGCTCCCCTCGGGATTCGGCTACATCCGCCTCACGGGATGGGAGCAGTCGATGCAGGGGCGGATGATCGCGGCGATCGAATCGCTCAAGGATGCGCCGGGCCTCGTGGTCGACCTGCGCGGCAACCCCGGCGGCTCCGCGCTGATGGTGCGAAACGTGGCCGCGCAATTCTTCGCGAAGAAAGACAAGGTCGCGATCGGCCGCACGCTCACGCGCACCGGCAAGCCCATCACGCTCGCCTTCGAGTGGATCGAGGTGGTCAAGCTGGAGCAGGAGCTCGAAGGCAAGGGCGCCTACCTGCGCCCGGTCGTGGTGCTGGTGAACGCGGCGAGCGGCAGCGGCAGCGAGCTCTTCGCCGGGATCCTCCAGTCGCAGGGGCGCGCGAAGGTCGTGGGCCAGACTTCCTGCGGTTGCCTCCTCGCCTTCATGGGCTATGCCAGCGTGCCCGGCGGCGGCAAGCTCGCCTACAGCGAGGTGGGCTTCGCCTTCCCCGACGGCAGGCGGATCGAGGGCGAGGGCGTGGTGCCCGACGTGGCCGTGCCGCTCGCGATCGCCGACCTTCTCGTCGATCGCGACCGCGCCCTCGAGGAAGCGCAGGCCGTGCTGAAGCGAGCGAACGTCGCCGCCGCGCAATCCCCCCGCCATGGCCCGTGACACCGCGCCCGCGCTGAACCCCGGCGTGGCCCGCCGGGAATTGTTCGCGTGGGCGATGTACGACTTCGCGAACTCCGGTTACACCACGGTCGTCCTCACCGCCGTGTTCAACGCGTACTTCGTCGCGACCGTGGCGGGCAACGCGCCGTGGGCGACCTTCGCGTGGACGGCGGCGCTGGGCGTCTCGTATGCGATCGTGATGGTGGCCGGCCCGGTCGTGGGTGCGTGGGCGGACGCGCACGCCGCCAAGAAGCGCGCGCTGGCGGCGAGCACGGTGGCCTGCGTGGCGGGCACGGCGCTGCTCGCGGG
>JAGRPO010000212.1 GCA_019449455.1 Betaproteobacteria bacterium | reverse complement strand
CTGGGCGAGGCGCTTCGCCTTCCGCTCGTGGCCACCGGCGACGCGCACATGCACCGCCGCAGCCGCAAGCGCCTGCAGGACGTGCTGGCCGCCATCCGCCTTCGCGTGCCGGTATCGCAGGCGGGCCGGCGCCTGCAGCCCAACGGGGAGCGCTACCTGCGCCCCATCGGCCGCATCGCGGCGATCCATCCGCCGCAGCTTCTCGCCGCCACGCTCGACGCCGCCGCGCGCTGCGCGTTTTCGCTGGACGAGATCCGCTACGAGTACCCGCGCGAGCTGGTGCCCGAAGGCGAAACGCCCGCGAGCCACCTGAGCCGCCTCGCCTTCGAAGGCCTCGCCCGCCGCTATCCCACGGGCCCGCCCGCGCCGATCGTCGCCACCGTCGAGCACGAGCTTCGCCTCATCGCGGAGATGGGCTACGAGCCTTTCTTCCTCACCGTGCACGACATCGTGGCCTTCGCCCGCAGCCAGGCGATCCTCTGCCAGGGGCGCGGGTCGGCCGCCAATTCCGCCGTCTGCTACTGCCTGGGTATCACCGAGGTAGACCCGGCCCGCATGTCCGCCCTCTTCGAGCGCTTCATCTCCAAGGAGCGCAACGAGCCCCCCGACATCGACGTCGACTTCGAGCACCAGCGGCGCGAGGAGGTGATCCAGTACATCTACGCGAAGTACGGCCGGGAGCGCGCGGCGCTCACGGCGGTGGTCATCACCTACCAGCCCAGGAGCGCCCTTCGCGACGTGGGCAAGGCGCTGGGGCTGTCCCTCGACCAGCTCGACCTGCTGGCCAAGTCGCTCTCGTGGTGGGACGACCGCGAAGCGCTCAAGAAGCGGCTCGTCGAGGCCGGCTTCGACCCCGGGAACCGCGTGGTGAAGCAGGTGGTCGAGCTCACGGGCCAGCTGGTCGGCTTTCCGCGGCACCTGTCGCAGCACCCGGGCGGTTTCGTGATCGACAACCGGCGGCTCTCGCGGCTGGTCCCGGTGGAGAACGCCTCGATGCCCGATCGCACCGTCATCCAGTGGGACAAGGACGACCTGGACGCCCTGGGCCTGCTCAAGGTCGATGTCCTGGGGCTGGGGATGCTCTCCTGCATCCGCCGCGCCCTCGACTTGGTGAACGGCTACCGCGGGAAGCGCCTCACGATGGCCGACATCCCCGCCGAGGACCCGGCCGTCTACGAGATGGCCCAGCGCGCCGACACCATCGGCGTCTTCCAGATCGAGTCGCGGGCGCAGATGTCGATGCTTCCTCGCCTCAAGCCCGCCTGCTTCTACGACCTGGTGATCGAGGTGGCGATCGTGCGCCCCGGGCCGATCACGGGCGGCATGGTGCATCCGTACCTGCGCCGCCGCGAGGGCACGGAGGCCGTCACCTATCCCAGCGAGGCGGTGAGGGGCGTCCTCGAGAGGACGCTGGGCGTGTCCATTTTCCAGGAGCAGGTGATGCAGCTTGCGGTCGTGGCGGCTGGCTTCACGCCCGGGGAGTCGGACCAGTTGCGCCGCGCCATGGCCGCCTGGCGCCGGCGCGGCGGCATCGAGCCCTTCCGGGAGAAGCTCGTGAACGGGATGCTCGCGCGCGGTTATTCGCGGGCCTTCGCCGAGCAGATCTTCCGGCAGATCCAGGGCTTCGGCGAATACGGCTTCCCCGAATCCCACGCCGCCAGCTTCGCGCTCCTGGTTTATGTCTCCTGCTGGCTCAAGCGCCACGAGCCGGCCGCCTTCGCCTGCGCGCTGCTGAACAGCCAGCCGCTCGGGTTCTACACCCCGTCGCAGATCGTGCAGGACGCCCGCCGGCACGGGGTCGAGGTGCGGCCGGTCGATGTTCTGGCGAGCGAGGTCGACAGCTCGCTCGAGCCCGGTTCGTCCGGAGAACCTGCCATCCGGCTCGGTTTGGGGATGGTTGGAGGACTTAAAGTCGAATCTGCGAAATCAGTTGTAATAGCAAGAAATAAAAGAATATTTATTTCCATCGATGATCTGGCGCGACGGGCCGGCCTGGAGAAAGCGGACCTCGCCAACCTGGCCCGGGCCGATGCCCTGGCGAGTCTCGCCGGGCATCGTCGCGAGGCCCTGTGGTCGACCTTGGCGGTGGACGAAGCGACCCGGCTCGCGCTTCCTGCCGGCGTCGAGGAGGCGATGGCGGGCCTGGCGGCTCCCACCGAGGGCCAGGAAGTCGTGGGCGACTATGCCTCGGTGGGGCTCACCCTGAGGCGCCACCCGCTCGCCATCCTTCGGGGCCAGCTGAAGACCCGGGGGCTGCGCACGGCGGAGGAGGTCGCCGGCGCCCGCCATGGCCAGTGGATCCGCACCTCCGGGATCGTCACCTGCCGCCAGCGGCCGGCGACCGCGAGCGGCGTCCTGTTCGTGACGCTGGAGGACGAGACCGGTTACGTGAACCTGGTGGTGTGGAACGACATCGTGGAGAAGAACCGCCGCCCGATCCTCGGCTCGCGGCTGTTGGCGGTCGGCGGGCAGGTGCAGAAGCAGGGGCTGGTGGTTCACGTCCTGGCGAGGCGTTTCGAGGATCTCTCGCGGCTCCTGGGGGAGCTCCGGACCGAAAGCCACGACTTCCACTAGCACTCCCGCGAATCACTTATTGCCGCAGGTCGGATACTTTCATAACATCCGCATCGCACGAAAGCCCGGGTACGGCAACCGCGAGAAAGGGATGGCTCACCGATGCTGACGAGGTTGACCATCCTTTACCGGCGGCTTTTCGGCGCGGGATCCTTCGATTCCCCCTTGGAAAGGGATTTCAGCCAGATCGAGGTCATGGACCTCGCATTGCGCGAGCCCGGGGACGATTCGGGACTCGACGACCAGACCTGGCACGATCTCGAGCTCGCGGACCTGTTCGCCCGCCTCGATAACGCGACGACGCCTCTCGGGCAACAGTTGCTGTACCACCGATTGCGCAGCCAGCGCGGCTGCCCACCAGGCGAGCTGCAAAGGTACCGGGCGCTGGCCGGCGACGAAGACCGCGCCTGCCGGATCCGGCGAGCGCTCTCGCCCATGCGCCATTCGTCGATGTATCACCTATTCCCCTGGGTGCGGACGTTTCGCGCGGCGCGCCTGCCGAACGCCTACCTGCTGGGGCTCCTGGCCGTCGCACCGTTCGTGCTCGGGGCGTTCATACCCGCCTATCCGGTCCTGATCGCACCGACGCTTCTCTTTCTCGGCATCAATTTCGCGATTTCGAGGGCCATGTCGCCGAGAATCGACGGGGACCTGCGCTACCTCATGACGCTGAACCTCCTGCTCGCCTGCAGCAGGAGCCTCCGCGACACCGGCATCGATTGCACCAGCCCCGGAGGGGCGTGCGACAAGCCCCGGGCTCGTCGGTACAGGGCTGATTGGCGCGTGTCGCTGCTGGTGTCGGAGCCCACGATCGGCGTGGGGACGTTCGTGGAATACGTCATCGAGTACCTGAACGTCTTCTCGCTTTTTGAGCTCATCGCGTACCAGGGCTTCGCAAGGCGCGTCGACGACTACCGTCGCGATTACCTCGACCTGATCACGCGGGTGGCGGAAGTCGACCTGAGGCTTGGCGTCTCCCGCTACGTCTCCCGATACGAGAGCGTCGTCGAGCCCGCATTCGGCAGGCCCGACGAGCTGTCGGTTGTCGGTCTCTATCATCCGTTGATTGCCCACCCCGTCGAGAACGACTTTTCGTCGATGCGGAATCTCGTGATCGTCAGCGGCGCCAACATGTCCGGGAAATCGACGTTCATGAAGGCGATGGCGATCTGCGTCGTTTTCGCCCGCGGCCTCGGGTTCTGCCATGCGAGGCAAGCCGTCCTGCCCGATGCGTGCGCGCGCACGTCGCTGTCGCTGCGCGATACGGTCTCCGGCGGCTCCAGCTATTTCCAGATGGAAATTGCGCGGCTGAAGGAGTTTCTCGACGAGATGGACGCGAACAGGCCGTGCCTGTACTTCGTCGACGAGCCCTTCAAGGGGACGAACAGGCCCGAGAAGCTCGCGGCACTCATCGCGATAGGCAAGTTCGTGGGCAAGCGGGCGTTCTTCTTCTTCTCGACGCACGACACGGAGCTTTGCGCGGAGCTGCCCGGATCGGAAACGGTGCACTTCACGTCGACGCAGGACGAGGCGGGGCGCCTGCGCTATGACTACAAGCTGTCGAGGGGCGTCAGCCAGGATCACTACGCCATTTCGCTGATGGAGCAGTCGGGCTACAACCCGATCATCGTCGCGGACGCGAGGCGAAGGCTGAATGAACTGCGGGCCGGTCCGAGCCTCGAGGTCGTCGAGCACCAGGCGCGGCAGTCGGGCCTCAATCGATGAGCTTGCCGCTCTCGTCGTAGAACGGAGAGCGCCCGCCGTAGTCGCCGATGAAGGTGACGTGGCTGACCAGGCCCGCGTCTTCGCGCCAGTAATGCAGCTCGCAGGTCGGCGGCTCGAGGACGAAATCGTGCGAGGCTCCCGCATTCAGG
>JAGRPO010000211.1 GCA_019449455.1 Betaproteobacteria bacterium | reverse complement strand
TTCATCATCTACTTCAGCTTCAAGGCCAAGGGAGCCGGCGGCTTCGTGCACGAGCTCTTCACCGCGCCCTTCGGCTCGAACCCGCTGCTGTGGATCCCGAACTTCGCCCTCAACCTGATCGAACTGCTGGCCAAGCCCGTCTCGCTCGGCATGCGGCTCTTCGGGAACATGTACGCGGGCGAGCTCATCTTCATGCTCCTGGGCCTGCTGGGCACGATCGCGAGCTTCAGCGCCGGCGGAATCCTCGCCGGGGTCGCCGCGGGCGTCCTCACCTGGGCCTGGGCGGTGTTCCACATCCTGATCATCCTGCTGCAGGCCTTCATCTTCATGGTGCTGTCGGTCGTCTACATCGCGATGGCCCACGAGCACCACTAGAAACGCATCGAATCACGTCCTCAACTTCAACACCCGCACCTCCGAAAGGAAAAACAATGGCTCAGTTCCTCGCCCTCGTCCAAGCCTACACGGCGCTCGGCATCGGCATCATCATCGGCCTGGGCGCCATCGGCGCCTGCATCGGCATCGGCATCATGGGCTCCAAGTTCCTGGAGGCCGCCGGCCGCCAGCCCGAGCTGATTCCGCAGCTCCAGAAGTTCATGTTCCTGCTCGCCGGTCTCATCGACGCGGCGTTCCTGATCGGCGTCGGCATCGCGATGTTCTTCGGCTTCGCGAACCCGCTCCTGTCGGTCATCAAGTAACCCGGGCCTAACGGAAGGGTCGTTCGCCATGAACATCACCGCGACCTTGCTCGTCCAGGCGGTTTCGTTCTTCTTCCTGATCCTGTTCGCGGTCAAGTTCATCTGGCCGCCGCTCAGCACCGCGATCGACGAGCGCAACAAGCGCATCGCCGACGGGCTGGCCGCCGCCGAGAAGGGGAAGGCCGCGCTCGTCGAGGCCGAGCGCAAGGGCGACGCCGAGGTGAAGGCCGCGCGCGAGCGCGCCTCGGGCGTGCTGGGCGACAGCGAGAAGCGCGGCGCCCAGATCGTCGAGGAGGCGAAGGCCGCCGCCAAGGCCGAGGCCGACCGCATCATCGCCGGCGCCCGCGAGCAGATCGCCTCCGAAGTCGCCAAGGCGAAGACGGAGCTGCGCGAGCAGGTGGCCGCCCTGGCCGTGGCCGGCGCGGAGAAGATCCTCCAGCGCGAGGTCGACGCCAGGTCCCACACCGAGATGCTCAACAAGCTGAAGGCCCAGCTCTAGGAAGCGCCATGGCCGAAATCGCCACCCTCGCCCGCCCCTACGCCGAAGCGTCGTTCCGCTCCGCGCTGGAGGTCAAGGACCTCGCGGGATGGTCCGACGGGCTCGCGCTCGCCGGCGCCATCGCCGCCGACCCGCAGATGGCCGACATGCTCGGCAACCCGCGCCTGACCCGCGCGCAGAAGCTGGAGCTCTTCTTCGGCGTGGGCGGCGACAGGCTCTCGGCGCACGTGAGGAACCTCGTCACGATCCTCGTGGACGGCGCCCGCGCGGTGCTGCTGCCGGAGATCGCGGCGCAGTTCGACGCGCTCAAGCGCACCCACGAGAGCGTGCTCAAGGTCCGTATCGTGAGCGCCAGGCCGCTCGCGGACCCGGAATTCCAGGACCTCGTCGCCGAGCTCGCCCGCAAGTACGGGCGCAGCGTCGAGGCGACGGTGGAGGTCGACGCATCCCTCATCGGTGGAGCCCGCGTCCACGTCGGCGACGAGGTGATCCACGCCTCGATGCGCGACGCGCTCGCACAGATGGCAGCCGCGCTCGCGCGCTGACGCAAGACTACGTATCGGAGCCCCGCATGCAAATCAATCCGGCTGAAATCAGCGAACTCATCAAGTCGAAGATCCAGAACCTCCAGGTGGCCGCCGAGAAGCGCACCGAGGGGACGGTGATCTCGGTGACCGACGGCATCTGCC
>JAGRPO010000210.1 GCA_019449455.1 Betaproteobacteria bacterium | reverse complement strand
CCGGGTTCGTGGTCGACTCGGCGATGTCGCTCGCGCCCGTCCGCCGCATCCAGAAGCAGGTGCTCGCGGACCTGGGCATCCCGAGGGACATGTTCAAGTTCATCAACTACCCGACGCGCTTCGACAATCGCGATTGCGCCAGGGCGCTCAAGGGCTCGGGCATCGCGGTGCCCCCCCTGGAGGACTACGCGTGGCGCCTGTGGGACTACTGGGAACGCCATCTCGACCCCGACCTCTTCATCGACCGCTCGCTCGCGGGCAAGGTGCGGGACAAGGTGATCGTCATCACGGGAGGCACCTCGGGAATCGGCGAGGCCACGGCCTACAAGATGGCGGAAGCGGGCGCGCAGGTGGTGGTGGTGGCGCGCGACCCGGAAAAGGCGGCGCCCGTCATGGCGAGGATCAAGTCGAAGGGCGGCAAGGGCAGGTTCATCTCCTGCGACCTCGCCGACATCGCGGACTGCGACCGCCTCGTCGCGACCGTGCTCAAGGAGTTCGGGCGCTGCGACTACCTCGTGAACAACGCGGGCCGGTCCATTCGCCGCGGCATCGCGTCCTCCTTCGATCGCTTCCACGACTTCGAGCGCACGATGCAGCTGAACTACTTCGGGAGCCTTCGCCTGATCATGGGGTTCCTGCCGGCCATGATGAAGCAGAACCGGGGGCAGGTGATCAACATCTCGTCGATCGGCGTGCTCACCCAGGCGCCGCGCTTCTCGGCGTACGTCGCCTCCAAGTCCGCGCTCGACTCCTTCACCGGCTGCGCCGCGAGCGAGTTCGCCGACAACAACATCGCCTTCACCACCATCAACATGCCGCTGGTGAAGACGCCGATGATCGCGCCGACGAAGCTCTACAACCACGTGCCCACCCTCACGCCCGAGCAGGCGGCGGACCTCGTCGTGGAAGCCATCGTCTACAAGCCGGTGCGGATCGCCACGCGGCTGGGCGTCTTCGGAGCGCTCCTGCACGCCGTCGCGCCGAAGGCCACGCAGATCATCCTCAACACGGCCTTCCGCATGTTCCCGGACTCGACGGCCGCGCAGTCCAGGAAGGAAGGCGCCAGGGACGTGGAGCTCACGCCCGAGCAGGTCGCCTTCGCCCAGATCACCCAGGGCATCCACTGGTAGGAGGACACGCAATGGAAACCATCCTGGTGGCACCGTTCTTCGCAGGCTGGGGCACGCTCGCCCTGATCAACGCCGGACTCGCGCAGGCGAAGAACCGCAGCGGGCTCCTGTGGTTCGCGTTCTCCCTCCTGCTGGGCCCCGTGGCGACGCTGCTCGTCGTCGTGCTGCCGAAGGGGAGCTGAGCGGTGGCCGCCGCGCTGAAGGCGGGCGACCCCGCGCCCGATTTCGAGGGGCTCACGACCGACGGCACGCGCGTGCGCCTCGCCGATTTCCGCGGACGCAAGCTGGTGATGTATTTCTATCCCATGGACGACACGCCCGGCTGCACGAGGCAGGCCTGCTCGCTTCGCGACCACAACGCCGAGATCGCCGCGCGGGGCGCGGCCATTCTCGGCGTGTCGACGCAGGACGAGGCCTCGCACCGCAGGTTCACGGCGAAGCACGGGCTGAACTTCCCGCTGCTCGCGGACAAGGGCGGCGTCGTGGGCCGCGCCTTCGGGACGATCGGCGGGGCCGGCCTGCTGTCGGCCGCCAAGGCGCTCGTCGGCATGGCCGACCGGGTGACCTTCATCATCGACGAGCAAGGGCGCATCGCCCACGTCATCGACCGCCCCGACGTGTCCAACCACGCTGCGGAAGTCCTGGCGCTGCTCTAGCGCGCGGGCCGCGCGCCCAGGCGCGCGAGCTCGTCGAGCACCGCCCGGTGCACGCGCGCGTCGAGCAGCATCGCGAGGTGGCCCACGCCGTGAATCGTCTCGTTGCGCGCCCAGTGGAGCCGGCTCGACTCCTGCGGGGCCACGAGGTTGTCGTGCGCCGTGGAGATCGACAGGGTCGCGCAACCCGGCCCCTTTTCGCCTTCGGCGCGGGCGAGCATTCCCAGGAACGCGCTCCCCGGACGCATTTGAGCGCCGTTCCGGCCGGCTCCCAGCGCGGCCAGCACCGAACCGTGGTGCGGGCTGCCCAGGGTCACGAGGCCGGCGACGCGCTGCGTGCCATGCGTCGACAGGTAGGTGCGCGCGATGAGCCCGCCCATGCTGTGGCAGACGAGGATCGCGCGCGGCTGCCCGCAAGCCTCGGTCACTTCGCGCACGATGCGTTCCAGGTGCGCCGCGAAATCCTCGATCGGCGCGACGATGGCGGGCAGGGTGGGCACGAAAACGGGCCCGATGCCGGCCGCGTCGAGCGCGCGCGCGAGGCCCGTCAGCGTGCCGCGGTTGGAGAAATAGCCGTGGACGAGGATCACCGGCACGCGGGCGCCGGGCGCCGGCGTCGGATCGGCGCGCAGCACGAGGCGCTCGAACGGCAGCCAGAGGAAATTGTTGGCGAGCATCGCCCGCCATTCGCCCGCCACGAGGACGGCGGTGCCCGCGATGCCCAGACGCTGGCCCGCGGCCCGCGGCGAGCGGGCGAACCACGCGATGCAGAACGTGGCGGCGATGACGACGAGGCGCGCGCCGGCGGCCCCTGCGGCCACGCCGGCGACGGTCGCCGGCAGGCTCCAGCCGTGGCGCGCGCGAAGCCATGCCGCCAGCGCGGTCCAGGCGGCGAGTTCCGCGGCGAGCGCGAGTCGAACGAGGTTGGCGAGCATCGGCGCCGAGTATAGCAACGCGCCCCGGGCGGCCGCGGGACGCGTGATAACATTCCGCGCACTCCACGCTGCTCCATAAAACACAGAATCGCGCGATGCTGCTTCACGCCGCCACGATCTTCCTGAGCGCCTTCCTGCTCTTCCTGGTCCAGCCCATCCTCGCCAAGCAGATCCTTCCCTGGTTCGGGGGCGCGGCAATCGTCTGGACCAGCTGCATGGTGTTCTTCCAGCTCGTCCTGCTGCTGGGCTATGCCTATTCGCACTGGATCACCACGAAAGTCGCCTCGCCGCGGCAGAACTGGATCCACGTCGGGCTCCTCGTGGCGAGCCTCGCGTTCCTGCCGATACTGCCCGGCGAATCCTGGAAGCCAGCCGGCGACGACAACCCGGTCGTGCGCATCCTCCTGCTCCTTTTCGCCACCGTCGGGCTGCCCTACTTCCTGCTGTCCACGACGAGCCCTCTCATCCAGGCCTGGTTCGCGCGCGAATTCCCCGGCTCGAGCCCCTACCGCCTGTTCGCGCTCTCCAACTTCGCCTCGATGCTGGCACTCCTGGGCTACCCCTTCCTGTTCGAGCCGTGGCTCGCGAGCCCGCAGCAGTCGTGGGCCTGGTCGGGGGGCTACGCGCTCTTCGTCGCGGTGTGCGCCGGGCTCGCCTGGAGGAGCCGCGCGCTTCCCGCGCTCGAACGCGCGACGCCGAGCCCGCAGGAGGCCGCCGAGCCGCGCCCGGGCCTGCGCTCGCTTCTCGTGTGGCTGGCCCTCGCCTCGATGGGGTCGGTGACGCTGCTCGCGGTCTCGAACCACCTGACGCAGAACATCTCGTCGATTCCGCTGCTGTGGGTGATCCCGCTCGCGATCTACCTCCTCACCTTCATCCTGTGCTTCGAGGGTACACGCTGGTACCGGCGCGATGCCTTCCTCGGGGGCCTCGTCTGGATCGTGTGCGTGATGGCGTGGTTCCTGGCGGACAAGCGGCTGCAGTTCGAGCTCGTCTGGCAGGTCGGCGTGTTCACCGTGGGCCTCTTCATCGTGTGCATGTTCTGCCACGGCGAGCTGGCGCGCCTGCGTCCCGGTCCGAGGCACCTCACGCTCTTCTACCTCGTCGTGTCGCTGGGAGGCGTCGTGGGCGGCGTCCTCGTCGGGATCGCGGCGCCGCTCACCCTCCCGGGCTACCTCGAGCTCGAGATCGCGCTGGTCGTGGTGGCGCTCCTGGCGCTGTATCTCAACCTCGACCGCCCGAAGCCCGTGGTCGCCATGTTCGGCGCCGTGGCCCTGTTCACGGCGGGCGCGCTGGCGTACCGCGTGGACAATTTCACCGAGGACACGGTCCTGGTAGAGCGCAACTTCTACGGCGTGATGCGCGTGAAGGAGACGCTCGCCCGCGACGACGACCCCGAGACGCGCTACCGCTCGCTCGTGCACGGCGCCATCCTGCACGGCGAGCAGTGGATGAGCGAGAAGTACCGCCGCGCGGCGACCACCTACTACAAGACCTCCTCGGGCATCGGCAAGACGATCCTCGCCCACGAGGGGCGCGCGATCAAGGTGGGCGTGATCGGCCTCGGCGCGGGCACGCTCGCGACCTACGGCGACGCCGACGACACCTACCGCTTCTACGACATCAACCCCGACGTGCCGCGCATCGCGCGCGAGCAGTTCACGTACCTCGGCGACAGCGCCGCGAAGATCGAGATCGTCCTGGGAGACGCGCGGCTGAGCCTCGAGCGCGAGCCCGTGCAGGGATTCGACGTGCTGGCCGTCGACGCCTTCTCCGGCGATTCGATCCCGGTTCACCTGATCACGCTGGAGGCGGTGGGGGCCTACCTACGGCACATGAGGCCCCAGGGCGTCATCGCCTTCCACGTCTCCAACCGCTTCCTCGACCTGAAGCCGGTGCTCCTCGCGATCGCCGAGAAGCACGGCCTGGAATACGCCTTCGTGCACGAGACGGGCGACGACGGCGGCACCACGAGCGACTGGGTGCTCCTCACGCGCTGGAAGCCCTTCATCCTCCGCCCCGAGATCGTCGTCGCGACGGAGCCCGTCGCGCCGCAGCCCGACTGGCGGCTCTGGACCGACGCGTACAACAACCTGCTCCAGGTCTGGCGCCACTAGGCGCCCCGGCATCCCTCAGCGGCTCAGGAAGGCGGCCACGCGGTCGGCGACGAGGCTGCTCACGCGCTCGTTCGATTCCAGGGTGACGCCCGCGATGTGCGGCGTGAGGACGAGGTTGGGCGCGTCGGCCAGCACGCTCGCCGCGGCGAGCGGCTCCTCCTCGAAGACGTCCAGCGCCGCGCCCGCGAGGCGTCCTTCGCGCAGCGCCCGCGCGAGGGCAGCCTCGTCGACGATGCCGCCGCGCGCGGAATTCACGAGGACCGCGCCCGCCTTCATGCGCGCGATCCGGGAGTCGTCGATGAGCCGGCGCGTGGACTCGACGAGTGGCAGGTGGAGGGACACCACGTCGGAGATCGCGAGGAGATCGTCGAGGCCGCAAGGCTCGACGCCGTGCTCGCTCCAGACGGGCGAATCCGCCGCGATGGCCGGGTCGAAGGCGACGACGCGCAGTCCCATGGCGCGCGCCTTGCGGGCGGTGACGCGACCTATGCTGCCGAAGCCCACCAGCCCCGCCGTCTTCCCCCATACCTCGCGGCCCTGGGACAGCATCTGGCGCGGCCAGCGCCCGGAGGCGACGGCGGAGGTCGACAGGTAGGCCGCGCCGCGCAGCAGGATCATCGACATCGCCAGCACGTACTCGGCCACCGACTCCGCGTTGGCGCCGGTGGCGGGGATCACCTCCACGCCGCGCGCGGCGCAGGCCTCGAGGTCGATGTTGTCCAGCCCGACGCCCAGCCGCCCCACGACCCGCAGGCGCGAGGCGGCGGCCAGCGGCGCTCCACGCACCTGCGTGCGGTTGCGGACGATCCAGGCGTCGGCCAGGGCCAGCGCCTTCGCGAGTTCCGCCGCGTCCTCCACCAGCGCCGGCCGGTAGTCGACGTCGAAATCGCGCGCCAGGACCGCGACGGCAGGCGCGTCCATGTTCTCGGAGATGACGATTCGCTTCATGGTCGGCACGCAATCCTCGCGGCTTCTCGGGGGCGCGTCGAGTCTAGCACGCGCCCTGGCGCCTTCCCGCCGCAAGCCAGGCGGTGATCTCCTCGCGATCGTGGTAGAGGTGCTTCATGCGCAGGCGGTATGGGGCGCCCGCGAGGGCCTCGTCGACGATCGCGCGCGCCCTTTGCACCTCCTCCCAGCGCTTCTTCATCGGCAGCTTCAGGTTGAAGATCGCCTCGCGGCACCAGCCCTCGGCCACCCAGCGCGCCACGAGCGCGCAGACGCGGGACGGGCTCTCCACCACGTCGCACACCATCCAGTCGACGGGATCGGGCGGCCGGAAGCGGAACGCGTCCTCCCGCCGGTGCCTGACCTGGCCGGACTCGAGCAGGGCTGCGTCCATCGGGCCGTTGTCCACCGCGGTGACCATGAGCCCGTGCCGGACGAGTTGCCACGTCCATCCGCCGGGCGAGGCGCCCAGGTCGACGGCCGTCATGCCGGGCCGCATCCGCTTCGCGAGGGCCTCCTCGCCCACGAAGAATGCCAGGGCCTCCGCGAGCTTGAGCGTGGATCGCGAGGGCGCGCCGCGCGGCATGCGAAGCCGCGGGATGCCCATTGGCCAGGGGGAGCTCACCGCCACGCGCGAGGCGCCGACGTGGCACGCCGTGCCGCCGACGAAGAAGACGTGCAGGCGCTCGGCGGCAGCCGGGTCGTCGATGGCCACGCCCGCCTTGGCCAGCGCACGGTGCAGGTGCGTCTCCAGCGGCCGGATGAGGGACGCGAGCGCCTTGCCGTCGTTGGTGTCCGGCGTCTCGAGGAACAGCTCGCGCCAGGAGCGGCCGAGGGCCGCGGCGGCAGCCGCGATCGGCGCGACGCGGTCGCCGACCGGCAGGTCCGCGAGCATGGGCCCGCAGCGCACCACCTGCCTCGGAAAGACGAGCGCGCCGGCATCGAGCCGCCGCGCGAGGTCCTGTCCGGCGGCAGCGTCGTGCGGGTGGAACAGCGCGAAGGCGCTGTCGGGTCGCGCCTTCACGTATCCCTCGACCCCGGATCGCGCGGCGAGCGCCGTCAGCTCCTGCGCGCACTCCTTCTCGAATCCCGCCCGGCAGTAGGCGAGCAGGTCCGAGGCGCTCATCGGGCGCCCGCCGCGCCCTCAGGCCGCCGGCCGCGCATCGCGGAACAGGGAGAAGAAATTGCGCGTCGTCGCCTCGGCCACCGCCTCGAGGCCGACGCCCTTGAGGCGCGCGATTTCCTCGGCCACGTGGCGCACGAACGCCGGCTCGTTGGTCTTGCCGCGGTGGGGCACGGGAGCCAGGTAGGGGGAATCCGTCTCGACCAGCATTCGCTCGAGCGGGACGTGCCTGGCGACCTCCTTCAGGGCCAGCGCGTTCTTGAAGGTGACGATGCCCGAGAACGAGATGAGGAAACCCAGCCCCATCGCGGCGTCGGCGACCTCGCGCGACTCGGTGAAGCAGTGCATCACGCCTCCGACCTGCGAGGCGCCCTCCTCCTCCAGGATGCGCAGGGTGTCGGCCGCCGCCTCGCGCGTGTGGATGACCAACGGCTTCGCGCACGCCCGCGCCGCGCGGATGTGCGCGCGGAAGCGCTCGCGCTGCCAGTCCGTGTCGCCCTCGACCCGGAAATAGTCCAGTCCCGTCTCGCCGATCGCCACGACCTTGGGGTGGCTCGCGAGCGCGACGAGCTCCTCGACCGTGGCCTCGCGCCCGTCGCGGCGCTCGTCGGGATGCACGCCCGCGGTGCACCACAGGTTGTCCCGGGACTCGGCGACCTCGCGCACGGCGGGAAATCCCGCAAGCGTGGTCGAGATCGTGAGCGCGTGGGTCACGCCGTTGGCGGCCATGCGCTCGATGAGCGCAGGCAGGTCGCCGCGGAGTTCCGGAAAGTCGAGGTGGCAGTGGGAGTCGACGAGCATGGCGCGCATTCTACCGGCGCGCGCCGGCCGCGCGCCGTCTTGCTACAGCGTGTGCGTCGGCCTGGCGGACTGGAGCGCCCCGGCGAGCAGCCCCTCGACGCGCTTCCTGAGCTCGCGGCAGGTCTCGTTGTCCTGCAGCTGGACGCCGAAACCCTGCGGCCGGTTGCTCGCGGCGTGCGCGGGATTCACCCAGGCCACGTGACCCTGGATGGGGATCTTCACGTTGTCGTCGAGCAGCGACAGCAGCACCATCACGTCGTCGCCCAGGCGGTGCTCGCGCGTGCTCGGCACGAAAATCCCTCCGCCGCGCAGGAGCGGGATCCAGGCGGCATAAAGCGCCGCCTTCGTGCGGATGACCAGGGAAAAGACCCCCGGCCGCGCGACGGCATGTTCGGATGCGATTTCGCTCATGGCTCAGGCAAGTGTGGCTCGATTGTAAGCCATCATCAAGTGCTCGGCTGCAAGCCGCGCGTTCAGCGGGTGCGAGACGAGCCGTCGCGCCTCCAGCAATTCGCGGTCCAGCGCTAGCAGCCGGTCGAGGCGCGCGCGGCGCGCTTTCGCCTTGAGGGCCGCGACCGAATCGACGTGATGCCGCGCTTCCCCCGCGCTCTTGAGACGCACGAGGTCGTGCACCCAGGTCTGCATCACGAAGAGCGTTCTCTCGAGGAGCGCGCGGTCGAAGCCGGCCGCGAAGGCGAGCACGTGCGCGCCGTCCGGGCGCGAGAGTTCGGCCACGACGCGGCGGCGCCATTCGCGATCCTCGGGCTGCGCAAGCTCGGCGGCGAGCAGCGGCGCGCCTCCCGCGAGGGCGAGCGCGGCCTCGGGCTCCTGCGCGCCCCCCGCCTTCAGCCATGCCAGCGCGCTCTCGCGCTCCGGCGCCCGCAGCACGACCGACTCGCAGCGGCTGCGGATGGTCGCGAGGAGCCGCGCCGGCCTGTCGCTCACGAGGGCGATGACCGTTGCCGGCGGCGGCTCCTCGAGCGTCTTGAGGAGCGCGTTCGCCGCCGCCGGCTGCAGCGCCTGAGCCGGGTGCAGCACGATGACGCGATGTCCGGCGCGGTGGGTTGAGAGGGACACGAACTCCCGGATGGCCCGCACCTGGTCGATCTTGATGACGAGGCTCTTCTTGCCGGCCTCCTTGCCGGAGTCGGCCTCGCCCCCTTCGCCATCGCCTTCCTCGGCGGATTCCGGAACGACCTCCCGGTAGTCGGGATGGTTCGACTGCCCGAACCAATGGCACGACGGGCATTGTCCGCAGGCCAGCCTGTCGATGGGCGATTCGCACAGCAGGCTTCTCGCCAGCTCGCGCGCGAACGCCACCTTGCCGATTCCGCGGCGGCCGGAGACGAGGATCGCGTGCGGCAGCCGCGGGTGGCGCCCCATCAGCCGCTCCAGCGCCTCGCGATGCCAGGGCAGCGCGTTCACGGGAAAGCCCTCGCGAAGGCCTCGGCCAGCCGGGCGCGCACGTCCTCGATGCCCCCGGACGCGTCGATCACCCGCACCCGCGCGGGATCTTCCCGGGCGCGATCGAGGTAGGCCTCGCGCACGCGCCCGAAGAATCCCGCCGCCTCGCGCTCGAACTTGTCCGGCGTGCGGCTCTGGGCGCGCTGGCGCTCGAGCGCCGCGGCCGGGTCGAGGTCGAACAGGAACGTCGCGTCCGGACGGCGGTGCGGATGCACGAGCGACTCGAGCGTGCGGAACACGCCGCGGTCGAGGCCGCGCCCGCCGCACTGGTAGGCGAAGGTCGCGTCGCTGAACCGGTCCGAGAGCACCCACGCGCCGCGGGCGAGCGCCGGCTCGATCACGCGCACGAGGTGCTCGCGCCTCGCGGCGAACATCACCAGCGCCTCGGTGGTGCCGTCCATCGGCTCGTGCAGGACGAGCTCGCGCAGCTTCTCGCCCAGGGGCGTGCCGCCGGGCTCGCGCGTCACGACGGCCTCGGCGCCGCGCGCGCGGATCGCGCTCGCGAGGAACTCGAGGTGCGAGGACTTCCCCGCTCCGTCGATGCCCTCCACGGTGATGAACCGGCCGGTCGTCATGATCGTCCCAGCTGGTATTTTGCCACCGCGCGGTTGTGCTCCTCGAGCGTGCGCGAAAACTGGTGCGAGCCGTCGCCGCGGCCGACGAAGTAGAGGTACTCGGTCGCGGCGGGATTCACGGCGGCCGCGATCGAGGCGGCGCCGGGCATCGCGATGGGGGTCGGCGGGAGCCCGTCGCGGGTGTAGGTGTTCCAGGGCGTGTCGGCCTGGAGGTCGCGCTTGCGCAGGTTCCCGTCGAAACTCGCGCCCAGCCCGTAGATCACCGTCGGGTCCGTCTGCAGCCGCATGCCCTTGCGCATGCGGTTCACGAACACCGACGCGATGGATGCCCGTTCACCGGACTGCCCCGTTTCCTTTTCGACGATGGAGGCGAGAATGAGGGCTTCGTAGGGGCCGGCGAGCGGCACCCCCGGGTCGCGCGCCTCCCACGCGCGGGCCAGGCGCCGGACCATCTGGGCGTTGGCGCGCTTCAGGATCTCCACGTCGGTCGTGCCGGCGACGAACCGGTAGGTGTCGGGGAAGAAGAGCCCCTCGAGCGACGGCTCCGATATCCCGAGCGCGGAACGGATCTCGGCTTCGCCCAGGCCGTCGAGAGTCGAGCGGATGTGCGGGTGCCGCTTCATCTGCGCGAGCCACTGCCGGAAGGTCGTTCCCTCCACGAACGCGATCTCGATCGGCAGGACGTCGCCCTTTGCCAGCTTGTCGAGGAGCTCGAGGGGGGTCACCGGCGCGGAGAGCCGGTAGATTCCAGCCTGCAGCGATCCCGCCTTGCCGAGCACGCGCCCGAGAAGCCAGAACGTCTGGGGTTCGGGCAGCAGTCCCTCGTCCGCAAGGGTCCGGGCGACCGTCTTCAGGCTCGCCCCGCTCTTGACGGTGAAGTCGAACGGGATCCGCGGCGGCTCGAGCGGGCGCAGGCTGAACCACGCGGCCCACGCGAGCGCCGCGAGGATCGCGCCGAATGCCGCGAGCAGGACGAGCCTACGGAGCGCTCGCATCGTCTGCCTCGATCAGGCGCTGCAGGCGCCGCGCCACCGGGCCCGGGCTCCAGCGCAGTTCGTCCATGGACGCCACCGGCCAGATGCCGATGAGGCTGTTGGTGAGGAACACCTCGGTCGCCTCGCCCAGTTCCCCGAACGCCGCGTCGCGCACGACGCACGAAATGCCGTCGGCGCGCGCCAGGTCGAGAACCCGCTCGCGCTGCGATCCGCTCACGCCGCAGCGCGACAGCTCCGGCGTGACCAGCGCGCCGCGCGAAACGAAGAACACGTTGCTCATGGTGCCCTCGACGAGGCGCCCTTCCTGGTCGGCGAGCAGGCCCTCGCGAACGGCAGGGTCGCGCCATTCGGCGCGGGCGAGCACGCTCTCGAGGCGGTTGAGGGATTTCACGCCCGCGAGCCGCGGCTGGATGGCGAGCGCGAGGCTGCAACGCCGCACCCGCACGCCATCGCGCGCCGCCTCGGGCGCCGGAACGGGCGCGGGCCAGGCCGCGACGATCCGCGTCGGCTCGATGTACTCGCCATAGCCGTACCCCCTGCCCGACGAGCCGCGGGTCACGATCACCTTCACGACCGCATCGCCGGGGGCGGCGCGCCGGACCTCCTCGACCAGCAGGGACTGCGCCGGGCACGGCAGGCCGAGCCGGGAGCAATCGTGCGCGAGGAGCCGGAAATGCCGCGCCCCATTGAGGGCCCGGCCCGCCCTCACGGCGAGCGTGCGGAAGACGCCGTCGCCGTACATGAGGCCGCGGTCGCACGCATCGACCGACCGGGAGGGCAGCCCGTTGACGAGGAACGAGGCCATCGAGGCGCGCGGCCGCTCGGCCCGCGTTCCCTAGCGAAGGCGCCGGAACGCGAGCGTGCCGTTCGTGCCGCCGAACCCGAAGGAGTTGGAGAGCGCCGCGTCGATCTTCATCTCGCGCGCCGTGTTGGGCACGTAGTCGAGATCGCAGGCCGGATCGGGGTTCGCGAGGTTGATCGTGGGCGGCGAGACCTGGTGGTGGATGGCGAGCACCGTGATGAGCGCTTCCACGCCGCCGGCGGCGCCCAGGAGGTGGCCGTGCATCGACTTGGTGGAGTTCACGGCGAGGCGCTTCGCGTGGTCTCCGAAGGCGGCCTTCAGGGCCGCGGTTTCGTTGGCGTCGCCCAGAGGCGTCGAGGTGCCGTGGGCGTTGAGGTACTGGACCTCGTCGGGGTTCATGCCTGCGTTCCGCAGCGCGGCGAGCATCGCGCGGCGCGGGCCGTCCATGTTGGGCGCGGTGATGTGGTTCGCGTCCGCGCTCATGCCCATGCCGGCGAGCTCGCAGTAGATGCGCGCGCCGCGCTTCTTCGCGTGCTCGTACTCCTCGAGGATCAGGATCCCCGCGCCCTCGCCGAGGACGAAGCCGTCGCGGTCGCGGTCGAAGGGACGCGAGGCCGCCGCCGGATCGTCGTTCCTCTCCGAGAGCGCCTTGAGCGAGCAGAAGCCTCCCATGCCGGACATGCAGATGGTGGCCTCGGTCCCGCCGGCGATCATGATGTCGGCGTCGCCGTACTCGATGAGGCGCCCGGCCTCGCCGACGCAATGCGTGCTCGTCGTGCAGGCCGAGACCATCGACACGTTCGGCCCCTTGGCGCCGAACTGGATCGAGATGAGCCCCGCGACCATGTTGATGATCGAGCCGGGGACGAAGAAGGGGGAGATGCGCCGCGGGCCCTTGAGGCCCATCTCGATGATGTTCGACTCGATCATCGGCAGGCCGCCGATCCCGGAACCCACGATCACCCCCGTGCGCTCGGCGTTCGACGGATCGATCGCGAGCCCGGCGTCGTCGAGCGCCATCTTCGTGGCCGCGATGCCGAAGTGGATGAACGTGTCCGAGCGGCGGACTTCCTTGGGCGTCATCCACTGCCCGGGATCGAAGCCTTTCACTTCGGCGGCGATGCGGGTCGACAGCGGCGAGGCGTCGAACTTCGTGATCGGGCCGACGCCGCTCACGCCGCGCAGGAGGTTGTCCCACGCCTGGTCGATGCCGTTGCCGACGGGTGAAACGATCCCAAGGCCGGTGACGACGACGCGGCGTTTGGTCATGAAGTCGCTCCGGGGTTTTGCGGAAGGGGGATGCGTGACGGAGGCCGGCGGCGCGGCCCCCGGGGGAGCGGGGCCGGGCCCCTGGGGCCTACTGCTTGAGGTGGGTCTTCACGAAGTCGATCGCCTGCTGGACGCTGGTGATCTTCTCGGCTTCCTCGTCCGGGATCTCGCACTCGAACTCCTCCTCCAGGGCCATCACCAGCTCGACGTTGTCGAGGGAGTCCGCGCCAAGGTCCTCGACGAACGAGGATTCGTTCTTCACGTCGGCTTCTGCGACGCCGAGCTGCTCGGCAACGATCTTCTTGACGCGTGCTTCAATGTTCTCCATCTGGATCCTCCGCTGATTTTGGGTCTTCGCTTCGGTGCGAAAAAGCATCGCATTTTACCACACGGGACTCGCGCGCCGGCGCCTCCCGTCAGTCCATGAACATGCCGCCGTTCACGTGCAGGGTGGAGCCCGTGATGTAGGCCGCGCCCGGCGAGCACAGGAAGGCGACGGTCGCGGCGATGTCCTCGACGCGGCCGAGCCGGCCCAGCGGGATGCCGTCGACCAGCTTCTTCACCTGCTCCTCGGCCAGCGAGCGCGTCATGTCCGTCTCGATGAAGCCGGGCGCCACGCAGTTGACCGTGATGTTGCGGCTTCCCACCTCGCGGGCGAGCGACTTGGAGAATCCCACGATGCCCGCCTTGGCGGCCGCGTAGTTGGCCTGGCCCGGGTTGCCGGTGAACCCGACGACGGAGGTGATGTTCACGATGCGCCCGGTCCTCGCCTTCATCATGCCGCGAAGGACCGCGCGCGAGAGCACGAAGACGCTCTTCAGGTTGGTCGCCTGGATATCGTCCCACTCCTCGTCCTTCATGCGGGCGAGGAGGTTGTCGCGGGTGACGCCCGCGTTGTTCACGAGGATCGCGACGGGCCCGAAGTCGGCCGCGACCCGGTCGGCGAAGGCGGTGCAGGCGGCGGCGTCCCGGACGTCGAGGACCCTGCCCTCGCCTTTCGCGCCGGCCTCGGCGATGGCGCGCGAGACGTGCTCCGCTCCCTTCTCCGAGGTGGAGGTGCCCACGACGGTGGCGCCCGCTCTCGCGAGGGCCACGGCGATGGCCTCGCCGATCCCGCGCGAGGCCCCGGTGACGATGGCGACTTGTCCGTTCAGCATGGATTCCTCAGGCAGTGGCGGCGGCCAGCGCCGCGAAGTCGGTGATGGCGACGGCTTCCACGCCGTCCACGGTGCGCCTGACCAGCCCCGCGAGCACCTTGCCGGGCGCGCACTCCACGATCCGCGTCACGCCCTGCGCCTGCAGGTGGCGGACGGTCTCGACCCAGCGAACCGGTCGGAAGAGCTGCTCGACCAGGGCCTGGCGGATGCGGTCGGGGTCGTCGAACGAGGCCACGTCGGCGTTCTGGATGACGGGAACCGAGGGCGCGCCGAGGGCGACGCCGGCCAGGCGCTCGCGCAGCCTCTCCGCTGCCGGCTTCATGAGGCTGCAATGCGAGGGTGCGCTCATGGGGAGCATCTTCGCGATCTTCGCGCCGTGCGCCTTTGCCGCCGCCATGCCGCGCTCGACCGCCGCGCGATGGCCCGCGATGACGACCTGGCCGGGCGAGTTGAGGTTCGCCGGCTCGAGCACCTCGCCCTGCGCGGCCTCGGCGCACACCAGCGCGACCTTCGAATCGTCCAGGCCCACGATGGCGGCGATGCCGCCGGTGCCTTCGGGCACCGCCTCCTGCATCGCCTGCGCGCGCAGCCGCACCAGCGGCAGCGCGTCCTCGAAGCGCAACGCGCCGGCCGCCACCAGCGCGGAGTACTCGCCGAGACTGTGCCCGGCGAAGAACGCGGGCATCGGCCCGCCGCGCTCGCGCCAGGCGCGCCAGCAGGCCACTCCCGCGGTGAGCATGAGGGGCTGTGTGACGACCGTGCGATTGAGCGCCTCGGCCGGCCCGCCCGCCGCGAGCGCCCACAGGTCCTCGCCGAGGATGGCCGAAGCCTCCTGGAAGGTGCGCTCGACGACGGCCGCGCCGGCGAAGCCGTTCATCATGCCCACCGACTGCGAGCCCTGCCCGGGAAAGACGACCGCGATCTTCATTGTGTCCTCACCACCGGATGAGCACGGAGCCCCACGTGAAGCCGCCACCCACGCCCTCGAGCAGCACGAGGTCGCCGCGCTTGATGCGGCCGTCGCGCACCGCGACGTCCAGCGCGAGCGGGATGGAGGCGGCGGAGGTGTTGGCGTGCCGGTCCACCGTCACCACGCACTTCTCGGGGGGGATGCCGAGCTTCTTCGCGGTGTGCGAGATGATGCGCACGTTGGCCTGGTGCGCGACGAACCAGTCGAGGTCGGAGACCGCGAGGCCGTTGGCCTCGAGCGCCTCGTGCGCGCACTCCTCGAGCACGCGCACGGCGAGCTTGAACACCGCGCCGCCGTCCATCTTGAGCGTCGGGTCGCCCAGGACCCCGCCCCCGCTGACGTGGCCGGGCGTGTTCAGGATGTCGGCGTAGGTCCCGTCGGCGTGCAGGTGCGCGGAGAGGATCCCGGGCTGCTCGCAGCCCTCGAGCACCACCGCCCCCGCGCCGTCGCCGAAGAGGACGCAGGTACCCCGGTCCTTCCAGTCCAGGATGCGCGAGAAGACCTCGGCGCCCACGACGAGCGCGCGCTTGTGCATCCCGGAGCGGATGAACTGGTCGGCGGTGGCCAGGGCGTAGATGAACCCCGAGCACACCGCCTGCACGTCGAAGGCCGCGCCGTGGCGGATGCCGAGCTTCTTCTGCAGCAGGCAGGCGCTCGACGGGAAGACCATGTCCGGCGTGGAGGTCGCGAGCACGATGAGGTCGATGTCGCCCGGCCTCAGGCCCGCCGCGGCGAGCGCGTTGCGCGAGGCGGCCAGCGCGAGGTCGCTCGTGGTCTCCCCCTCGGCCGCGATGCGGCGCTCGCGGATGCCCGTTCGCGAGACGATCCACTCGTCGGTCGTGTCGACCATCGACTCGAGGTCGCGGTTGGTGACGATCCTGGCCGGAAGGTGGCTTCCGGTGCCCACGATGCGCGAGCGCATCAGGCCTCCCGCGTCCGCGAGGCGGTCATGCCGCGGCCTCGACCACGGCGGCGCGGCCGCTGCCGGCCAGGACGCCGAGCCCGTGCAGCCGCCCGATTTCCGCGGCGATGCGCTCGTTCAGGCCGTGACGCACCTCCGAATCGGCGCGCTCCAGGGCGGTGGCGAACGCGAGGCGGTCGGCGGAGCCGTGGCTCTTCACGACGATGCCTCGCAGGCCCAGGAGCGTGGCGCCGTTGTAGCGGCGGTGGTCGAGGCGCCGGCGAAACGCCTTGATGACCGGCAGCGACACGAGCGCCGCCAGGCGCGTGAAGGGGCTGCGCGTGTATTCCTCCTTGAGGAAGTCGCCCATCATCTTCGCGAGCCCCTCGGAGGTCTTGAGGGCCACGTTGCCGACGAATCCGTCGCAGACGACGACGTCCGTGGTGCCGTTGTAGATGTCGTTGCCCTCGACGTTGCCGTGGAAGTTGAGGGTGCTCGCCTTGAGGAGCTCTCCTGCCTTCTTCACCACCTCGTTGCCCTTGATCTCCTCGGAGCCGATGTTCAGGAGCCCCACGGTGGGCCGCGAGCGCTCCTCGACGGCCTCGACGAGCGTGGCGCCCATCACCGCGAACTGGAGCAGGTGGTCGGGAGTGCAGTCGGCGTTCGCCCCGAGGTCGAGCGCGTAGACCACGCCCTTGCGGGTGGGCAGGACGCCGCAGATCGCGGGCCGGTCGATGCCGGGAAGGGTCTTCAGGACGAACTTGGCGGTGCCCATCAGGGCGCCCGTGTTCCCGGCGCTCACGCAGGCCTGCGCGCGCCCTTCCTTCACGAGATTGATCGCCACGCGCATGGAGGAGTGGCGCTTGGTGCGGATGGCGGTGCGGATGTCTTCGTCCATGCCCACCACCTCGGTGGCGGGGACGACCTCGATCCGGGGGTGGCCGGCGGCGCCGTTGCCGGCGAGCTCGGCCGCGAGGGGCCCGGCGAGGCCGACCAGAAGCAGCCTCGCCTCGCCGTGGGAGGCGAGGAAGTCGAGGCTGGCCGGGACCGTGACCGACGGACCGTGGTCACCCCCCATGGCGTCGACGGCGATGACGGTCTTCATGGCAGCGGCTGCCATGGTCGATGAACGAGCCGACAGGCCAAACGGGCCGGTCGCCTGGACTCTCAATCCTTCGTCTTGATGACCTTCTTGCCGCGGTAGACGCCCGACGGCGAGATGTGGTGGCGAAGGTGGGTCTCGCCCGTGGTGGGCTCCACCGCCGTCGGCGGGTTGGTCAGGAAATCGTGCGCCCGGTGCATGCCGCGCTTGGAGGGCGACTTCTTGTTCTGTTGGACAGCCATGGTGTTCTCCTTGGAATCTGGTCTCTATTTCGAATTCGGCCGCTTGAGGCCGGCCAGCGCCGCAAATGGCGACGGCTTGCCCGGCTTCCCGCCGGCGTCCTCCGGACCCGGCTCCGCGCCGGGCTTGCGGGGGACCATGGGCAGGGCGAGGATCACCGCCTCCTCGACCATGCCCCGCACCTCGATCGGCGAGGTCGCGACCACGTAGTCCTCGCGGTCGCTCTCTTCCTCGAACGGCGGAAGCTCCTCGTCCGAGGCGACCAGCACCAGCCGGTCGTCGATGGCAACCTCGTGCCGGAAATCTTCGAACGTACTCTGGCACGTGAGAAAAACGAAGCCCTCGATTATACACGACACGGTCCGCCGGCGCGTATTGTCCAGCCGGGCCGTGACGCGATAGCGCAGTTCGCCTTCCGGCGAGGCCAGCAATGGCGCGAGGTTTTCGAGGTCGCCGGGGCGAAGCACCCCTTCGAACACGGTACCCTTCGTGGTCAGGCGGTCGGGCTGGATGATGTGCTGGTCAGTCATGGCAGGACTATGATAGAGTTTGCTTCAACTATCGTCAACATTAAATTGATTTGAAAGACTTTTTTATAATCCTGGCGTCGGGATCCCGATATCGCGTGGAGCTGCTGGCCCGGCTTGGCGTGCCCTTCGAGGCGTGGTCCCCCTCCGTCGACGAATCGCCCTTGCCGGGTGAATCTTGCGCCCAAACCGCGCGCCGCCTGGCGCGGCGCAAGGCCGAGGCCGCCCACGAGCGTTTTCCGGAGGCCTGGGTCATCGGCTCGGACCAGGTCGCCGAGCTCGACGGCGCGCCCATCGGCAAGCCGGGCAATCGCGACAACGCCCGCCGGCAACTCCAGGCGATGCGTGGCCGCACCGTGGTCTTCCATACCGGACTGTGCCTGCTCGCCAACGGCCGCGCCCACGAAGCGCTGGTCCCGACGCAGGTGACGTTCCGGGACCTGGCCGACGACGAGATCGAGCGCTATCTCGACCGGGAGCCCGCGTTCGACTGCGCCGGGGCGGCCAAGTCCGAGGCGCTGGGCATCGCGCTCCTTTCCAGCCTCAGCGGCGACGACCCGACCGCTCTCGTGGGACTGCCCCTCATCGCGCTCGCGGCGATGCTTCGAGGCGAAGGCGCGGCGGTGCCGTGACGGTTCCCGCCGCCCTCTACCTCATTCCCGTTCCGCTCGACGAGGCCGGCGCGCCGGAAGCCGTCCTGCCCGCGCCGGTCCTCGAGCGCATCCGGGGCATCCGCGATTTCGTGGTGGAGAACGCGAGGACGGCCCGGCGGTTCCTGTCCGCCTGCGGCCATCCCGGTCCGATCGCCTCGCTCGGCATCGCGATCCTCGACGAGCACACTCCCGACGCCGCCGTGCCCGCCCTCCTCGACCCGCTTCGCGCGGGCCGTGCGCTGGGACTCATGTCCGAGGCCGGAGCGCCGGCGGTGGCCGATCCCGGCGCGAGGCTGGTGTCCGCCTCCCACGACGAAGGCTTTCGCGTCGTCCCGCTGACGGGCCCGTCGTCCATCCTGCTGGCGCTCATGGCCTCCGGTCTCGAGGGGCAGCGCTTTCGCTTCGCGGGCTACCTCCCCGTTGCCGGCCCGGACCGCGCGGCCGCGCTCCGCGCCCTCGAGTCGCGCTCGGCGGCGGAGCGCGAGACGCAGGTATTCATCGAGACGCCCTACCGCAACGACGCCCTCCTCGCCGAGGTGCTCAAGACGTGTCGCGCCGACACGCGACTGACGGTCGCGGCCGACCTCACCGCGGGCGCCGAGAGCATCCGGACGGCGACCGTGGCGCACTGGAGGCGCGAGCCGGCGCCACCGGGCAAGCGCCCGGCCATCTTCCTGCTGCTCGCGCGCCCGGCGGGCGCCCGGCGCTAGGTCGAGCGCGCGGCCTCGCGCGCGTAAAGGTTGTTCTGCCTGAGGAGCATGTAGACGCTCTCCGCGGCGACCGGCGCGGAAAAGTAGAACCCCTGGCCCACGCGGCAGTCCTTCGAGCGCAGCAGGGCCAGCTGCCCCGCCGTCTCCACGCCCTCGGCGATCGTCTCGAGCTCGAGGCTCCTCGCCATGTTGATGATCGCCACCACGATCGCGGCGTCGTTGGGGTCCACGGTGATGTCGCGGATGAACGACTGGTCGATCTTGAGCTTCTGGATCGGCAGGCGCTTCAGGTACGACAGGCTCGAGTAGCCCGTCCCGAAGTCGTCGATCGCCATGTGCACGCCCATCTCCGACAGGCGGTTCAGGAGGAGGATCATTCCCTCCGTCTGGCGCATCACCTGGCTTTCGGTGATCTCGAGCTCGAGCCACTTCGGGTCGAGGCCGGTGTCCTGGAGCACGCGGACCACGGTGTCGAGGAACGCCTTGTCCGCGAACTGGCGCGCCGACAGGTTGACCGCCATCCGGCGCGGGGCGAGGCCGCGGTCCTGCCACTCCCTGTTCTGGCGGCAGGCCTCGCGCAGCACCCACTCCCCGATCTCGTTGATCAGGCCGGTCTCCTCCGCGAGCGGGATGAAGTCCCCCGGCATCACCGTGCCGCTGTCCTCGGTCTTCCAACGCACCAGCGCCTCCACGGCGATGATCTCGCCGGTCTCGAGGTTCACCTGCGGCTGGTAGTGCAGCACGAAGTCCTTCTGCAGGACCGCGCGGCGCAGCGCCGACTCGAGCGTCATGCGGCGCTTGACCGCGATGTTCATCTGCGCGGTGAAGTACTGGTACGTGTTCTTGCCGATGCCCTTGCCGTGGAACATGGCGGTGTCGGCGTTCTTCATCAGGGTCTGCGCGTCGCGCCCGTCCTCCGGGAACACCGCGATGCCCACGGAGCCGCTCACGTGCTGCTCCGTGCCGCTCAGGGAGAACGGGGCGCGCAGCGCATTGAGGATCTTCTGCGCGACGACCGAGGCGCCCCGGCCGTCCTCGAGATTGTCGAGCAGCACGATGAACTCGTCGCCCCCCTGGCGTGCGATCGTGTCGCCCGCGCGCACGCAGTCGGCGAGGCGCCCCGCCACCTGGCGCAGGAGCTCGTCGCCGACATCGTGGCCGAGCGTGTCGTTGATGTTCTTGAAGTTGTCCAGGTCGATGAACAGCACCGCCACCCTGCGGCCGCTGCGCTCGGCGCGCGCGATCGAGTGCCCGAGGCGGTCCTGCAGCAGCCCGCGGTTGGGCAGCCCCGTGAGGTTGTCGTGGTAGGCGAGGTGCTGGATGCGCTGCTGGATCACCTTGCGATCGGTCACGTCGCGAGAGTTGAACACGACCCCGCGAATGTGCGGGTTGTCCACGCAATTGGTGCCCAGCGACTCGAAGGTGCGCCACTGGCCGTCGCGGTGGCGGATGCGGAACTCGAGGGGCTCGCGGAACTGGTGCGTCTCGAGGATGCGCCGGAAGGCCGCGCGCGTCGCGTCGACGTCCTCGCGGTGCACGAGATCGAAGACGTTGCGCCCGAGGGTCTCGGCGGGCTCGTAGCCCAGGAGGTGCTTGAGCGCGAGGCTGTGGTAGAGGATCTTGCCGTCCTCGGCCAGCACCGAGATCAGGTCGAGGCCGCTCTCGGTCAGCACCCGGAACCGGGCCTCGCTCGCCTCGAGCGCGCGCTCGGTCTCCTTGTAGGCCGTCACGTCGGTGATCGTGCCGATGAGCCCGGCGATCCGGCCTTCCTGGTCGACGAAGCTCACCTTGTTGTAGAGCATCTCGCGCTCGCGGCCCGAACTGGTGGGCATCAGCGCCTCGTAGTGCACCGACGAGGGCTGCGAGAAGAGCGGACGGTCGCGCGCGTCGTGCAGCGCCGCGATCTCGCTCGAGAACATGTCGTGGACGGTCTTGCCCACCCAGTCGCGGCCGGCGCCCCAGAGATCCTGCCAGGCGCGGTTGTAGACGCGGTAGCGGCCCTCCAGGTCCTTGAAGTAGACGGGGTTGGGAATGGCGTCGATGAGCGCGCGGGTGAAGTGGAGCTGCTCCTTGAGCGCCGCGTCGGTGCGCTTGACCTCCGTCACGTCGCGGCACATGACGAGCAGGCCCGCGATGCGGTTGTCCTCGTCGCGCAAGGGCGCCGCGGACCCGTTGATGACGAGCCTCGTGCCGTCGGCCCGCTGGCGGTTCAACTCCAGGTTGGCGAGAACCTCGCCGGCCAGGGCGCGCTCGCGCAGCCTTCGCGCCTCGTCCTTGTGCTCAGGCGGCACGAAGGGCGCCCGGCGGCCCAGCGCCTCGGCGCGGGTGAAGCCGAAGGTGCGCTCGGCGGCGGGGTTCCAGAGCGTGATCATGCCGTCGAGATCGGTGGCGTAGATCGCGATCGGCGAAGTCTCGATGATGGCCGAAAGGAACCGGTTGGTGGCCTGCAGCGCCCGGTCGCGGGCGCGCTGCTCGGTCAGGTCGGTGAACGCGCTGACGACGAACGTCGGGGTGCCGCCCGCGTCGTGGATCAGCCCGGAATTGCGACGCACCCACACCGTGGTGCCGTCGCGGCGCAGGAGGCGCTTCTCGCTCACCGCCGGCGCCTCGCCCCTGCAGGCCCCCGACAGCGCCGCCTCGTCGGCTGGAAGGTCGTCGGGATGGGTGAGGAGCCGGCAGTTGCGGCCGACGAGGTCCTCCCTGGAATAGCCGGTCAGCTCGCAGAAGGCGCGATTGACGACGAAATACTCGCCTTCGAGGGAAACGAGCGTGAGGCCGACCGAAGTCTGGTCGAAGGCCTCGCGGACGAGGTCCAGTTCCGCCCGTGGGCCGTCGCCCGCCGGTCCGACCCGGCCGAGGAAGTCGTTGATCGCCCGCAGGACCCGGTCCATGGGGTCAACGAAGCGATGCGGATCCGCGCGGCAGCATTTCCGAGAACGCGCGCACGGCCGACTCCGCCGCGCCGGCACCCAGGCGCTTCGACAACTGCTCGAGGTAGTTGTCGTCGGGCGTGAAATCGACCACGCGCTCGGCCTTGATCACGTCGCGCGCGACCGACTCCAGGCTGCCGAAGCCGTCGGCGAGCCCCAGCTCGACCGCGCGCTCCCCGGTCCAGATGAGGCCGGAGAAGATCTCGGGGGATTCCTTCAGGCGCTTGCCGCGCCCGTCGCGCACCACCTTGATGAACTGCTGGTGGATCTCCCCGAGCATCTTCTGCGCGTGCTCCTTGTGCGCGGGGTTCTCGGGCGCGAAGGGATCGAGGAAATCCTTGTTGTCGCCCGAGGTATAGGCGCGCCGGTCCACGCCCAGCTTCTCCATCGTGCCGGTGAAGCCGAACCCGGAGATGATCACGCCGATGGAGCCAACCAGGCTCGCCTTGTCGACGTAGATCCGGTCGGCGGCGACGGCCACGTAGTAGCCGCCGGAGGCGCACAGGTCCTGCACCACCACGTGCACTGGGGTGTCTGGGTATTTCGCGCGCAGGCGCCGGATCTCGTCGTTGATGTAGCCCGACTGGACGGGGCTGCCCCCGGGGCTGTTGATCCGGAGCACGACGCCCTGCGTGTGCTTGTCCTTGAAGGCGGCGTTGAGCGCCGTGATCATCTTGTCCGCGCTCGCCCGGGACTCGACGCCGATCACGCCGCGCAGCTCCACCAGCGCGGTGTGCTTGCCGGTCCGGATGGGCTCCGTGGTCGCGTCGCCGATCCATCCGAGCGCGGCCGCCACGATGAGGAACAGGAGCGTCAGCCAGAGCAGGCGGATGAGGGTGGACCACTGGCGCGCGCGGCGCTGCTCGTCGAGCGCGCGCAGCGCGATCCGCTCGAGCGTGGCGCGTTCCCAGCTGGGTGGGGTTGGTTCGGTCATGGGTCGATGGGCTAACCGTCCCCCGGGGCGGGTTCCGGGCTATCGTGGTGGATGAGTATCCGGCCGTGGCGCTCCTCGACTGCGATCGCCTGGAGCCGGGCGCCGCGGCAAGGCCCCGCGACGCACAGGCCGGTAGCCGGCTCGAAAATCGCACCGTGCGTCGAGCACACGAAGTATAGCCCGGTTTCGTCGAAGAACTCCCCCGGCAGCCAGTCCAGCTCGACGCCCATGTGCGGGCAGCGGTTCACGAAGGCGCGGGCTGTGCCTTCGTGGCGGACGACGAAGCCCTTGCCCTGCCCGCCGCCGGGCGCCCAGTCGAAGCGCACGCCCCGGCCGCCTTCGGCGAGAGCGGCCGCCTCGCAGATCACGCGTGGCTCGCCAGCCATCGGCGCAGGTCCTCCACGGAGGCGGCATAGTGCCGGGCTCCCCGGGCGCGCAGCCGCGCCTCGTCGTGGGCCCCGTAGCACACCGCGACCGCGTCTACGCCTGCGTTCGCGGCCAGTTCCAGGTCGTGGGTGGTGTCTCCCACCACCAGGGCGCGGCCCGCCTCGACGCCGGTCTCGTCGAGCAGCTTCAGGACCATGTCGGGGTGCGGCTTGGGGAACCCCTCGTCCGCGCACCGCGTCGCCTCGAAGTAAGGCGCGAGGCCCGAGGAGGCGAGCGCGCGGTCGAGCCCGCGCCGGGCCTTGCCCGTGGCCACCGCCAGGCGGCGCTCGCGCGCGCGCAGCTCGGCCAGGAGCTCCGGGATCCCCTCGTAGAGCGGCGGCTCGTTCTCGCGCGCCACGAAGTGGCGCCGGTAGGACTCGGCGAGCTCGAGCTGGCGAACGCGGTCGAGGCCGGGCGCCACGTGCTCCACCGACTGCAGGAACCCCAGCCCGATCACCCATTTCGCCTCGCTCTCGGGCGGCACGGCGAGCCCCATGTCGCGGCACGCCTGCTGGATGCACTCGGCGATGAGCCCCGTGGAATCCATGATCGTCCCGTCCCAGTCGAAGATGACGAGGTCGTAGCGGCTCACGATGGCGCCGCCTCCCCGAGTG
>JAGRPO010000209.1 GCA_019449455.1 Betaproteobacteria bacterium | reverse complement strand
GGGCTGCAGGCGCCGGCCCGCCTGCGATACCGGCACGCGAAGGCGGATGGCGGCCAGCACGTCCTGCAGGCGCTTGCGGCTGCGGCGGTGCATGTGCGCGTCGCCGGTGGCCACGAGCGGAAGGCGAAGCGCCTCGCCCAGTGCCGCGAGGGATTCGAGCCGCGCCGCATCGTCCGGCCCCTTGTGCAGCTCGACCGCGATCCACGCCCGGCCCTCGAAGCGCGCCGCGAGCCACCTGCCCTCATCCTCCTTCGGCGCGATCGCCGGCAGCCACAACGCCAGGAGGCCCTCGGTGGAGGCGGGGAAATCGTCGCGCGAGAGGCGGTATTCGCCCTTGGGCGCGGCGCGGCGGGCGCGCGTGATCAGCTCGCACAGCGATTCGTAGCCGGGAAGCGTCTGCGCGAGGAGGACGAGCCTCAGCCCGCAGGCGAGGCGGATCTCCGAGCCGACGAGCAGGCGGATGCCGGCATTCTTCGCCGCGAGGTGCGCGCGCACGATGCCGGAGACGGAGCATTCGTCGGTGATGGCCAGGGCAGCGTAGCCGAGCTGCGCGGCGCGGTGGACGAGCTCCTCGGGATCGGAGGCGCCGCGAAGGAAGGTGTAGTTGGAAACGCAATGCAGCTCCGCGTAGCCCGGCACCATGGTCGGCCATCCCTCATGCGAAGACGCCGTGCAGGTACCAGGCGGCGGGGTCGCGCCGCTCGCGGTAGATCCAGTACGTCTCCCCGGCGGGATTGGCGGCGACGTAGTAATCGCGGCTCACGGGCTCGCCGTCCCACCAGCCGGTCTCGATGCGCTCGGGGCCGGCGACGAGCGCGAGCGCGCCTTGCAGCGTGGGGCCCGCGGCGCCGGCCACGAGCTTCTGCGGGCGGTTGAGAAGCCACGCGGGGCGCGCGCCCCCGTCGAAGGCGGCGCGCGGCGAGGCCGCGGGCGGATTCTTCCAGCCGCGCTCGGGGCGATGGTCGTCGGCCAGCGCGATGCCGAAGACGCGGCCCGGCCCCAGCCTCGCCGCGAGGCGCTCGATCAAGCGCGCGCGGCCCACGGCGCGCTCCTCGCGGCCGGGGAGCCAGGTGCCTTCCCGCGGCGCGAAGGGCAGCAGGCGCTCGGCCACGAGGCGAAGCCCGATGGTGGGGGCCGGGAGCACCAGGCGGCCGAGCTTTTCGCGGGCGATGGCGAGGATGAACTCGGCCTCCCGCTCCGGCGTGGCGAAGGAAAGCGCCAGTCGCGTGTGGCGCTTGAGGCCGTGCTCGAGATCGAGGTCGAGTTCCTGCACGCCCGCGCCATGCCCGCGCAGGTAGCCCTCCATCTCCGCGAGCAGCCGCTTCAGCGGGAAGAGGATGGCCTCGACGCCCTCCGCCTCGGCGGGAAGCTCCAGCCGGGCGCGGTAGCGCGCGGGCGGCACGTGGGCAAGCCGCGGATCGGGCGCGCGGCCGGCCAGCCGGTCGAGCATGGCGAGCGCCTCCGGGCCGAAGCGCTGCGAGAAGCCGCCGCGCGGAAGCGCCAGCGCATCCTTCACGCGCACGATGCCCAGGTCGGCCAGGAGCTCGAGCGTGCGCCCGGGCCATTCGAGGAGGAAAAGCGGCAGGTCGGCCAGGCGTGCGGGCAGGTCCGGGATCGCCGTGCAGCTTCGGACCGGGATGCCTCGCGTTTCCGCGCGGGCGAAGGCGCGTGCCGCGAGCGGCGTGGGCGCGATGCCGAGCGTGGCCTGCAGGCCGAGCGCGCGGACCCCGCCGCGCAGGGCCGAGAGGAGCTTCGCGAGCCCCCCGAAGAGCTTGAGGCTGGAAGCGACCTCGAGCACGAGCCCCGAGGGCTCGATGGAAACGGCGGGCGTGTACTGCGCGGCCCATCCGGCCAGGCGCTCGAGCGCATCCCGCTCCGCGGACTCGTCGCGGTCGACGCATTTGAGATCGCCCGCGAGAGCCTTGGCCGCGGCGACGGCCATGCCTTCGCGCACGCCCGCCTGCCGCGCGGCCGCGTTGGCGAAGGCCACCATGGGGCGCTGCGAGGGACCCTCGCCGATGACGAGCGGCATCGGCGCGGCCTGGGCGCGCTCCACGAGCTGAAGGGGCAATGCGGGC
>JAGRPO010000208.1 GCA_019449455.1 Betaproteobacteria bacterium | reverse complement strand
TTGAGGTAGCCCGCCGCGGAGCCCTTCTTCTCGGGCACGCCGTAGGTCCACGTCAGTTCCCGCTTCTCGTAGTCGACGATGTGGACGTCGTAATTGTCTTCCTCGCTCACCGCGAGGCGCTTGCCGTCCTCCGAGAAGTTCACGTCCTCGTTGCCGCTGTACACGGTGAGGTTGGGCGACGCGAACTCCCAGACGATGCGCTTGTCCGGCGTCACCTCGAGCAGGCGGTTGTTGCGCCGGTCGGCGATCACGATCGGGTACGGCAGGGGCTTGCCCCAGGAGGCGACGGGCGACTTCCGGTTGCCGGTGGCGGGCGGAATGGCCGGCAGGGCAACGCCGCTCGAGACGGCGCCCGCCCCCTTGGGATCGTCCACCGAGCCCTTGACGAGCTCGGCCGGCGGCGAGGCGCCCGCGAGGCCGGCGACGACGAGGAAAGCGGGCAGCGAGGCCCGCACTCTTGCGAAAGCGAAGGATGGCGTGTTCATGCGGCCAGCCTAGGGCCGCTGCCCCGGGTCCGCTTGATCCGGGGCAAGAGTCGTTCAATCAGGCGCGCGTGCCGGGCGCCGCGGGATGCGGCTCCCGCCTACTCCCACTCGATCGTGGCGGGCGGCTTGGAGGAGACGTCGTAGACCACGCGGTTGATGCCCCGCACCTCGTTGATGATGCGGTTGGAGACGCGCCCCAGGAGATCGTAGGGCAGCTCGGCCCAATGCGCCGTCATGAAGTCGGTGGTCTCGACCGCGCGCAGCGCCACCACGAAGTCGTAGGTGCGCCCGTCGCCCATCACGCCCACCGAGCGCACCGGCAGGAAGACGGCGAACGCCTGCGCCACCTTGTCGTACCAGGGGGAGCCGTCGGGAGCCTTCGTGTTGCGCAGCTCCTCGATGAAGATCGCGTCGGCGCGCTGCAGGAGGGCCGCGTACTCCGCCTTCACCTCGCCCAGGATGCGCACGCCCAGCCCCGGCCCCGGGAACGGATGGCGGTAGACCATCTCGCGCGGCAGCCCCAGCTCGATCCCGAGGGCGCGGACCTCGTCCTTGAACAGCTCGCGCAAGGGCTCGAGGAGCTTCAGGTGCAGCGACTCGGGAAGCCCGCCCACGTTGTGGTGGGACTTGATCGTCACGGCCTTCTTCGTCTTGGCGCCGGCCGATTCGATCACGTCCGGGTAGATCGTTCCCTGCGCGAGCCACTTCGCCCGCGGCAGCTTCTTCGCCTCGGCCTGGAACACCTCGACGAAGAGCCGGCCGATGATGCGCCGCTTCTGCTCGGGGTCGGCGACGCCGGCGAGCTCGCGGTAGAAGTCGGGGGAGGCGTTCACGCGGTCGACCTTCACCCCCATGTGCTGCGCGAAGGTGTCCATCACCTGGTCGCCCTCCTGCAGCCGCAGCAGCCCCGTGTCCACGAAGATGCAGGTGAGCTGGTCGCCGATCGCCTTGTGGATGAGCGCCGCGGCCACCGCCGAGTCGACGCCTCCCGACAGGCCGAGGATGACCTCCTCGCCTCCCACCTGCTCGCGGATCCTCGCGATCGCCTGCGGCGCGAAGTCGGGCATGTTCCACTGCCGGCCGCAGCCGCAGATCTCGTGCACGAACCGCGAGTAGATCGCGCGGCCCTGCCGGGTGTGGGTCACCTCGGGATGGAACTGCACGGCGTAGAAGCGGCGCGCGTCGTCGAACATGCCCGCGACGGGGCAGGCCTCGTTGGAGGCCATCACCGCGAACCCGGGCGGCAGCTTCGTCACCTTGTCGCCGTGGCTCATCCAGACGTCCAGGAGCCCGTGGCCCTCGTCGTTCACGCGATCCTGGATGCCGTCGAGGAGCAGCGAGTGCCCGCGCGCGCGGACCTCGGCGTAGCCGAACTCCCGCACCTTGCCGGTCTCGACCTCGCCGCCCAGCTGCGAGGCCATGGTCTGCATGCCGTAGCAGATGCCGAGCACCGGGACGCCGGCGCGGAACACGTAGGGGTCCGCGGCCGGCGGGGCTTCCTCCGTCACCGACGCGTGGCTCCCCGACAGGATGATCCCCCTGGGGCCGAACTCGCGGATGAACCGCTCGTCGACATCGTGTTCGTGCAGCTCGCAGTAGACGCCGGCTTCCCGGATGCGCCGCGCGATGAGCTGCGCGACCTGCGAGCCGAAGTCGAGGATCAGTATCTTGTCCATGGATCGGAGGGCCTGCCCGTTCGTGGTCGCGAAACGACGGCCATTCGACAGGGCCGCGAAGCGCTCGTCATTCGATCTGGTAATTGGGGGCTTCCTTCGTGATCTGCACGTCGTGGACGTGCGATTCGCGCATGCCCGCCGAGGTGATCTCGACGAATTCGGCCCGGGCGCGCATCTCCTCGATGGAGCGGCACCCCGTGTAGCCCATGCTGGCGCGAAGCCCGCCCATGAGCTGGTGGATGAGCGCGGTCACCGGCCCCTTGTAGGGCAGGCGCCCCTCGACGCCCTCGGGAACGAGCTTGTCCGCGCTCGTGTCGCCTTCCTGGAAGTAGCGGTCGCTCGAGCCCTTCTGCATCGCCGCGAGCGAACCCATGCCGCGGTAGGACTTGTAGGATCGCCCCTGGTAGAGCTCGATCTCGCCGGGCGACTCCTCGGTGCCGGCGAAAAGGCTGCCGAGCATCACGCTGGAGGCGCCGGCCGCGATGGCCTTGGCGACGTCGCCCGAGAAGCGGATGCCGCCGTCGGCGATGCACGGGACGCCGGTGCCCTCGAGCGCCTCGGCCACGTTCTGGATGGCGGTGATCTGCGGAACGCCCACGCCGGCGACGACGCGCGTGGTGCAGATCGAGCCCGGCCCGATGCCCACCTTCACGCCGTCGGCGCCGTGGTCGACGAGGGCCCGGGCGGCCTCGCGCGTGGCGATGTTGCCGCCGATCACCTGCATGTTCGGATAGTGGAGCTTGACCCACTTCACGCGGTCGAGCACGCCCTGCGAATGGCCATGCGCGGTGTCCACCACGAGAACGTCCACGCCGGCCTCCACGAGCCTCGCCACGCGCTCCTCGGTGCCCTCGCCCACGCCGACCGCCGCGCCGACGCGAAGCCGGCCCTGCTGGTCCTTGCTGGCGCTCGGGTGCTCGGAGGACTTGAGGATGTCCTTCACCGTCATGAGCCCGCGCAGTTGCCAGTCGCCGTTGATCACCAGCACGCGCTCGAGGCGATGGCGGTGCATGAGCTCCTTCGCCTCCTCCAGGCTCGCGCCCTCCTTCACCGTCACGAGCTTGTCGCGCGGCGTCATGATGTTCTTCACCGGCTGGTCGAGGTTCGTCTCGAAGCGCAGGTCGCGGTTGGTGACGATGCCCACCACGCGCCCGGCGTCGAGGACGGGCAGCCCGGAGATGCGGTGCTTGCGGGTGATCCCGAGGACCTCGCGCACCGACATCGTGGGCGTGACGGTGATCGGGTCCTTGACCACGCCGCTCTCGAAGCGCTTCACCTTGGCGACCTCGTCGGCCTGGGCCCCGGGGGTCATGTTCTTGTGCAGGATCCCGATGCCGCCCTCCTGCGCGAGGGCGATGGCGAGCCGCGATTCCGTCACCGTGTCCATCGCGGCCGACAGGAGCGGCAGGCTCAGCGGGATCGACCGCGTGAGGTGGGTGGAGAGGCTGACTTCGCGGGGAAGGACGGTCGAGTGGGCGGGAACGAGGAGGACGTCGTCGAACGTGAGCGCTTTCTGGATGACGCGCATGCTTTCGGCCTCTATACAAAAGGAAATTATACAGGTGCGGCCGCTATCCCAACAATCCGGCCATCGGCCGCCCGCTTTGATTGACGCTGCGGTAGTTTCTCGGTAAGGTTTCGTAAATGCTTGAAAGATCATGGATTTGTGGTAGCGCAGCGCGGGGGCTCGCGATGGCCGTCGCCGGAGCGGCGATCGGACTGGCCGGATGCGCCACGACGGAGCCGCCCGGGCCCGCCGCACCCGGGGGCGCGACAATGACCAAGGCCGCTGTCGAGAAGCCGGCCGTCGACCGGCAGGCGCTGGGCGAGGAGGCTCGCGCCCACCTCGCGCAGGCGGAAACGGACATCCAGCGTGCCCGCGCGCGCCGGGCGTTGTGGGCGAAGGCCTGGGAAGCCCTAATCGGCGCGCGCGAGTCGCTGGCGGCAAACGATCACGCCGGAGCGATCCGGCTGGCAAGGCGCGCAAGCGAGCTCGCACGGCTCGGTCTCGAACAACTGGCCTATCCGGCCGTCAAGCAATCGACCCTGGTCGGGGAACAGGCCGACCACCGACGAAGGAGCACACCATGAAACGAATCCTGGCTCTCGCCTGCGCCCTCGCAGTCTCCACGGGAGCCGTCGCGCAGCTCTACAAGTGGGTGGACAAGGACGGCCGGGTCACCTATTCCGACCAGCCGCCGCCCTCCCTGCAATCGAAGCAATTGAACCTGGGCTCCAGCCTGCCCGCCGCCCCGCAACGCTCGGCCCTCGCCCGCGACAAGGAGCTGGAGAAGTCGCGGCTCGACGCGAAGGAGAAGTCGAAAGTCGCCGACGAGGCCGGGAAGAAGGCCCAGGTCGACCAGGAGAACTGCACGCGCGCCAAGGCCTACCTGCGCACGATGACCGACGGGGGCCGCATCACCACCTACGACGAGAAGGGCGAGCGCATCCTCATGGACGACAAGCAGATCGAGGTGGAGCGGGCCAAGGCCCAGAAGGACGTCGACGAAGCCTGCAAGGCTTCCTGAAATCCGGGCGGGTCGACCGCCCGCAACCGACGACACGTAGCCCATGACGGCTCACGCATCATCGGCCGGCCTTCGGGCACTGGCCCTGCTCCTTGCCGGACTCGCGGTGCCCGCGGCGGCGATCGGACTCGGCGAGCTGAAGGTGCACTCCTGGCTCGGGGAGCCGCTCGATGCGACCGTCGCCTTCGCCGCGGAACCGGACGCCAGGCCGCGCTCCGATTGTTTCTCTCTCGGCCGCCCCCGCGCGGACGGCTTGCCCGGCGTCGCGCGGGCCACCTTCGCCGTCGAACGCGATGCGGCCGCCTGGCGCGTCCGGATCCGCACTCGCGCCGCCCTCGGCGATCCCGCGCTGCATCTTCGGCTGAACGCTTCCTGCGAAGGCAGGGACGCGGCTTCGCGCGACTACGAGATCCTGCTCGACCCGCGGCCCGCCGAAGGACCGCCGCCGGCCCTGCGCTCCTTGCCTGGCGACACCATCGCCACGCTCGCCGCGGCGATCTACCCGAAGCCGGGCGCGGCGCAAGAGGGCTACGCGCGGGCGCTGCGCGCGGCCAACCCCGCCGTGGGTGCCCTGGGGACCGGGGAAGCCATCCCGCCGGGCACCGCGATCGTGCTGCCGGACCTTCGCCGCTTCTCGATGAGCCTTGCCGTTGCGCCCGCGGCGGCCGGAAAGATGAAGCCCGCGAAAGAAGCGCCGAAGCCCGCGACGGCCGATGTGGCGAAGCCGCCCGCGCCCGAGGGTGGGCGGTTCGTGCTGCGCCTGTCCGCGCCGGTGGTCGACCTGAGCCGCAGCCGCGGCATGGACGATCGCGCGCGGTCCCGGCTTCGCGAGCGCCTGCTCGTCCTCGACGCCGACGACCAGGTCGCCGCCGTTCTCTCGATGCGCGACAGCCTGAAGCAGCTCGAGGGTCGCGTGGCGGAGCTGCAGCTCAAGCTTTCCGCCCTGCCGCCCCCGGCGCCCGTTCCCGCGTCACCCCTGCCGCCGCCTGCATCGCCACCTGCATCGCCGCCTGCATCGACGCCTGCATCGACGCCTGCATCGCCACCTGCATCGCCGCCTGCATCGACGCCTGCATCGACGCCTGCATCGACGCCTGCATCGCCGCCTGCATCGCCGCCGCCGCCGCGCCCGAGCGACGCGCCAGCCGGGTCGGACAGGCTGCCGCCGTGGCTCCCGGGCGTCCTCGCGCTTCTGGCCGCCGCGATCGTCGCCATCGCCTGGCGCATGCTGCGGCGCACCGCCAGGCCGCCCGCCGCCCCCGCCGCGACGCCGCCGGCATCCGTCCTCGACGAGGCCGACGCGATGATGCGTCGCGGCGTCGCCGGCAACGCGCAGGAAGCGCCGCGCGATCATCGCCTCGTCGCCGAATCCGATGCCGCCCTCGCCACGAACGTTTCCGGCGGCGATCCGGACGCGCTTCGCCGCCGGTACATCGAGGAGCGTTTTCCGGAGATCGCGAGCGGCACGATAGCCCCCGGCAATCCCGACTCGGTGGTGAAGGCCGCCCGGCTCTTCTACGAGGACGGGGCCGTCGCGCGCGCCGTCGAGCTGCTCCAGTTCGCCGTGGAAGAGAACCCGGCCGCGCTGAAGCCCTGGCTCGCGCTGTTCGAGATATTCCGGCTCGAAGGCCTCGCGGGAGAGTTCGGGGAGCTGGCCGGACGCTTCCGGGACCATCACGCGACGAGCCTCTACTGGCGCAAGGTCCAGTTCATCGGGCGCGAGCTCGAGCCGGGCAACCCCCTGTATCGCGAGACTCCCGTCGACCACCTCGAGACGATCGGATCCCCCGCACGCAAGAAGGCGGCGCCGGTCACCTTCGACCCGCTCGCCGAGAACTGGCTCAACGCGCCCATGGACTTCACCACCGACGCGCTCGCGGCGAGCCTGCGCGAGGGCGTCCTGGCGGACGCGGATGTGTCGGAGTCGGATCTCGTCGCCGATCCCATGCCGGCGCTAAAGAACGTCGAGATGTTCGACGTCGCCTGAAAGCCACCCTTGCCGCAAGCAACCAGACCCGCCTTCCCCGTGGACCTCGATCGCCTGCTCGCCGTGAAGACGGTTCGCCACGACGGCGCGCGCGCGCTGTTCCTCATCGCCGTGCGCGAGCTCGGCCGGGACGCGCAACCGTACTCTCCGGACCGCCTCGGGCGCCTGATGCGGGCCGAGGAGCATTTCCAGGCGCTGCTTGTCTGCGACCAGCTCGAGTTCCTGCACGGCCCGGCACCGCTCGCCGAGGCCGAGCGCGACTTCGCCCTTTCCGTGCAGCGCATCTGCCTGGAGGCCGCCAACGGCTTCCAGCGGTTCCTGCGCCACCGCGACGACTGGTCGGGAACGCCGGAGAGCGCCGACCTGCGCGTTCGCGTGACGGGACTCGCCCTGAACGCCATCCATGGCTTCGTGAAGTGGGGCTGCTTCCTCTCCGAGCCCGGCCGGAGCGTGCCGTGGAGACAGCTGCATGCCCTCTACTTCCTCGCGGAGTCCGAGGGCTACTCGCGGACCCCCTTCGTCCTCCACGCCTCCCAGCCGGGCTTCAAGCCGTCGGTGCAGTCGCTCTACCTGCGCACGCTCGTCCTCGACCTGGTGAACGCCGGCAACCTCTCGCGCACGCAGCTGGAGATCGCCGACGGCTGGTTCTCCTCCTGGTGCGCGGACTACTCGCTCGAGGCCGGGTATCCGTCGCCCTCGCACCTGTTCTTCGTCGACCTCGCCTCCGACCGCGGCCTGCGCCTCATGCGCAAGGACAGCCACGGCGACGCCGTGCGCTACGTTCGCGCCGACGGCCTCAAGGCCCAGCTCGAGGAGGTCCAGTCGGGGCTGCGCCACGGCAGGCTCTACGCGGGGCACGGGGCCGGTGCGGTCTTCCCGATGGAGGAGCACGTGGCGCTTCTCGCGATCATCGAGAAGCTCCACCAGTCGATGATCGCGGGCGCGCAGGACCGCATCGAGGAAAGGACGCCGTTCGAGGACCGCGAGATCGACGTCGTGGTCGGCATGGAGCGCGTACTCGCGAAAATCCGCCGCGGCCCCGAAGCCGCGCCGGCGCCGCGGGGGGCACCCGTGGCGACCGAGATGGTCGAGATCAGCCCCTCGGGCCTGGCGCTCACCTCGATCGACACCGGACCCGCGCCGGCCGCGCTCGTCGACCCGGACCTGCAGACGTGGCGCGTGAAGGACCTGAACTCGAAGGGATACGGACTGCTCGTGGACAAGGCATCGGCCGACGCGGTCATGCTCAACGGCGTGATCGGGCTGCGCAACCAGGCCTCCGGCGGCTGGATCCTGGGCAGCGTCGTGCGAAAGCTCGCCGACCGCGTGCGCGGCGAAATCCTGGCGGGCGTCGAGGTGCTTTCGTTCCGGCCGCTGCGCGTCGAGCTCGTCCCCGCCGAAGGCGGACCGGCGATCGAGGCGCTCTACCTGCCCGGCTTCGAGCGCAGCGGCAAGATCGACTCGATCCTGGTGCGCACCGCCGACTTCTCCACCACCACGCCCTACCGCCTGGCGGCGGGCGGCGCCACCTACCGCATCCGGCTCAACCGCATCGCGAAGAAGGGTGCGGACTGGGTCAGGGCCCGCTTCGAGATCGAGTCGAAGTCCTGAGGCCCGCCCGCGCCCGGCGCATCGCCTTCGCATCGGCCCGCACGGGGCGGTAGACCTCCACGCGATCGCCGTCCCGGAGCACGAAGTCCGGCTCGCGCCGCCGCCCCCAGATGCCCACGCGGTCCAGCGCCACCCCGGGATGGCGCCGGGCCACGCCCGACGCGGCGAGCGCCGCGGCGATGCTCGCCCCGTCCTCGACTTCGACCGGGATGACGTCCTGCCCCTGCGGAAGGGCCACGACGACGAGGACGCGCATCGCTCAGCCCTGCGCCGCGGGCGCGGCCGCGGCCCCCGCGCGCCGCAGCGCGGCGGCCCGTTCGACGAAGCGCTCGACGATCGTCTCCATGATCTGCCCGAACACGGGCCCCATCACCGCGTCGAGCGCGCGGCTGGAGAACGCGTACTCGATCGAGAACTCGATGGCGCAGCCCTCGGCGCCCAGCGGCCGTATGTGCCAGTGCCCGGCGAGGCGCTCGAACGGGCCGTCGGCGAGCTCGAGGTGGATCCACTCGGGCGGCTCGTTGCGGTTGCGCGTGGCCACGTGGCTCCTGATGCCGTGGAAGTCGATGTCGATCCGCGCGTGGGTCTGCGTCGCGGTGCGGCCGAAGACCTCCACGCTCGCGCACCACGGGAGGAACTCCGGGTACGACTCGACCCCGTCCACGAGGGCGAACATGGCCTCGGCGGGATGGTCTACGATGACCTTGCGGGTGATGGTGGGCATGCGAGCGGCATTTTACGGCGCGCCCCCGGTAGAATGCGAACCTCGCGCGAGGAATTGCCCTCTCCCCCGCCCTCGCCCCGTCCCGCCATGAGCATCGTCGAAAATCGCAAGGCCTTCCACGACTACTTCATCGAAGAGCGCTTCGAGGCCGGTCTCGTGCTCGAGGGCTGGGAGGTGAAGGCGATCCGCGCGGGCCGGGCGCAGCTGAAGGAGGCCTACGTGATGGTGCGCGGCGCCGAGGCCTTCATCATCGGCATGCACGTGAGCGCGCTGCCGACCGCCTCCACGCACGTCCATCCCGACCCGACCCGCACGCGCAAGCTCCTGCTGCACGCGGGCGAGCTCGCGCGGCTCATCGGAAAGGTCGAGCGCAGCGGCTACACGCTCGTGCCGGTCAACCTCCACTATGCCAAGGGGCGGATCAAGGCCGAGATCGGGCTGGCGAAGGGCAAGAAGCAGCACGACAAGCGCGAAGCCGAGAAGGAGCGCGACTGGCAGCGCGAGAAGCAGCGGCTGATGCGCATCAAGGCGTGACCCGTTTCCCGCGCGCGGGAACGCCGGTGGCACGCGATTCGCTCCATTCCAGGCATGTCCGGCCCGAAACCCATCTCCTCTTCCCAGCGGCGGCCGCCACCCGGCGAGGGCGTGCGCGCGAGGCTGCAGCTTACCGCCGCCGCATCGTGCCTCGATGATGTCCGCCGCGCGGTCGGCGCGGGCGCGGACTGGATCAATCTCACGCAGCGCAGCCTGTGCTTCGACCGTCGCCTGCGCGATCGCGACCCCTGGCTGCGCGAGTGCGAGGAGGCGATCGCCATCGTCCATCGGGGCGGCCGGCGCATCGCCATCGCTTTCGCCGCGCGCTACGGCACGCGGGAGCTTCCCCGCGTCGCGAAGGCCGCCGTCCGGCTCGCGGACGCCGGCGCCGACGCGCTGATCGCCTCCGACCTTGGCACCCTCGACCTGATCCGGGGCGAGCGGCCCGGGCTCGCGCTGCACGTCTCGCCGCAGGCCTCGGCCACCAACCGGGACGCGGTCTCGCTCTATGCGATGCATTTCGGCGTCTCGCGGGTGGCCCTGCCGGCGTCGCTCCCGCTCGCCCGGATGCGCCACCTGCTCGCGGCGGCGCCTGCGGAGATCGAACTCTTCGGCCACGGCAGCTACGGCAGCATGCTCGAGGGCCAGTGCGCGCTCTCCTCCTGGATCACGGGCATCTCCGTCGGTCGCGACGGCGGCTGCTCGCCGGCCCGGGTGATTCACGTGCACCGCTCGGGGCGGACGGTCACCTCGCGTCTGAACGGCGTCCTCATCGACGCGCGGCCGGCAGACGTCCCGGGCAGCGTGCCGGCGGCGTGCCGGGGGCGTTACCAGGTCGGCCGCTCGTCGTCCTACGCGTTCGGGATGCGCCGACCGGAAAACCTCGTCGAGATCCTCCCCTCGCTCGCGTCGCCGCGGCCGATCGCATTCCGAGTCGTCACGACGGCCGGCGGGCCGGAGCGCCAGCGCGAGATGCTCGCGGTCTGGAGGGCGGCCATCGACGCGTGCCTCGACGACCCCTCCCGGTTCGCCGTGCGCCCCGAATGGCGCCGCGTCCTCGAGGAGGACGGGGACATGCTGCCTTGCACGGCCTCCACCACGGGGCATCGATGAGCGCCGCCAAGGTCCGGATCTCGCTGGGCCCGCTGGCCTTTCCGTGGGCCCGCGACCGCGTCCTCGCGTTCTACGAGCAGGCGGCCGCGTGGCCCGTCGACATCGTCTGTCTCGGCGAGTCCGTCTGCGCCAAGCGCAGCCGCCTCGCCGCCCGCGAGTGGCTCGACATCGCGAAACGCCTGGAGTCGGCCGGAAGGGAGGCGGTGTTCTCCTCGCCGCCCGCCCTCGAGACACCGGGCGAGCTCCATCTCGCGCAGTCCCTCGCCGACGGCGGGCGCTACGCGGTCGAGGTGAACGACGTCGGGCTGCTCGCGCGGCTCAGGGGGCGCGCGCCGATCGTGGCCGGCCCGCACCTGCACGTGTTCAACGCCGCGACCCTCAGGACGCTCATCCGTTGGGGCGCGTGCCGCTGGGTGGCGCCCTACGAGATCGACGCGCCGACGCTCAAGGAGCTGGCGGCCGGGTTGCCGTCGTGCCTGGAGACCGAGGCGTTCGTGCTGGGCACGGTGCCGCTCGCCTATTCCGCGGGGTGTTTCGCCGCGGCGCGGCGCGGCCTCGGCCGGAAGGACTGCGGATACGCCTGCGGGGACGCTCCCGAAGGCGAGGCGGTGAAATCGCTGGAGGGCGAGGCGCTCTTCGTGCAGGACGGCAAGCAGACGCTGTCGGGAAGGCCCGCGGGCCTGTTGGCCGAGCTCCCCGCCGTGATCGCGGCCGGCGCCTCGGTCGTGCGCGTCCAGCCGCTGGCCCGCGGAACGGGCGAAGTGCTTCGTGCGGTTCGCGACGCGCTCGATGGCAGGCTCACCGGGGCGGCCGCACTGGAGGCGACCGAGGCCATTCTCGGCTGCCGGACCGCCAATGGCTTCTGGCATGGCGGCGCGGGAATGGAGCAGGTCGTCGTCCCGCTGTGGCCGTCGCGCCGCCCCTAGGGGCGCCCGGCATTCCCGCCAGCGCGAAGTCCCGCGCCCCGATTCCCGAAATCGGGAGCCGGCCTAATGAAGCCGCGGCCGCCTTACGTGGGCCACGCCGCCGAAGCTGCCCACCCAGATGCCGTCGGCGGCCGTGGACACCATGGAGAACGCGGTGTTGGCGAAAAGGCCGTCCTTGACCGTCATCACCGTGAATTTCCCGTCCCGCAACTGCGCGAGCCCCTTGTTCGTGCCAATCCACAGCACGCCGGCGGCGTCGACATGCAGCATCGAGACGTGGTTGCCCGGCAGGCCCTCGGCCGTCGTCCAGGTCTTCCAGGCTGTCCCGTCGTAGCGGGAGAGCCCGGCGCCCCACGTGCCGGCCCACACCACGCCCTGCCGGTCCACGGCCAAGGCGACGACGTAGTTCGGGTTGTAGGCGACGTCGACGCCGTCCAGCCCCATTTCGGCCTTCTGCTTCGCGTGGTGCTGGGAAACCTTCGAAGGGTCGCTCTTGTACCCGATGTCGTCCTTCACCTTCTCGTAGGGCGCCCCGAGACCCCGCGCGTGGTTCCAGTTCTCCCACCGGTCGTCCTTGAAGCGCACCAGCCCGCCTTCGGTGGCCATCCAGATGATCCCGTCCTTGCCCTCGGCCAGCGCGTAGACCCAGTCGTTGATGAGTCCGCCCTTCGTGCTCTCCACGGTGTGCAGGCTCCATTTCGACCGGTCCCTGAGGGCGCCGCCGCGCACGCGGTTCACGCCCGACCAGGTGGCGATCCAGAGGTCGCCGTTGGAGGCCTGGAGCATGTCGTAGACAAACGCGTCGCCCAGCCCCTCGGGCACGTTGAAGTTCTCCCACTTCCCCGTCTTCTCGTCGAGGAGCGACAGCCCGCCGCCGTAGGTGCCGAACGCCATGCGGCCCTTGAAGCGGCTCACGTGGAAGATGCCGTTCGAGAGCAGCCCGGACCTGGCGTCGAAGAGCTTGAAGTCGTCCTTCTTCGTGTCGTAGCGGATGGCGCCGCCGGACGTGCCCACCCAGAGGACGTCGCCCTCGGCGAACAGGGACTTCACGTTCTTGTTGCCGACCCGGAAATGGGTGAAGTCCTGGTCCTTCGGCGCGCCGACGGTGCCGGTCGCCGAGGGCGGGGCAGCCTTCGGCACGGTTTGGGCGCCCGCGGCGCCGGCCAGGGTTGCCACGCACAGCCACGCGCACGCACGGGCGAGTCGCATCGGAGTCTCGATCATCGTTGCAGGGTCCTCAGGTAGGCGATCACGTCCAGGATCTCGCGGTCGCGCAGCACGCCGGCAAAGGCGGGCATGATGTTCTTGCCGCGCCGCACGGAGCCGAGCAGCGCCTGGTCCGACTGCAGCAGGCGCTCGCCGCGATTGAATTTCGGCGCGCCGGGAATGCCCCCCTGTCCCGCGGGACCGTGGCACACGGCGCAATGAAGGGCGAAGACCTGGCTGCCGCGCGCCAGGTCGGCCGCGCGGGCCGGGACGGCGGCCGCGAGCCCCGCGGCCAGCAAGGCGGCGGCAAGCCGGGCGTCAGCCATTGCCGGGCAACCGCGGCGAAGCCCGCTTTCGCGGCGCCGGCGTCCGGGCGCTCACGCCACGGATCGACCGCGCCCGCGTTTCGGCCTCCTCGGCGAGCTTGATATCGGGGGCGAGTCCCAGCTCGCCCTTGCGGTAGGCGGCCGCCAGCCTGTCGAGCGACGGGAGGTGCCCGGCGTCGGCCGCCTTCCGGATCCATGCCACGGCCGCCGGCGACGCCCGGTCGGCGCCAGCCAGCCCCAGGCCTCCGCCG
>JAGRPO010000207.1 GCA_019449455.1 Betaproteobacteria bacterium | reverse complement strand
GCCCTCGAAGGGGCAGCCGAAGGTGGTGGACAGGCTCATCGTCATCTTCATGCCGGCCTCGTGCGCCACGCGCGCCATGGTCGGCAATTCCGCGAGCGACTGCTCGTGCGTGCGGTTGATGTTGGCGCGGTTGTGCGTCTCGGAGGCGGACATGACGCCGTTCACCTCGTCGGGCTTGCTCGCCGTCGCCGCCGCGTTCTGCACGCCGCGGATGTTGGGCACGAGCGCCACGTAGACCACGCCGGGCACGCGCTCGATGCCGGCGAGAACCTCGTTCGCGTCCGCCAGCGCCGGGATGGCCCGGGGGCTCACGAAGGAGGTCACCTCGATCTTGTGCAGGCCCGTGCGCGAGAGCTCGTCGATGAGCGCGACCTTCGTCGCCGTCGGGACGAAGGCTTTCTCCATCTGGAAGCCGTCGCGGACGGCCACGTCGTTGATGTAGAGGCGCATGGGGGGCCCGGGTCGGGAAAGGTGGATTTTACCCCGTGAATCGGGGAAGCTTCGTACCGTGAGTACACTCGATAAGGACGCCTCGCTCGTGGCCGACATCCGGCTGCTCGGCCGGATCCTCGGCGACACCCTCCGGCTGCACGAGGGCGAGGAGACCTACGAGCTCATCGAGACCATCCGCAAGCTCGCCGTGGCAAGCCGGCGCCTGGAGGACGTGACCTCCCGCCGCTCGCTCGCGCAGACCCTGGACGCGCTGGCCGACGACCAGGTCGTGGTCGTGGTCCGGGCGTTCAGCTACTTCTCGCTCCTGGCCAACATCGCCGAGGACAGGCACCACGTCCGCCGCCACCGCGAGAACCGCCGCCACGGGTCCAAGCCGCTCGCCTCCACCCTGCGCGGCCTCTTCGCCGACTCGCTGGAGCGGGGCACCACGAAGGCCGAGGGAAAGGCCACGCTCGCGATGGTGCGCGTCACGCCCGTGCTCACCGCCCACCCCACGGAGGTGCAGCGCCGCAGCACGCTCGACATCCAGCTCGCCATCGCGGAACGGCTGGGTCAGCTCGACGACGCGGGGCTCCTCGAGGACGAGCGCGCCGCGGCCGAGGGCGAGCTTCGCCGGCTGGTGGCCACCCTCTGGCAGACGCGCATGCTCCGCGCCGTGAAGCTGGGGGTGAAGGACGAGATCGAGAACGCGCTCGCCTACTTCGACTACACCTTCATCGACGCGGTGCCGCGCATCCATGGCGAGATCGAGGATTCCGTCGCCCAGCTGCCGGGCGAGGCGCCCGACTCGCCGCTGCCCACGGTGCTGTCCATCGGCAGCTGGGTGGGCGGCGACCGCGACGGCAACCCCTTCGTCACCGCGGAGATGCTCGAGTACGCCTTCCGCCGCCAGGCGGAGATGGCGTTCGACCACTATTTCGCGCAAGTGCACTCGCTCGGGGCGGAACTGCCGATCTCGGCCCTGTGGGTGCGCCTCACGCCGGAAATGGAGGCGCTCGTGGAGCGATCTCCCGACCGGTCGCCGTTCCGCCGCGACGAGCCCTATCGCCGCGCGCTCACCGGCGTCTTCGCGCGGCTTGCCGCCACCGCGACCGCCCTCGGATTGAAACGCGAGCACCGCACCGCCGTGGGCATGGGCGAGCCGTACGCGGACGCGGGCGCGTTCGCCGCCGACCTCGACGTGATCGACGCGAGCCTTCGCTCGGACAACTGCGCGATGCTCGCCGACGGGCGCCTGCGCCTGCTTCGCCGCGCCGTGCGCAGCTTCGGCTTCCACCTCGCCACCGTGGACCTGCGCCAGAACGCGGACGTGCACGAGCAGGTGATCGCGGAGCTGTTCCGCGAAGCGCGCGTGGCGCCCGACTACCTGTCGCTGGACGAGGCGGGGAGGCACGCGCTGCTCCTCGCCGAGCTCGCCACGCCGCGGCCGCTGCGCTCGCGGTTCGCGGCGTACTCGGAGCTCGCGCAGGGCGAGTTCGCGATCGTCGAGCACGCGGCACGGGTGCACGCCAGCCTCGGGGCCGATTCGATCCGCCAGTACGTGATCTCGAAGGCGGAGAGCGTCTCCGACCTGCTGGAAGTCGCGGTGATGCTCAAGGAGGCCGGGCTCGTGGTGCCGGGCGACAAGCCCGTGTCGAGGATCCAGGTGGTGCCGCTCTTCGAGACCATCGGCGACCTGCGGCAGGCGCCGGCGACGATGCGCGCCTGGCTCGCCCTGCCGCAGGCGCGGTCGATGATCGATGCGCTGGGCGGCGTGCAGGAGGTGATGCTGGGCTATTCAGACAGCAACAAGGACGGCGGCTACGTCACCTCGAACTGGGAGCTCTACAAGGCGGAGACGGAACTGGTGGCGGTGTTCCGCGAAGCGGGCGTACGCCTGCGCTTCTTCCACGGTCGCGGCGGCACGGTGGGCCGCGGCGGCGGGCCGTCCTACGAGGCCATCCTCGCGCAGCCGCCGGGAAGCGTGCAGGGCGAGCTGCGGCTCACGGAGCAAGGCGAGGTCATCGCCAGCAAGTACGCCAATCGCGACATCGGGCGGCGCAACCTGGAGGCGCTCGTCGCCGCCACGGTGCGCGCCATGCTCGACCACGCGCCGCGCCAGGAGCACGCCGATTACCACGCCGCGATGGACGAGATCTCGGCCGCGGCGATGGCGGCGTACCGGGGGCTCGTCTACGAGACGCCCGGTTTCGTGGAGTATTTCCGCGCCTCCACCCCGATCCGCGAGATCGCGGAGCTCAACATCGGCTCGCGGCCGGCCTCGCGCAAGCCCTCGCAGCGCATCGAGGACCTGCGCGCGATCCCCTGGGTGTTCTCCTGGGCGCAGTGCCGCGTGATGCTGCCGGGATGGTACGGGCTGGGCAGCGCCGTGGAGTCGTTCATCGCGGCGCACGGCGAGAAGGGACGGGCCCTGCTGGCGCAGATGTGGCTGGACTGGCCCTTCTTCCGCGCCATGCTCTCCAACCTGGAGATGCTGCTCGCCAAGGCGGACCTGTCGGTGGCCGTGCGTTACAAGGAGCTGGTGCCGGACGCCGCGCTCGCCGACGAGGTCTTCGGGCGCATCCGCCGGGAGCTGGATCTCACCGTGAAGGCCTTCTTCACGATCACGGCGAACGAGGGCTTCCTCGAGGCCAACCCGGCCCTCGCCCGCTCGATCCGCAACCGTTTCCCCTACCTCGACCCGCTGAACCACCTCCAGGTCGAGCTCCTGAAACGCTACCGCGCCGGCGACTCCGCCGACAAGGTCCACCGTGGCATCCACCTCACCATCAACGGCCTCGCCGCCGGCCTTCGCAACTCCGGATAGGGGGACGGTTCCTGGGAACCGTCCCCTCAGGAGACGGCGCCGGAGGCGCGCAGGGACTGCAGGCGCGCGTCGTCGTAGCCGAGGGCGCGCAGGACCTCGTCGGTGTGCTCGCCCACTTTCGGGCCGATCCAGCGCGTGGCGCCGGGCGTCGCGGAGAGCTTGGGGACGATCCCGGGGAGCAGCAGGTCGTGGTCGCCCAGCTTGTGGCGCTCGATCATGCCGCGCGCCTGGTAGTGGAGGTCGGCGGCGATGTCGGCGATCGAATAGATGCGCCCGGACGGCACCTCGGCCTTTTCCAGCACGGCGAGCGCCTCGTCCAGGGTGACGGTGGACGTCCATTCCCCGATGGCGCGGTCCAGCTCGTCCGTGCGCTTCACCCGGCCCGCGTTGCCGGCCAGCGCGGGGTCGTTGGCGAGGTCCGCCCGACCGATGGCCAGCATCATCCGCTTGAAGATCGAATCGGCGTTCGCGCCGATCACCACGTACTTCCCGTCGCCGCACTTGTAGGTGTTGGAG
>JAGRPO010000206.1 GCA_019449455.1 Betaproteobacteria bacterium | reverse complement strand
GATCAGCTACGCGGAGCTCGCGCGGCGCGCGGGCAGCGCCGGCTCCGCCCGCGCCGCGGGCGCGGCCACGGGACGCAACCCGCTCGCGATCGTCGTGCCCTGCCACCGCATCGTGGCCACCGGCGGCTCGCTCACCGGCTATGCCGGCGGCCTAGCCCGCAAGGAGAAGCTCCTCGCGCTCGAAGGCGCCTTCGAGCAATCCGCCGCATGAATCCCGCCGACCTCGCGCGCATGGTGACCCTCGCGGCGCTCTGGGGCGCCTCGTACCTGTTCATGCGCATCGCCGTCCCGCACCTGGGCGCCGCCGCGGTCGTGGAAGGCCGCACGCTCGCCGGCGGCGCGGTGCTCGCGGTGTTCATCGCCGCCACCGGCCGCCCGCTCGCGATCGCCCGCTACTGGCGCGGCTATGCCGTGATCGGCGTGCTGGGTGTGGCGCTTCCCTTCTGGCTCATCGGCACGGCGGTGAAGACGATCGACGCTTCCACCGCCGCGATCCTCAACGCCACTTCGCCGATCTTTTCCGCGATCGTCGCCGCGGTGTGGATCCGCGACCGGCTCACCGTGGAAAAGGTCGCGGGCATCGCGCTTTCCATCGCCGGCATCGCCGTCCTCGTGGGCTGGACGCCGAAGCCGATGAGCGCGGCCGAGCTCGTCGCCTGCGCAATGTGCCTCGCGGCGTGCGCCTGCTACGGGTTCTCCAGCGTCTTCACAAACGTCCACCTGAAGGAGGCGCCGTCGTCGGCCATTTCGGCATCGAGCTGCCTCGTGGCCGCCGCGGCGATGGCGCCCTTCACCCCGTGGACCGGGTTCGCGAACCCGGTTCCTTCCGCGGCGTGGCTTTCCGTGCTCGCCCTCGGCATCTTCTGCACGGGCGTAGCCTTCATCCTCTATTACCGCCTCATCGCGGGGCTGGGACCGGTGCGGGCGGTGATGGTGACCCTGCTCATTCCGGTCTTCGGCGTCTTCTGGGGCGTGGCCCTGCTCGGGGAGCCGGTCACGCCGGGACGCGTCGCGGGCTGCGCCATCGTGCTGGCCGGCTGCGCCCTCGCGCTGGGGCTGGTCCGGCTGCCCTTGCGCCGCACCGTCGGCTAAGGGCATGGAGCTGCGGATGAACCTCCGTTCATCCGCGGCTTCCTTCGCCATCAGCCGCAGCAGGCGCTGGCGGGCTTGCTCGCAGCGGCGCACGAAGCCGGTTCCGCATCGCCGTCGATTCCAGCACCATCACCCAGCAGGGCAGCGGCGGTTTCCAGCACCTTGCGGGCGGGGACCTGGCGCACCCGGTCCGCGGTATCGATGGCGGCGCGGATCTGCGCGTCGCTCAGGCCCGCCTTGCGCGCGGCAGGGACGTGGTACTCGATGCACGGCACACAGTTGCTGCCCATCGCCGCGCCGAGGGCCACCAGCTCTTTTTCACGCGGGGTCAAGTCGTTCATGTCTGCTCCTGTCCAGGTTCGTTGGTGAATGCGGACCGGGCACCGGGTGCCCGCCCACTGCCTTGGACGCGATCGCGGAGCAAATGGATACAGGGGCCGTTCAGGTCGCCTTGCGCTCGCAGCGGAGCACGTCGTCGCCATCCCGATAGAACCGGCACTGCTCCTGCAGCGCGGCCTTGAGCTGGCCGCGGCCCCGGTGTATGCGGATCTTGGCGGTGGCCACGGAGCAGTCGCCGATCTCGGCAACCTGCCGCGCGGAGCGATCCTCGAGGTCGTGTAGGACCAGCGCGGCACGGTAGGTCTCCGGCAGGGCGTCGATTGCCTGCCGCACGCACGCATTCATCTCGACCGCGACGATGCGTTCCTCGGCGGCGGGCGTGGTATCCGCGAGCTGCGCCGATTCGTCCATCTCGACCGTCGGAAGCCTGTTGCCGGGCTTGCGGAAATGGTCGGCGGCCACGCGCGACGCGATGGAATGCGCCCACGTCTTCACGCTGGAGCGATTCGCGAACCCGGGCAGGCCGCGCGCCATCCGCATGAGCGTTTCCTGGAGCAAGTCCTCGGCAAGCTCGCTATCTCCCGTGTAGCGCCGCAGATAACGCAAGAGAGAGGGCGAAAGTTCCGCCGCGACTTGCTCGAAGGGGCTTCCTTCAGCAGCAGCGTGGCCAGTCGATACGGCATTCATGGGGACTCCCCGCATTTCGGCTCGCCAAGGGCTGGCGCGACTTGCCATTTTTCCATATTTCGATATTATTCGAATAATAGAATCTGTCAACTTCGCGCGAGCCCCCATGGACGTGCTGAATATTCACGAGCGATCGCTGTCGGTGGCGCCACGGGAGGCCGGAGCGCTCCTCGACAGCCTGGCGTCGCGTGACGACGCCTTGTGGCCGAAATCCGCGTGGCCCCCGATGCGCCTCGACGGTCCGCTCGGGGTCGGGACGCGCGGCGGCCATGGTCCCGTGCGCTACACGGTGGAGACCTACGAGGCCGCGCGGCTCGTCGTCTTCCGCTTCACCGCGCCGCGGGGCTTCGACGGAACACACTGCTTCGAGGTCGTGCCGGCATCGGCAGGCGGCTGCGTGCTTCGGCACACGATCGCGATGAAGGCCAGGGGCCCGGCCCTCGTCACCTGGCCCCTGGTATTCCGGCCCCTGCACGATGCATTGCTCGAGGACTGCCTTTCGCTCGCCCAGGTACGCCTTCGCGAGACGCCCGTGGCGACTCCGTGGTCGCCGTGGACGAGGCTGCTTCGCTGGATGCTGGCCGGCGGCAGGAATCGGCGCCGGGCGCAGCAGGATCCGTCGCGGGGAAGTTGATCAAGCGCCGGAGCGTTCGCCGCGTCGGAGTGCGCCTGCGCGCCCGTTGCCTTTGTCCGCATCGCCAGTCCCGGCGGTGCCCGATCCCGCGGGAGCTCGTTGGAGAGAAGCAAGTCCTACAGGAAGAATGCCGAGACCTCGCCGCGGCCCGACAGCCCCGCCTTGCGCTAGATCTCCACGGCGTGCTGGCGAATCGTGCTTTCGCTGCGCTGCGTCGCGGCCGCGATCTGCCCGTGGCTCATCCCCTTGAGGATCGCCATCGCCGGCGTGGGCGCGGCAGGCGTCGTGCTCGGGGCGCTGGCGCGACGCTGGTCCGCCAGGGCGGACAGGACCGAGGCACCGTTGGCTGCCGAGAACCAGCCGGCCGCCGCCGGCCAGGGTCGGTGCGCATGCCGTTGCCCTCTCCGGCAGGGTAGACCTGTGGAACACGGATGAACACGGATAAAGGCGGATGAACACGGACAGGTGCAATCAAGGATTGTAGAGAAGGCGATCCTTGACGGGCGCGATGAGCCGTCCGGTTACGCCGCTGGTTCCAGCCATGGTTTATCCGCTTTTGTCCGCCCTTATCCGTGTTCATCCGTGTTCCAAAGGTTTGCACTAACATCACTCCCCCATGCCCAACCGACTCGCCCGGGAAACCAGCCCCTACCTCCAGCAGCACGCGGAGAACCCGGTCGACTGGCACCCCTGGGGGGAAGAAGCCCTGGGGACCGCAAGGGAATCGGGCAAGCCGATCCTGCTCTCCATCGGCTACTCCGCCTGCCACTGGTGCCACGTCATGGCCCACGAATCGTTCGAGGACCCGGAAGTGGCG
>JAGRPO010000205.1 GCA_019449455.1 Betaproteobacteria bacterium | reverse complement strand
GTAGGTCACCACGTCACCGGTAACGGACGTGGTGCCCGATCCGGCGACCGTGGGCTGGGATGCCGCGAGCGGGTAGGCGCCCGCCGGGTTGGAGGCCACGACGCCGCTGATCGTCGAGGCGAGGTCGATCGGCGTGGAAACTCCCGCCGGCACGATCAACGGGGATCCCGCCGTGGAGGCGTGGAGCACCACCGGGGCCGGCGGCGCGCTCACGTTGATCGTCACGTTCGCGATGGCGGAATTCGCGCAAGGGCCGTCTACCAGGTAGGAGAACGTGAGCGTCGGCGCGTAGATGGTCGCACTCGACGCGTAGGTCGCGGAGGTGCCGGCGATGCTCAGCGTGCCGACCGCCGGGCTGAGCGCCGAGGTGACGACGAGACCCAGCGCCGGCCCGCCGCCGATATTGAGCGCAACCGGCAGGGCGCTCGTGTTATAGGCGATGGTGGGGCTCGTGCTGGTCGCGGTGGGCGCAGCCGGGGCCAGGATGTTGACCGTGACGTTGCGGTTCGTCGTGGTGGCCCCCGAAAGACCGGTGCCGTGGTAGGCGAAGCTGTCCTGGGTGCAGTTCGTGGCCGTGTGGGTATACGGGACGCTGGGCGTGGCTGCGCTGTAGGCGCCGAGACTGCCGCGCACGGGAGACGTGACGGTCGAGAGTGCGTTGATCACGGCCGAGGCGCCGGGAGACGTCGTCGTGGCGATGTCCTCGAGCGTGATCGTCGTCGCGCCGGAATAGGCGACACTGACGGTCTGGCTGTTGTGGCCGGCCACGGTCGCGATGTACGCGACGAGGCTATCCCGGTCGGCGGCGATCAGCGGGGTGGCGCCGTTGGTCGCATCGACGGTCGTCGACTTGAACGCGCCCATCGAAAGCCCGGCGTTGTTGGCGATGGCGCTGTCGAGCACCGATCTCGCGGCGGCGGCATTGAGCTGTGGCAGCGCGGGAGATGCGCCGTGGCAGCCCGAGCAACGGCTTGCCCAGATCGCCGCGGAAGCGAATGCATGCAGCGGTGCCACGGCGCCTGCGAAAAGGGCCAGGGCGGCAATGGCCCATGCGAGGCGAACGCGTCCGTTCCCACGGGAATCCGGGGCCGGACCGCACGAGATTGCACGGCCGATCGTGTTCATCGTGCCCTCCCAGGGGCTCGTTGTTGTTGCTATTCATCGTGTCCCGCCGCGGCTTTGCCGCGTTGCGGGACACTGGAACACGGCCGTCGTCTTCCCCGCCGCCGTGTGTTACGTACGAATGCAGAAAACGGTTTCTACAGGAATTGGGGGGGTATCGACAAGTTTTTGCCGCCCGACGGCCGGGCGGCGGCCCGCGCTAGCCCTTGCGCGTCCGGGGTATCACGAGGCAGCTGCTCTGCCCCGTGGCCAGGAGCTTGCCGGCGCCGTCGGTGAGCCGCGATTCCGACAGGATCACGCGCCGGCCCGCATTGACCACCTTGCCTTCGGCGCGGACCTCGCCGGTCTCGGCCGTCATGCCGCGCACGTAGTTGATCTTGATGTCGAGGGTGGTGAAGAGGTGGTGCTCGTCCAGCGAGGCGAGCGTGGCGAGCGCCATGGCGCTGTCGAGAATGGACGCGGCCCACCCGCCATGCACGGTGCCGATGAGGTTGTAGGCGCGCGCGTCGGGCTTGCCCGTGAGGACGACGCGGCCCGGCTCCACCTCGACGGGACGAAAGCCCAGCGTGTCGCCGATCGGCAGGGAGGCGAGCTCGCCGGCGACGATGCGGCGCAGGTAGTCGAGCCCGCTTCCCTCGTGGTCGGTGGCGGCGAGAAAGGGCGGCGCCTTGCTCACACGATGCCCTCGAGGAGCTGGACGTCGACCATCGTTCCCGGCTCGACGTTGCCCACCGCGTCGCCGAGGATGATGAAGCAGTTGGCCTCGCTCATCGACTTGAGGATTCCCGATCCCTGCTCGCCGGTGGGCCGCACGGTCCACGCGCCGGAGGCATCGCGCGCGAGGACGCCGCGCTGGAACTCCGTGCGCCCGGGCGCCTTCCTGAGACGCTCCGTGCACTTGGCCGGGAAGGCGGGGAAGGGCGGCACCGGATCGGCGCCCATGAGCCTGAGCAGCGCCTCGCGCACGAACTGGTAGAAGGTGACCATCACCGACACGGGATTGCCCGGCAGGCCGAAGAAGTGCGCGCCCGCGATCTTCCCGTAGGCCAGCGGCCGGCCGGGTTTCATGGCGATCTTCCAGAAGACCACTTCGCCGAGCTTGCCCAGCATGCCCTTCACGAAGTCGGCCTCGCCCACCGACACCCCGCCGCTCGTGATCACCACGTCGGCGTTGGCCGCCGCCTCGCGGAAGGCCTTCTCGAGGAGCGCGGGGTCGTCGCGCACCACGCCCATGTCGAGCACATCGCAGCCCAGGCGCGTGAGCATGCCGTGGATCGTGTAGCGGTTGGAGTCGTAGATCTCGCCCTCGCCAAGCGCGGTGCCGACCGACTTGAGCTCGTCGCCGGTCGAGAAGAACGCCACGCGCAGCGGCCGGTAGACGGCGACCTCACCGACCCCGAGCGAGGCGAGGAGCCCCAGCTCCGCCGGGCGCACGATGCGTCCCCTCGCGAGCGCGACCGCGCCGCGCCCGAGGTCCTCGCCGGCCTCGCGCACGTGCTGCCCGGTCTTCTGGCCGGCCGCGAAGGTGACGCGCTTGCCGGATGCCTGGGCGCGTTCCTGCATGACCACGGTGTCGGCGCCCTCGGGCACGACGCCGCCCGTCATGATGCGCACGCACTGGCCGGATCCGACGCGGCCCGCGAAGGGCCTGCCGGCGAACGACGCGCCGATCTCCTCCAGCGTCGCCGGCGAGTCCGGAGCGAGGTCCGCGCCGTGCATCGCCCAGCCGTCCATGGCGGAGTTGCGGTGCGCCGGCACGTCCACCGGGGAGACCACGTCCTCGGCGAGCACGCGGCCCAGGGCGCTGCGGATCGGCACGCGCAGGCTGGCGGTGAGCGGCTCGAGGAACCGGTGGATGAAGGCGCGGGCCTTGTCCACGGGCATCGAGTTCGGGTCGTAGTCGTCGGCGCAGGAGGCCTGCGCGATGGTGGGCTTGGTCATGTCGGCTTCTCGTGTCCCGCCAGTTCGTCGCGGGTGTTGATGTTGGCGAAGGCCTCGGGCTCGTCGTCGAAGGCGACCTCGACGACGGCGAGTGCCGCATACCACTTGTCGATCTTGCGCTGGCCGGAGGCGAGGAAGTCCGCGAGCGAGGCGTGCACGCCGCGGCGCATGAGGCAGAAGACGGGGTGGGACTGCACCCCCGTCTTCGCCACCGCGATTTCGGCGTTCGCGGCCTCGAGCGCGGCGCGAAGTCGCGAGACCAGGTCCGCCGGCAGGAAGGGCGAGTCGCAGGGGACGGTCGCCACCAGCTTGCCGCGGGCGTGGGCGAGCCCGCGCTCGAATCCCGCCAGCGGCCCCGCGAATCCGGGGATCTCGTCGGCGACGACGCGATGGCCGAAGCCGGCATAGGCCTCCGGGTTGCGGTTGGCGTTCACGAGGATCTCGTCGACCTGCGGCGCCAGGCGCTCGATCACGTGCGCGACGAGGGGCCGGCCGCGAAAGGGGGCGAGACCCTTGTCGACGCCGCCCATGCGGCTGCCCTGGCCGCCCGCGAGCACGAGCCCGGTGACCTCGATCATTCGGGGAAGGCGTGGAACGGCGCCCAGCCGGGCCGCTCCGCGGGGAAGGAATTGCCTGCGGGCTCGCGGTCGACGGGCGTGACGAAGAGCGCGAGCGGCAGGTGGATCTCCTCGGCCCAGCGGCCGTGCGAGGATTCGAACGTGAAGCGCGTGCCGCAGGCCGAGCAGAAGCGGCGCACCGTGCCGCGCGACGATTCGTACGCGCGCAGCAGTTGCTCGCCCTTCACGAAGCGCACCTGCGTCCGATTGAAGCCGATCCAGGTGACCACGCCCGCCGCATGCGTCGTCCGGCAGCTCCAGCAGTAGCAGTGGACGCAGAAGCGCGAAGGGAACGTGGCCGCCACCTCGACGCCGCCGCAGTGGCAGCGCGCGATGGCGGTTCCGGGTTCGGGAGCGGTGGCCATGGTCGCGATGGCCTCAGGCGCCCGCCGGGGGCTCGCGCCGCACGAAGCGCTCGGCGCCGGTGAAGAGGAGGTAGCGGCGGTTCACCGCGCGCCCGATCAGCGTGATGCCGACCATCCGCGCGATCTCGTGGCCCATCTTCGTGAGCCCCGAGCGCGAGACGAGGAACGGGATGCCCATCTGGGCGGCCTTGATCACCATCTCGGAAGTGAGCCGGCCGGTGGTGTAGAACACCTTGTCGCTGCCGTCCACGCCCTCGAGCCACATCCAGCCCGCGATCGCATCCACCGCGTTGTGGCGGCCCACGTCCTCCACGAAGGTGAGGATCTCGCTTCCCCTCGCGAGCGCGCAGCCGTGCACGGCGCCCGCCTCCTTGTAGATCGATTCGTGCAGCCGCACGTTGTTGAGCAGCGCGAAGAGCGTCTCCTCGTCGAGGCTCGCCCCGCCCGGCAGCCGGATCGACTCGATGTCCTCCATGAGGTCGCCGAAGACGGTGCCCTGGCCGCAGCCGGTGGTGGCGGTGCGCTTGCGCGTGCGCGCGTCGAGGTCGGCCAGCCCGCCCCGGGTGGTGACGGCGACGGCGCCCACGTCCCAGTCGACCTGCACCGAGACGATCTCGTCGATCGACTGCACGAGGCGCTGGTTGCGCAGGAACCCGATGGCGAGCGCCTCGGGCGCGGCTCCCAGCGTCATCATGGTGAGGACCTCGCGCTTGTCCACGTAGAGCGTGAGGGGGTGCTCCCCGGCGATGCGCGTGGGCACGAGCGCGCCGCTCTCGTCGTGCGCATCGACGGTGAAGGTGGCCGGGCGCGCGGCCCGGGTCAGGCGCGGACGGCGGGCGGGTGCGGTCATGTCCCGGCTCGTTCCTCGGCCACGGGGCTAGCCACCGATGAAGGACATCTCGACCTTGCGCAGCCTCGCCGTCTCCGCCGTCCGGATCTCCGAGTAGCGGTCCTCGCGGCGCTGCCACACGGCGGCGATGGCGCGCGACAGGTCCTCGTCGGAGCCGCCACCCCGGATGATCGACTTCAGGTCGTAGCCTTCGGGCGCGAAGAGGCAGGTGTAGAGGGAGCCGTCCGTGGAGAGCCGCGCGCGGTTGCACGACGAGCAGAACGCCTGCGTGACGCTCGAGATGATGCCGAACTCGCCGCCGCCGTCCTTGTAGCGCCAGCGCCTGGCGACCTCGCCGAAGTGGTTCGGGTTCACCGGCTCGCAGGGGAAGGTCTCGCCGATCCGGCGGACCACCTCGGCGCTGGGCAGGACGTCGTCCATCTTCCAGCCGTTGGTCGCCCCCACGTCCATGAACTCGATGAAGCGCACGATGTGCCCGCTGCCCCGGAAGCGGCGCGCCATGTCGACCACCTGGTGGTCGTTGGTGCCGCGCTTGACGACCATGTTGATCTTGACCGGCGCGAGACCTTCGGCCGCGGCGACGTCGATGGCCTCGAGGACCTTCGCCACGGGAAAGTCCGCGTCGTTCATGGCGCGGAACGTCGCGTCGTCCAGGGAGTCCAGCGACACGGTGACGCGCCGCAGCCCCGACGCGTAGAGCGCGCGCGCCTTCTGCTTGAGCGCGGAGCCGTTCGTGGTGAGGGTGAGGTCCACGTCGGGCAGCGCCTGCGAGAGCATGGCGACGAGGTCCTCGATCCCGCGGCGAAGCAGCGGCTCTCCGCCCGTGAGGCGAATCTTGGCGATGCCGTGCCCCCGGAAGACGCGCGCGACGCGCACGATCTCCTCGAAGGTGAGGAGCTCCGCATGGGGCAGGAACTCGTGATTCTCGTCGAACACGTCCCGGGGCATGCAGTACGTGCACCGGAAATTGCAGCGGTCCGTCACCGAGATCCGGAGGTCGCGAAGCCCGCGCCCGCGCGTGTCGGCGAGCGGCCCGGACGACGGGTCGCGGGACAGGGCGGGAATCGCGAGGCCCCGGCGCGCGGGCGCGACGGGAATGACGGTCTTTGGCATCGGGCGCGGGCCCACTTGTGGGGCTGTCGAGGATAGCACGCGGGACACGGGCAATTGCCTTGCGTGCGGTGGGGCCTTGGCGATTGGGCTATAGTCGCGCCATGAGCGAAAAGCCCTTCCGTCGCGTGGCCGTCGTCCTCGATCGCGCGGCCGTTTCCAGCCGCTGGATCACCCACCAGTGGCAGGCGACGAGCGTCATTCCCGACGTCGGCGGGGAGCCGCGCGTGATTCTCGAGCGCGATGGGCTCGTGCAAAAGGTGTTCCCGGGCTTCGTGGTGACACTGTACCCGGACGAGGCGGAGGGTTACTACCTCAACATGACGAGCGGCGAGCCCTGCATGTTCGTTTCCGTGCGCACGGACGAAGGCGGGGAGGAGCCCTATCCGTTCCAGGTGACCGCCTCCTACAACGAGGCCGCCCGCTGGATGGACGGCGGCGAGCGCGTCGACAAGGTCGGCATAGACCTTGCCTTCGTCGAATGGATCGGCGAGTGGGTCGAGGCCAACTACCGCCCCGAGCCCAAGGAGCGCATCCGGCCCAAGTCGTTCAAGGGCAAGGAAGGGCGCCTGCGCGAGCGGGGATGACGATGGCGGCGGACGAGAATTTCCTGTCGCGCTGGTCGCGCAGGAAGTCGCAGGCAAGGGTTTCCACGCCCGAGGCCGAGGCGCCGCCGGACGCGCAGTCTCCACCCCCCGCCGCGGCGGGCGCGGCACCGGGCGCCGCCCCCCGGCCCGACGAGCCGAAGGCGTTGCCGCCCGTCGACTCGCTCACGACCGAATCCGATTTCTCGCCGTACATGGCCCCCGAAGTCGATGCGGACTTGCGACGCAAGGCTTTGAAGACCCTGTTCGCCGACCCGCGTTTCAATACGATGGACATGATGGACGTCTACGTGGACGACTACTCGAAGCCCGATCCGCTGCCGGACTCGTGGCTCGCCAAGATGGAGCAGGTTTCACGGCTCGGCGACCGCGCGGGCAGGGACCGTGAGGAGGCCGAGCGGAGCAAGGCGCTGGCCGAAGCGCGGGCGGACGGACCGGCGAGCGAAACGAAGGAGAAGTCGCTCGCGGCGGATGCCGCCGATGACGGCGGAGGCACGTCGGGCGAACCGCCGGCGGGCACCGGCGGCGCGGCGGCAGCCGATACTCCCGAGGCGGTAATTCCCCCACAAAAATAGAGGCAATCAGAACGCCGGGCCTCGTTTCGGAGCCGCCCAAGTGTTGTACACTCCGATGCATATTTAACAGAAGGGGAACGAATCGCCGCGGGCAGCGGCGACATTCTCCCGGCAGCAGTCCGACAGTGAGAGGAGCACCGGCGAATCGCTTCGCCGGTGGTCGACCGACATCGAATGACGCTGGATAACGAAGCGGAAGGTTCCGTGCAGGAAGCGGTTGCCGACCCGCAAATCGCCACATCCGCGAGCCCCGCCGATCTCGAAGGGCGGGGATGGACTGCCCGTTCCGTCGAATGCACGCCGAAGGTCCGCGCCCTCGAGGCGCTCGCCGGCCTTCCCTCGCCCGAGCCGCTCGCGAGCGTTGCCTACGTCTCGAAGGGCAACGCCCTCGTGATCGGCGGCGACGAGCGCGCCGTCGCCGCCGCGGTTCGCCTGTCGGCCTCGATCCCGGTCACGCTGCTCCTCACGTCGCGACCTTCCGCGCAGGCGGCTGCCCTGGCCGGCGCCGACCTCGGCAGTGCGGACTTCCCCATCTGGGGCGGCAAGGTCGCCTCGCTGAAGGGCTACCTCGGCAATTTTTCCGTCACGTTGACGGACCTCGCCCAGGTTCGCGATTCCCGCGGGCACGGCCTGCCCGGCGCGGCCGGCGCCGTCTTCGATCTCGTGGTCGACTTCTCCGAGCCGCCGCTCTTCGGGCACCACCAGCCGCCGCAGGGCTACTGGCGGGTTTCGGACGAAGCGTCCCTGCAAGCCGCGCTCGCCGACGCGCCGGAAGCGGTGGGCGAATTCGAGAAGCCCCGGTTCTTCGCCTATCGCGAAAATCTCTGCGCGCATTCGCGCTCCGCCATAGAGGGCTGCAACAAGTGCATCGACGTGTGCTCGACCGAGGCCATCTCGGCCGACGGCGACCACGTCAAGGTCGATCCGCACCTGTGCATGGGATGCGGCGCCTGCGCCTCGGTGTGCCCTTCCGGCGCGATGAGCTTCCAATTCCCCCGCGTGGCCGATCGCGGCGCGCAACTGAAGTCGCTGCTCGCCGCCTACCGCGAGGCGGGCGGCCGCGATGCGTGCATCCTCTTCCACAACGGCACCGACGGGCGCGACCTGCTCGCGCGATCGGCCGCTGGCGGCCGTGGACTGCCCGCGCGCGTGATTCCGCTGGAATGCTGGCACGTCGCGAGCGTCGGCATCGACCTGCTGCTGGGGGCGGTGGCGCTCGGCGCGAACCAGGTGGCCGTGATCTCGGCCGGCTCGGAAGCGCCCGAGTACGCGCACTCCCTGGGCGGGCAGGTCGCCCTCGCGCAATCGATCGTGTCCGGGCTGGGATATGCCGGGCGCCACTTCGCGTTCATCGAGAGCGGCGATGCCGATGCCGCGGTGGACGCCCTCGAATCCCTTGCGCCCGCGAGCGTGCCGGCTGCCGCCGCGACGTTCGCGTTGTCGAACGACAAGCGCACGGCCGTCGAATTCGCCGTCGAGCACCTCGCGAAGAACGCGCCCTCGCCGGTCGCGCAGATCGCCCTCCCGGCGGGAGCGCCGTACGGCGAGGTGGTGGTCGACCAGGCGAAGTGCACCCTGTGCCTTTCCTGCGCGGGCGCCTGCCCGGAGTCCGCGCTCATGGATGGCACCGAGGCACCGGTGCTGCGCTTCCTCGAGCGCAATTGCGTGCAGTGCGGCCTTTGCGAGCGCACCTGCCCCGAGGACGCCATCACGCTCAGGCCGCGCCTGCTGTTGACGCCGGCGGTCCGGGAGGCGCGCGTGCTCAACGAGGCGCAACCCTTCCACTGCATCTCCTGCGGGAAGCCCTTCGGCACGAAGCAGATGGTGGACGTGATGCTCGGCCGCCTCGCGGGGCATTCCATGTTCGCCGACCCCGCCGCCCTCGAGCGCCTGCAGATGTGCGCGGACTGCCGCGTGGTCGACATGATGTCCAACAAGAACGAAACGTCGGTGCTCAAGCTCTAGCCATGGAAACCGTCCTGTCGCGCGTCGAGCATCCGCAGACGGTCGCCGCCGAGGAAGCGGCGCGCGCGGATTTCTACGCGCTGCTCGCCGCGCTGTTCCACCACGCGCCGGACGACAAGCTCCTGCGCACCATCGCCATCGCCCCCCCCATCGAGGACGGCGACGAGACGCTCGCGCAGGCGTGGTCGCAGCTCGTGGCGGCCTCCGGGGTGATGGAGGAGGAGGCGGTGGCGGAGGAGTACGAGTCGCTTTTCGTCGGCGTCGGCATGGCGAAAGTGTCGGTCTACGCCGGGTGGTACACGGGCGCGGGCGCCCTGGCGCCCCCGAGAGTCGCCATCATCGAGGACCTCGCGGCGCTCGGGCTCGCGCACCGCGCGGGCGCGCCCGACCCGCAGGACCACTTCGCGGGCCTCTTCGACGCGATGCGGGTGCTCGTGGCGGGGGGCGCGGGGCGCGGACCCGCGAGCCTCGCGGACCAGAAGCGTTTCTACGAGGCGCACGTGCGCCCCGGCGTGGGCCGTTTCCTCGCCGCGGTGCGCGAAGCGCCCGGGTCGAACTACTACCGAAAGGTCGCAGCCGTCGGCGAAGCCTTCGTCGGCATCGAAAACGAGTCGTTCAATCGGGGATGAAACTGAAGTTCATTGCGATAACAGGAGGCGTGAGATGAACAACCAGAGCAAGCCGAACAGCCGCAGGAAATTCCTGCTCAACGCGGGCCTCGGGGGCGCGGGCGCCGCCGCGGCAGTCGTCGCCGGCAGGAAAGTCGCATCGGGCGGGCAGGCCGCGTCGGCCGACGACCAGCCGCGGGGCTATCACGTCTCCGAGCACATCCTGAAGTACTACAAGACAACGCAAGTCTGAGGAGGCCGACCATGCTGCTCAATCGCAAATCCGAAGGCAGGGCCGAGCGCGCCAACCCGCTCTCCCGCGCCATGGGCGCCCTCGGGGCCAAGACCGTCGATCGCCGCTCGTTCCTCAAGGGTTCTGGCATCACGGCGGGCGCCGCCGCGTTCGCCAGCCAGCTGCCGCTCAACATGATCGGCGAGGCCTCGGCCGCGCCGGCCGCGGGCGGCAAGATCGAGGTGAAGCGCACCGTCTGCACGCACTGCTCGGTGGGCTGCGCCGTCGACGCGCACGTCCAGAACGGCGTGTGGATCCGCCAGGAGCCGGTGTTCGATTCCCCGCTCAACCTCGGCGCGCACTGCGCCAAGGGCGCCTCGGTGCGCGAGCACGGCATGACCGAGCACTCGCACCGCCTCAAGTCGCCGATGAAGCTGGTCGACGGCAAGTACCGCAAGATCACCTGGGAACAGGCGATCAACGAGATCGGCGACAAGCTGCTCCAGATCCGCAAGGAAAGCGGCCCCGACGCCGTGTTCTGGCTCGGCTCGTCCAAGCACAGCAACGAGCAGTCGTACATGTTCCGCAAGTTCGTGTCGATGTTCGGCACGAACAACATGGACCACCAGGCGCGCATCTGCCACTCGACGACCGTCGCGGGCGTGGCGAACACCTGGGGCTATGGCGCGATGACCAACTCCTACAACGACCTGCTGAACACGAAGTGCATGATGTTCATCGGGTCGAACGCCGCCGAGGCGCACCCGGTGTCGATGCTGCACGCGCTGCACGCGAAGGAGACGGGCGCCAAGATGATCGTGTGCGACCCGCGCTTCACGCGCACCGCGGCCAAGGCGGACCACTACATCCGCTTCCGCTCCGGCACCGACGTGCCGGTCCTGTTCGGCATCCTCTACCACATCTTCAAGAACGGCTGGGAGGACCAGAAATACCTCAACGACCGCGTCTTCGGCATGGACAAGGTCCGCGAGGACGTCATGAAGAACTGGACGCCGGACAAGGTCACCGAGGCGAGCGGCGTGGCCGAAGCCGACATCTTCCGCGCGGCCGAGATGATGGCCAAGAACCGCCCGTCCACCGTGATCTGGTGCATGGGGCAGACGCAGCACTCCATCGGCAACGCGATGGTGCGCGCGAGCTGCATCCTGCAGCTCGCGCTGGGCAACGTCGGCACCTCCGGCGGCGGCACCAACATCTACCGCGGCCATGACAACGTGCAGGGCGCCACCGACGTCGGCCCCAACCCCGACTCCCTGCCGGGCTACTACGGCATCGTCGCCGGCTCCTGGAAGCACTGGTGCCGCGTGTGGGGCGTGGACTACGAATGGATGAAGTCGCGCTTCGCCTCCCAGGCGATGATGGAGAAGCCCGGCATGACGCTCTCGCGCTGGATCGACGGCGTGACCGAGAAGAACGAGCTCATCGACCAGGAGAACAACCTGCGGGCGGTCGTCTACTGGGGCCATGCCCCCAACTCGCAGACGCGCGGCCTGGAGATGAAGGCGGCGATGGAGAAGGTCGACCTGATGGTCGTCGTCGACCCGTACCCCAGCGCCTCGGCGGTGATGCCGGACCGCAAGGAGGGCGTCTACCTCCTGCCGGCGTGCACGCAGTTCGAGACCTCGGGCTCGGCTACCGCGTCGAACCGGTCGCTGCAGTGGCGCGACAAGGTCGTCGAGCCGCTCTTCGAGTCCAAGCCCGACCACACCATCATGTACGCCTTCGCGAAGAAGTTCGGCTTCGGCGCCGAGTTCGTGAAGAACATCAAGCTGGTGAAGGACAAGAACGGCTGGGACGAGCCGCTCGTCGAGGACATGCTGCGCGAGATCAACAACGGCGTGTGGACCATCGGCTACACCGGCCAGTCGCCGGAGCGGCTCAAGGCGCACATGCGCCACATGGACGCCTTCGATCCGAAGACGCTGCGCTGCACGAAGTCGGTGGTCGACAAGGAAACCGGCTACGACCTCGAGGGCGACTACTTCGGCCTGCCGTGGCCCTGCTACGGCAACGCGAAGCTCAAGCACCCGGGCACGACCAACCTCTACGACACGTCCAAGCACGTGATGGACGGCGGCGGCAACTTCCGCGCGAACTTCGGCATCTCGCGCGACGGCGTGTCGCTCCTGGCGGAGGACGGATCGCACTCCAAGGGCGCCGACATCACCACGGGCTACCCCGAGTTCGACCACGTGCTGCTCAAGAAGCTGGGCTGGTGGAGCGAGCTCACCCCCGAGGAGCAGAAGGAGGCCGAGGGCAAGAACTGGAAGAACGACCTCTCCGGCGGCATCCAGCGCGTCGTGCTGAAGAACCACGGATGCCACCCGTTCGGCAACGCGAAGGCGCGGGCCGTCGTCTGGAACTTCCCGGACGCGATTCCGAAGCACCGGGAGCCGATCTACTCCAACCGCCCCGACCTGGTCGCCAAGTACCCGACGCACGACGACAAGAAGGCGTTCTGGCGGCTTCCGACTCTCTACAAGACCGCGCAGCAGAAGGCGATCAACGACAAGGTGCACGAGAAGTTCCCGATCGTGCTCACTTCGGGGCGCCTGGTCGAGTACGAGGGCGGCGGCGAGGAGACGCGCTCCAACGCGTGGCTCGCGGAGCTGCAGCAGGAGAACTTCGTGGAGATCAACCCGAAGGACGCGCAGTCGCGAGGCATCAAGTACTGGGACTACGTCTGGGTCAGCTCGCCCACGGGCGCGCGCATCAAGGTGCGTGCGCTGGTGACGGAGCGGGTCGGCGCGGGCGTCTCCTGGATCCCGTTCCACTTCGCGGGATGGTGGCAGGGCAAGGACCTGCTCGACAAGTATCCGGAGGGTGCGGCGCCGATCGTGCGGGGCGAGTCCGTGAACACGATCACCACCTACGGCTACGACTCGGTGACGATGATGCAGGAGACGAAGACCACCCTGTGCCAGATCGAGCGCGCGTAGCGCACCGCCACGGATAAGGAGATACAAAGATGGCCAGAATGAAATTCATCTGTGACGCCGAGCGCTGCATCGAGTGCAACGGCTGCGTGACGGCGTGCAAGAGCGAGCACGAGGTGCCGTGGGGCGTGAACCGCCGCCGGCTGGTGACGGTGAACGACGGCAAGCCGGGCGAGCGCTCCATCTCGGTGGCGTGCATGCACTGCACCGACGCGCCCTGCATGGCGGTCTGCCCGGTGGACTGCTTTTACAAGACGGAAGACGGCATCGTCCTGCACGACAAGGACCTGTGCGTGGGCTGCGGCTACTGCTTCTACGCGTGCCCGTTCGGCGCGCCGCAGTTCCCGCAGGCCGGCGCCTTCGGCCTGCGCGGCAAGATGGACAAGTGCACCTACTGCGCCGGCGGCCCCGAGGAGAACGGCTCGGCCGAGGAATACCGCAAGTACGGCCGCAACCGCCTCGCCGAGGGCAAGCTCCCGGCCTGCGCGGAGATGTGCTCGACCAAGGCGCTGCTCGCGGGCGACGCCGAGGTGCTCACGAAGATCTACAGGACCCGGGTCGTCACCCGCGGCAAGGGCGAGGAGATCTGGGGCTGGTCGATGGCCTACGGCGGCAGCGGCAAGCTCGCCGACCAACCGGGAGGAAAGGCATGAAAAAGCTCACCGCGCTCGCGGCGGCCTTCGCGGCTGCCGCGGCATTCACGGGCTGCACCGAGATTGCCCAGGAACCCGGCAAGTCCTACGCGGGGAAGGAGGACGCGAAACCCTACGCCGGCGACCAGTTCAAGGGCGACAAGGCCAAGTGGGAGGCGAGCCTCGCCCAGCGAAGCCAGGGGCAGAACGACTATCTGCGCATGCCATCCGACAAGAAATAGAGGGAGAGACGATCATGACCACCCGAATCGCCAGAGGCATCGGCGCGCTCGTCCTGGCGCTGGCCGCATGGCTCCCCGTCGCGGCCTTCGCGCAGCAACCGGCCGCTCCCCAACAACCCCCCGCCGCGGCCCCGCAGCAGGCGGCGCCCGCCGCCGCCCCCGACTGGAACAAGCCGCCGGCCTGGAGCGACGTGAGCACGAAGGCGCAGTACGCCTCCGTGCCGGGCCGCGAGACCAACGTCCTCATCCAGGGCGCCGGCCACGAGTGGCGCAAGCTGCGCAACGGGCCGATCACGTTCTACGGCGGCATCATCCTGCTCATCCCGCTCGTGATCCTGGTCCTCTTCTACCTCGCCAAGGGGTCGATCAAGACCCATGACCCGCTCACCGGGCGGCTGATCGAGCGCTTCTCGAGCGTGGAGCGGGTGGCGCACTGGACGATGGGACTGTCGTTCGTCGTGCTGGCGCTCACCGGCATCGTGATCCTCTTCGGCAAGCACATCATCCTGCCGATCGTGGGGCACGCGGCGTTCTCCTCGCTCACCGTGCTGGCGAAGAACCTGCACAACTTCGTGGGGCCGCTCTTCATCTTCGCGCTCGTGATCTTCATCGCGCTCTTCATCAGGGAGAACCTCTGGAAGGCCTTCGACGGCGCCTGGATCGGCAAGTTCGGCGGCCTGCTCTCCGGCGAGCACGTGCCTTCGGGCAAGTTCAACGCCGGCGAGAAGGTGCTCTTCTGGTCGCTGGTGGTGGTGCTGTGCTCCGTGATCGCGGTGACCGGCCTCATCCTCAACTTCCCGAACTGGAACCAGGGCCGCGAGGCGATGCAGCTCGCGAACCTCATCCATTCCGGCCTCGCGATCCTCGCGATGGCGATGGCCACCTTCCATGTCTACCTCGGCACGGTGGGGATGAAGGGCGCCCTCGACGCCATGAAGACGGGATACGTCGACGAGACCTGGGCCAGGGAGCACCACCAGTACTGGTACGACGAGGTCAAGGCGGGCAAGCGTCCGGAGAAGGTCGTCGCTGGCAGCGCCCAACCGGCCACGGGAGACTGACACCATGAAGAAGACGACGATCGCCGCACTGGTCGCGAGCCTGGCTCTCGGCACGGCATTCAACGCCCTGGCGAAGCTTCCCCCGCCGCCGCCCCTCGACGAGAAGGGCAAGGCCGCCCTCGAGGAGAAGAAGAAGAAGGACGCCGACGCCGCGGAGAAGGCCAAGGCCGCTCAAGGCGCGGCCGTGGACAAGGCCGTCAAGAACTTCCAGGGCAACATGAAGAAGGCCGGCAAGCCCGTTCCGAAGCCGACGCCGGTCGCCGCACCTGCCCCGGCGGCCCCCGCCAAGGCAGCCGCGCCCGCGAAGCCCGCGGACAAGGCGCCGGCCAAGAAGTCCTGACGACCCCATGACGAAGACCACGATCAGCCTGCTGGTCGCCTCCGCCCTCGCGGCCGGTTGTGCCGCGATGGGTGGAACCTCCGGCCCGAAGGCAGCGGCCACGCTCGCGCCGACCAAGGGCAGCTCGGCTGGCGGCACGGTGTCGTTCGAGCAACGCGGGTCGAAGGTGCTGGTGTCCGGCACCGTTTCCGGTCTCAAGCCGAACGCGGAGCACGGCTTCCACGTGCACGAGAAGGGCGATTGCAGCTCCGGTGACGGCATGAGCGCTGGCGGGCACTTCAACCCGGCGGGCATCGGCCACGGCCACCACGCGGGCGACATGCCTAACGTGCGCGCCGATGCCTACGGAACGGCCACGTTCTCGTTCGAGACGGCGGGAATCACCATCGGAGCCGGCGCCACCGACATCGTCGGGCGCGGGCTCATCGTCCACCGCGACCCGGACGACTACAAGAGCCAGCCGGCGGGCAACGCCGGTCCCCGGCTCGCCTGTGCGGTGATCGCGAAGGGCTGAACGAGCCACGGGAAACGGGGAGGGCGGCGCCTGGGCCGCCCTTTTTTTCGCTCCCCGCGAGCCGTTACCAGGTGTACCTGACCGTGTAGCGAACGACGGCCTCGTCCTTGGGCGCCACGCGCACCGGGAAGTGGATCGTGCGCGAATCCTGCTTCTCGAAATCGTGGGACTTGCGGGTGACCGACCAGCTCGTCCAGCGGTAGAGGGTCTCCTTGACCAGGACCGTCACGGCCTCGTCGGGCTTCTGGTTGCGGACGCGAACCTCGATTTCCTCCTCGATCCATTTCGCCGAGGAGTCCACGCGGTAGTCGAGCTGCTTCCTCTCGCCCACGACGTCGAAGGCCGAGCCCAGCTTGATCTGCACGGTCTCGTCGCGCGCCGTGTGGTCGATCACGTCCTCGCCGATGAACTCCAGGCTCGCATCGGCGTCGTCGCGCTTCGACACGCGCATCTTCCCCGCCGGAAGCGGCACCCCCAGCCCGTTGGCCTGCGAGTTCTTCATCCGCAGGTACACGTCCACCTTCTTGTTGGTCTGGATGCCGAAATTGCGGTCGGTCATCGGCGAGCCGTACACCGGGAAGTTGAAGCCGTGCCCGTAATAGACGAGCGTCTTCTGGCAGCCGACGCCGGCGGCCGAGGGAAAGAGCTCGATCTGCTTCGTGGAGTTCTGCGCGAGCGACGCCGGGCGGCCCAGGGTGTACAGGTGGTACTCGAAGAACGATTTCTCCTCGAAGCCGGCCGCCTTCGCCTCCTGGACGCGGCCCAGGGCGGCGGGTGCCGCGGCCGGGTAGAGGCGCGGCTGCGCGCGCTGCACGTCGCCGGCGATCAGCTTGAGCCTTGCGTCCGCGTAGGCGGCGCCGGACTGGTTCACGATCGTCACCCAGGCGCCGACGTCGAGCCGGCACTGCCCGGGCCCGGGCTCCGCGTAGGTGAGGTTGTAGTCGGCCCACCAGGTCATGCCGCCCGTCTGGTAGGCGATTCGCGCGTCGTGCGTCCCGCCCCGCCCGGCGTCGATGTCCCAGACCAGCGTGGGCTTGCTGATGAGCCCGCCGGGCAGGCTCGGAAGGGTGATGCCGGCGTAACCGTTGACCACGCGAACGCTTCCGTCGGCGCTCTTCAGGGTGAGGCCGCCCTGGGTGCCGACGAGCGTCCCCGTGAACACGCCCACGCCCTGGCCGCGCTGCTGCTCGACGGTGATCTCGCGATCGAGATAGCGCGAAAGCAGCTTCTGCGTGCTGGTCAGGTCGAACTCGAAGCTCTGCTCGATGACGCGCGTCTCCTTCGGGTCGGAAAGCGAGGCGAAAGAGACGGTCGTGGGATCGATGAGCGCCGGAACGTCCGGAACGCGAAGGACGTTTCGCCCGGCCTTCAGGTCGAACCGCCGGTCCTCGCGCACGAGGGCGTAACCCGGGATCGCCATGCCCTCGCCTCCCGACCGGAAGGTCTGCGGCGAGAGCGACCCGGGCTGGGCGCTGGAATAGATGGTCACCGTGGTCCCGGCGGCGGCGGCGGGGAGGGCGAGTGCGGCAAGCGTTGCGGCGAGGATCGGGCGGACGGTGCGGGACACGGCGGTTTCCTCCATCAGGGTCGATGCCGAGTTTAACGGGCGGCGGCGGCAAACGGGTTTCCGCCCGCTATAATTCCGCTGATGAAATTCAACGGCACCGACACCTACGTCGCCGACGACGACCTGAAGATCGCGGTCAACGCCGCCGTGACGCTCCAGCGCCCGCTCCTGGTCAAGGGGGAGCCGGGAACCGGCAAGACCCAGCTCGCCGAGGAAGTGGCCCGGGCGCTGGGCCGCCCGCTCTTCCAGTGGCACATCAAGTCGACCACGAAGGCGCAGCAGGGCCTCTACGAGTACGACGCCGTCTCCCGGCTGCGCGATTCCCAGCTCGGCGACGCGCGGGTGAAGGACATCGCCAACTACATCGTGAAGGGCGTTCTCTGGGAGGCGTTCGACAGCGAGGAGCAGTGCGTGGTGCTCGTCGACGAGATCGACAAGGCCGACATCGAGTTTCCCAACGACCTGCTGCGCGAGCTCGACCGCATGGAGTTCCACGTCTACGAGACGCGCCAGACGGTGAAAGCCCGCCACCGGCCGGTGATCCTCATCACCTCCAACAACGAGAAGGAGCTGCCGGACGCCTTCCTGCGCCGTTGCTTCTTCCACTACATCCGCTTCCCCGACAAGGAGACGATGCAGGCCATCGTCGACGTCCACTTCCCCGGCATCCGCAAGCAGCTCGTGCAGGCGGCGCTGGAGAGCTTCTTCGGGATTCGCGAGATGCCGGGGCTGAAGAAGAAGCCCTCGACCTCGGAGCTGCTGGACTGGCTGAAGCTGCTGCTGGCCGAGGACATCCCGCCCGAGGCGCTGAGGAGCGAGGGCCACCAGCAGGCCATCCCGCCGCTCTACGGGGCGCTCCTCAAGAACGAGCAGGACGTCCACCTCTTCGAGCAGCTGCTGTTCCTGCAACGCCGCGGCCGGTAGCGGCCGCGAGAAGGCTGCGCGGGCCCTTGCTCATCCACTTCTTCTTCACCGTCCGCAAGGCCGGGGTGCCGGCGAGCGTGAAGGAGTTCCTGACGCTCGTCGAGGCGCTGCGGGAAGGGGTGGTGACGGCAAGCGTCGACGACTTCTACGTGCTCTCGCGCGCGACGCTGGTGAAGGACGAGGCCTATTTCGACCGTTTCGACGTCGCGTTCTCTGCCTACTTCAAGGGCGTGGGCACGGTACCCGACGAGCTGGTGAAGGACATCCCCGCGGAGTGGCTGCGCCGGCTCGCGGAGCGCAACCTCACCGAGGAGGAGAAGCGCCTGGTCGACGCGCTGGGCGGCTGGGAGAAGCTCATGGAGACGCTGCGCCAGCGCCTCGAGGAGCAGGAGAAGCGCCACCAGGGGGGCTCCAAGTGGATCGGCACCGCGGGTACCTCGCCCTTCGGCGCGTACGGCTACAACCCCGAGGGCATCCGCATCGGCCAGGACCGCTCCCGGAACCGCCGGGCGGTGAAGGTCTGGGACCAGCGCGAGTTCCGCGACTACGACACCGACCGCGAGCTGGGGGTGAGGAACATCAAGATGGCGTTGCGGCGGCTGCGGCGTTTCGCGCGGACGGGCGCCCCCGAGGTGCTGGACCTCCCCGACACCATCCGGTCGACCGCGAGGAACGCGGGCTGGCTGGACCTGAAGATCGTCCCCGAGCTGCACAACGCCGTGAAGGTGCTCCTCTTCCTCGACGTGGGCGGCACCATGGACGACCACATCCGGGTCGTGGAGGAGCTCTTCAGCGCCGCGCGCACGGAGTTCAAGAACCTCGAGCACTTCTACTTCCACAACTGCGTCTACGAGTCGGTGTGGAAGGACAACCAGCGCCGCAACCGCGAGCGCATCCCGACCGTGGACGTGATGCGCAAGTACGGCCACGACTACAAGGTGATCTTCGTGGGCGACGCGGCGATGAGCCCCTACGAGCTCGAGCAGCCCGGCGGAAGCGTCGAGCACTGGAACGACGAGGCAGGGCGCGTGTGGCTCGAGCGGCTGTTGCGCGCCTGGCCGCGCGCCGCGTGGCTCAACCCGGTGCCCGAGGAACACTGGAGCTGGGCCGTCTCCACCGAGAACATCCGGCGGATCCTCGACGGACGCATGTTCCCGGTGACCCTGGCCGGCCTCGAGGGCGCCATGAAATCCCTCAGCTAGAAAAGGGGACGGTTCCTGGGAACCGTCCCCTTTTCTAGCGGCGAAGGTACCGGCGCAGGCCGCCTTCCTCGATTCGCCGGACCTTGCCTTCGGCGTGCAGGTAATGCAGGTGGGCGATGGCCTCTCCCATGGCGAACCCGATCTGGTGCTCGTCGAGCTTTCGCCGGAAGAGCACGGGGAGGACGTCGAAGGCGGTGACCGGGCTCTCGCAGGCCGCGACGAGCTTCTCCAGGCGCTCTGCGTGGTGCGCGCCCAGCTGGATGATGCGCGCGTGCAGGCCCTCGAACACGCGGTCGTGCGAGGGCAGCACCCGGACGGAGCCGGGGATGTCGGCGAACCGGGCGAACGAATCGAGATACAGGCGCAGCGGGTTGGCCTCGGGCTGGTTCCCCCACACGCCCACGTTCGTCGTGATCCGCGGCAGGATCTGGTCGCCCGAGATGAGGACGCCGAGCGACGGACAATACAGCGCCGCATGCTCGGGGGCGTGGCCGTACACGCAGATCACGCGCCAGTCGTGGCCGCCGATGGCGAGCGTGTCGCCGTGCAGGAGGCGGCGGTAACTGCGGGGAAGGTCGGGCACGCCGCGCTTGTAGAAATTGCCCGTGCGCGCCTTTTCGGGGATGGCCGACACGTCCAGCCCGTTCAGCCCGAAGAAGGCGATGCCGGTGGCGCGGTCGAAGCCCGCCGCGTCGTCGCGCGCCGCGTGGGCGGACAGGAATTCCCCCGTGGTCATCCAGACCGGCGCTCCGGTGCGCGATTCGAGCCAGGCCGCGGAGCCGACGTGGTCCGGGTGGTAGTGGGTCACCACGATGCGCTTCACGGGACGCCCCGCCATCGGAGCCGCGAGCAGCCGCTCCCACAACGACCAGGTGGCCTCGGCGCCGAAGCCGGTGTCGACGATCGTCCAGCCCTCGCCGTCCTCGAGCAGCCACAGGTTGATGTGGTCGAGCGCGAAGGGCAGGGGCATGCGGATCCACCACACGCCCGGCGCGACGGCGAGCGCCTCGCCCGGCGCGGGGATGGTGTCGGCGAACGGATAGCGAACCGGGGACTTGTCGGTCATGGAGGACGCGCCGGCGCGCGGCGCGGCGGCTCTACTTGGTGGTGAACACGAACACGCCGTCCCAGTTCGCGGGCGGCGGGTTGTTGCGGAAGTGCGCGATGCGCTCGAGATAGAGCTTGTAGAGCTTCGTCTCGGGAGCGGCGTAGGCGAGGTTCTTCATCAGCTTCGCGGCATCGTCCCAGCGCTGGGCGCGGTAGGCTTCGAGCGCCTTGTGGAAGCGGTCGACCTCCTGGAGCGTCTCCTCGCCGATCTCGGCCTGGCGGCCGACCGGCTCGAAGATCGCCACGCCCTCGAGCTTGCCCTTCACGCGCACCTTGTCGACCTCGCGGTAGACGTACCCGGGGACCTTGCGCACGATGTTCTCGGTGACGAGGATCCCCACGCCGTACTCCTTCGTGAGGCTCTCGAGGCGGGAGGCGAGGTTCACCGCATCGCCCATGACGGTATAGGAGCGCCGGAACTTCGAGCCCATGTCGCCCACGCTCATCATGCCGCAGTTGAGGCCGACGCCGATGTGAAGGGGCGGCCACCCGCGCTTGGCGAACGGCGCGTCGAGGTCGCGAAGGCCCTTCTGCATGGCGATCGCGGTCTCGAGGGCGTGCGTGGCGTGGTCGGGGTCGGCGAGCGGGGCGCCCCAGAACGCCATGATCGCGTCGCCGATGTACTTGTCGATGGTGCCGCGCTCCTCCTGCACCTTCTCCGTCATCGCCGTGAGGTAGGAGTTCATCAGGTCCTTCAGGCCTTCCGGCGTGAGGCCTTCCGAGATCGAGGTGAAGTCGCGCACGTCGGAGAAAAGCACGGTCATCTCGCGGCTCTCGCCCTTCATCGAGTACTCGCCGGGGTTCTTGGACATCTCGTCCACCAGCTCCTTGGGCACGTAGGTCCCGAAGAGGCCCGTGATGAGACGGCGCGAGCGAGCCTCGGCGAAGAAGCCGTAGACCATGTTGAGGAAGTACAGCAGCACCAGCATCAGCAGCGGCGAGGCGATGGGCACCACCCAGTTCCTCGACTGCCAGAGGTAGAGATTGATGCCGACGATCAGCACGAAGAGGGCGCCCACGACCACGGTGGACCACATCGCGGACAGGCGTGGCATGAAGAGGGCCAGCGGAACGCCCACCGCGACGATCATCAGGGCGATGAGCCCGAGAACCTCTCCCGGCCGCTTCTTGATCGACCCGTCGAGCATCCCGGCGACCAGCGACGCATGGACTTCGACGCCGGCGAGGTCCTCCTGCACGGGGGTCGCGCGCAGGTCGACCAGGCCCTGGGCGGAGGTGCCCACGATGATGATCTTGTCCTTGAGCTCGTCGGCCGGGAGCGTTCCGCGGATCACGTCCGTGGCGGAGACGTAGCGGAAGCCGCCGGTGGCTCGGTAGGGGACCATGGCGGCCATCGTGCGGTCCAGGGGAACCTCGATCTCGCCGATCCTGATCGAGCTGATCCAGCCCTGCATCGTGCCGCCGGTCCTGATCGGCTCCTCGAGCCTGATCCGCACGGGGACATTGCCGAGGTAGGTCCGGGCGATCGCGAGCGACAGGGACTCGTAGTAGCCGTCCTTGAAACTCATGAACATCGGCACGCGCCTCGTGACGCCGTCGACGTCGAGGGCCGGGTAGAAGTGGCCCGCCGCGGTGGCCGACTTCTGCAGCAGCTCGATGTTGCCGCTGTAGCCGGTCGACGTGTAGTGGGGGTACTCGACATTTCCCAGGGCCTTGGCCTCGAAGACGGGCGCCGGAAGCACGCCCGCGATGTCCTCCTTGCCGCCCATGGCCACGCCGAGCACGACGGGCCACTTGGCGATCTCGTCGGCGAGCACCTGGTCGTAGTTGAGGGAGGCGCGCGCGTCCTCGAAAACCTTCAGGTACTCGGCATTGTTCCGGAGCTCGCCCTTCGCGAGCGCCTCGAATATCGGGAGCCCCGAGCTCGTGTCCGGTTCGGGAAAGGCGATGTCGAAGCCCACGACCCGCACCTGGTAGCGCTCGAAGAGCTGGCGGACCATCGTGGCCACCTTGTTGCGCGGCCACGGGAAGCGCCCTTCCGCGTTGAGGCTCTTCTCGTCGATGTCGAGGATCACCACGCGGGTGTCGCGCGTCTTGGGCAGGAAGAGGCGGATCCTCGTGTCGTAGGCCCACAGCTCGAGCTGCTGCAGGACCCGGAATTCCTTCCATTCCCCCTCGTGGGCCAGGAAGAACAGGACCACGGCGAGCCCGATGGCCGCGCGGATGACGTCGTTCAGGGAGAACTTGGGAACCCAGCGCACGTTCACGGCCACGATCTTTCGCTTTTGTTGTCGGTCGGGGTGGCTGCCGCAGTCGGCGAATGATACACCGGCGGCATGAGGGCCGGCTCGCGCGGCCCTGCCCCGGAGGGGGTGTCAGCGGCGCCCGCCGCCCAGCCCGCGACGCACGGCCGCAAGCAGGCGCGTCCCCAGGGGGGCGAGCGCCGCGGTGGCCCGTTCCCGCGCCTCGCGCGGCGGATCGGCGTCCAGGAAGGCGCGCACGCGGGGCTGGAACTCCGGATAACGGGCGTCGACGATGGCCTGGGCCCTGTCGCGGATGTCCTGCGCGCCGCCGCCGAAGGACACCTCGCCCTGGTGGTAGACGAAGGTGTCCGCGGCCAGCAGGTGGCGCCACCCCGCGCGCGCCGCGCGCATGCAGAAATCGACCTCCTCGCCATACCCGCGGCCGAATGCCTCCTCGTCGAACGGGCCGACCTCGGCGAGGCAGCGCCGGGCGATGAACATGCAGAAGCCCACCGCGGTCGGGATCTCGACCGAGCGTCCCGCGTTGGCCCGCGCGAAGGCCGCGTCGAGCTTCGCCGTCGTGGCTCCCGCCGGCAGCGGATTGGATTGCGCGAACAGGGGATAGCTGCAGATCGTCGCGTTGTTGGAGAACGGGGTCACCGTGCCGGCATTCGGGTCGCGGGCGGCGCAGGCCGCGATCCGGTCCAGCCAGCCGCCGGCGACCTCGGTGTCGCTGTTGAGGAGCAGCACATCGCGGTCGGCGTGCAGGCGCATGCCCTCGTTCACCGAGGCCACGAATCCGGCATTGCGCTCGTGGACGAGGAGCGTGACGCGCCCCCCGGCCGCGAGCCCCCGCAGCCAGGCCGAGAGCTCCGGCTCGGGGCTCGCGTCGTCGATCACCACGACCTCGTGGCGCAGGCGAACGCGCGCGCGCAGGACGCTTTCGAGGCAGCGGCGCGTTTCGGAAAGCCCGCGGTAGGCGGGGACGATGACGTCGATCAAGGGATGCGACCGGCCGGAGGGCGGAGCGTGATTTTAGCCCGCCGGGGGGCAGCGGGTAGGAACAAGGTCCAATTGACAAGGCTATCCCGTTTGACCCCCATCAACCGTTCCCCCTTCTTTATTGGGCAAAGTGTGCGGGCCGAACCCCGTTCCCCGGGGCATGGAGGAGCCGCATGAATTCCACCCAGAACGTCATCGCCGGCGTAGGCCTCGCCGACCGGCCCCTGAAGAGCCGGTGGCCCGCCCGCATGGATTTCGCCCAGAGCGCCTCGGGGCTCGTCCTCGGGCTCTTCATGTGGGGCCACATGTTCTTCGTCTCCACGATCCTCATCAGCAAGGACGCGATGTGGTCCGTGACGAAGTTCTTCGAGGGCTACTTCGTCCTGGGCGTCTCATACCCCGGCGTGGTGTCGATCGTGGTGGCGGGCGTGCTGGGACTTGTGATGTTCCATGCCTTCCTCGCGATGCGCAAATTCCCGGCCAACTACCGGCAGTACCGCACCTTCATCGGCCACCGCCGGTTCATGGCGCACGAGGACACGACGCTCTGGTGGGTCCAGGTCGTCACCGGATTCCTTCTCTTCTTCATGGCGGCGGTGCACCTCTACCAGATGATGATGCACCCGGGCGACATCGGCCCCTACGGTTCCGCGGACCGCGTGTGGTCCGGCCGGTGGTGGCCCCTGTACCTGGTGATGCTCTTCGCGGTCGAGCTGCACGGCGGCGTCGGGCTCTACCGGTTGTGCGTGAAGTGGGGATGGCTCGAGGGAAAGGACGCCAATGCGAGCCGTCGCAAGCTGAAGGCGGCCAAATGGGTCCTCACGGTGTTCTTCCTCGTGCTGGGCCTCGCCACCCTCGGCGCCTACATGAAGATCGGCTACGAGCATCGCGCTCAGGTGGGCGAGAAATACACCCCCGCCTGGGCGGTCCCGGCCCCGAAGGAGAAGGCGCAATGAAAGTCATCTACACCGACGTGCTGGTCATCGGGGGCGGCCTCGCGGGCTTGAGGCTCGCCATCGGCGCCAAGCGGCGCGGCCACGACGCCATCATCCTGTCGCTGGTGCCGGCCAAGCGCTCGCACTCGAAAGCCGCGCAGGGGGGCATGCAGGCCTCGCTCGCCAACGTCACCAAGGGGCAGGGCGACAACGAGGACGTGCACTTCGAGGACACGGTGCGCGGCTCCGACTGGGGCGCGGACCAGGAAGTGGTGCGCATGTTCGTGAACACCTCGCCCAAGGCGGTGCGGGAGCTCGCCGCGTGGGGCGTGCCCTGGAGCCGCGTGAGGAAGGGCGACCGGCAGGTCGTCATCAACGGGCAGAAGGTCACCATCACGGAGCGCGACGAGGCGCACGGAACGGTGGCGCAGCGCGACTTCGGCGGCACCAAGAAGTGGCGCACGTGCTACGTCGCCGACGCCACCGGCCACGCGATGCTTACCGCCGTGGCCGACCGCGCGATCGCGGAGTCGATCCCGGTGCACGAGCGCATGGAGGCCCTTGCGCTGATCCACGACGGGGGACGCTGCCTCGGGGCGGTCGTTCGCAACCTGGTCACGGGAGAGGTGCTCGCCTACGTGGCGAAGGCCACCGCCATCGCCACCGGCGGCGCGGGGCGGCTCTACCGGAACACGACCAACGCCGTGATCTGCGAGGGCATCGGCCACGCCATCGCGATGGAAACCGGCGTTGCCGCGCTGGGCAACATGGAAGCGGTGCAGTTCCACCCGACGGCCATCTTTCCGGCCGGCATCCTGGTGACGGAAGGCTGCCGCGGCGATGGCGGACTGCTCAAGGACGCGAGCGGGCACCGCTTCATGCCGGACTACGAGCCCGAGAAGAAGGAGCTCGCCTCGCGCGACGTGGTCTCTCGGCGCATGGAAGAGCACATCAAGAAGGGCAACGGGGCGAAGTCGCGCTTCGGCGAGCACCTCTGGCTCGACATCACGCTCCTGGGCGAGCACCACATCCACCACAACCTGCGCGAAGTCTGGGACATCTGCCACTACTTCCTGGGCGTGGACCCGGTGAAGGACCTCATCGCCGTGCGTCCCGCGCAGCACTACACAATGGGCGGTGTGCGCACCAAGCCCACCGGCGAGAGCCCGACCCTCAAGGGCCTCTTCGCCGCCGGCGAGGCCGCCTGCTGGGACATGCACGGCTTCAACCGCCTTGGCGGCAACTCGGTGGCCGAGACGGTGGTCGCCGGAATGATCGTGGGCGAGTTCATCGCCGACTTCTGCGACAAGTCCGAGAACGCGGCCACCGTGCCCGTCGGGCTGGTGCAGGAGTTCGTCGAGCGCGAGAAAGCGAAGCTGGACGAAATCGTCAACCGCCGCAACGGCGAGGATCCCTCGGCGATCAAGCTCGAGATGCAGGACCTCATGACCGCGAACGTGGGCATCTTCCGCACGGGTCCCGAACTCCAGGCGGCGGTCGACGGGCTGCAGAAGCTCCTGGCGCGCGCCCGCAACGTTGGCGTGCGATCGTCCGCGCCGGGCCCGAACCCGGAGCTGGTCACCGCCTACCGCGTGCAGAAGATGATCCGGCTCGCGCTTACCATCGCCTACGGGGCTCTCACGCGCACGGAAAGCCGCGGCGCGCACTTCCGCTCCGACTACCCGCGCCGCAACGACGCCGAATGGCTCAAGCGCACGCTCGCCACCTGGAAGGGCGACTCCGACACGCTGCCCACGCTGAACTACGAGCCCCTCGACCCTAGGCGCATGGAGCTGCCGCCCGGCTGGCGCGGCTATGGCGCCAAGGACTACATCGACCATCCGGATACGCCGGCGCGCGCGGCCGAGATCGAGAAGATCAAGGCGTCCGGCGCCGCCGGCGACCGCATTGCGCTGCAACGGGCGCTGATGCCCTACGACCACCTGCTCCCCCCGGTCCTGCGCGGCCGCAACGAGCGCATCGACGAACCACTCTGAGGAGCCGACGATGGCCGAAGTCAAGGCAGCCCGCACGCTCACCTTCAAGATCCTGCGCTACAACCCGAGGGTGCCCGGCGACAAGCCGCGCCTGCAGAGCTACCAGCTCGAGGAAGCCGACGGGATGACGCTGTTCATCGCCCTGAACGAGATCCGCGACAAGCAGGACGCGTCGCTCGCCTTCGACTTCGTCTGCCGCGCCGGCATCTGCGGCAGCTGCGCCATGACGATCGACGGGCGCCCCGGCCTCGCGTGCCGCACGCTCACCAAGAACCTCGGCGCCGAGATCACGCTGGCCCCCCTGCCGGTCTTCGAGCTCATCGCCGACCTGTCGGTGGACACCGGCAAGTGGATGCGCGGCATGAGCGAGCGGCTGCAGACCTGGGTGCACATGAAGCAGGAGGAGATCGACCTCAAGCGCATCGAGGACCGCATGGACCCCGATCTTGCCGAGGAGATCTTCGAGCTCGACCGCTGCATCGAGTGCGGCTGCTGCGTGGCGGGCTGCGGGACCGCCCGCATGCGCGAGGACTTCGTGGGGGCCGTGGGCCTGAACAAGGTCGCGCGCTTCCGGCTGGACCCGCGGGACAAGCGCACGGACGACGATTACTACGAACTGGTCGGCGACGACGCCGGGGTGTTCGGGTGCATGTCCCTCCTCGGATGCCACGACGTCTGTCCGAAGCAGTTGCCGCTGCAGACCCAGATCGCCTTCCTGCGCCGGAAGATGGTCCTGCAGGGGACGAAGGGGTGATGTTCGAACGTTCAATCGAGGAGGAGTCATGAAGACAGGAACGAAGGTGCTCGCATTCGCCGTAACCGCGGGGTTCGCGCTGTCGGCGGGCGCGCAGGAACTCACGTGGCGAAGCGACATCGCGCCGATCGTGAAGAAGGGCTGCTCGGAGTGCCATGGGGTCGAGGCGCCGGAATTCGGCGACTGGATGCTGCTCCCGGACGCCAAGCGCAAGAAGGAGGGGCCGCGCATGGACACCTATACGACGTTCATGAACTACGTCGCATGGCCCGCGACGGGCGCCGTGATGCGCCGGCTGGACGACGGGGTCGCCGCCGGCGGCAAGCCCGGCAACATGTACAAGTATCTCGGCGACACGGACGCGGAGCGCGCGGCGAACCTGAAGACCATCAAGGCCTGGCTCGGCGAAGGCGCGTGGAACCTCAACCGGTTCGAGACGCGCGGTAACGTGCCGGGCGTCACCAAGGAACAGTTGGCCAAGATCAAGGCGAAGTACTAGGCGCAGTCCGCGCCACCGCGCACAGCATTGGATTTCGGCGGTGGCCGCCGCCCGGCGGCCGCCTGCCGGGATGACGCCATGAACGCCCTCATCCTCGTGCGTCGCGCGGGCCTCGTGGCGGGGCCGTTGCTGGCGCTTGCCAGCTTCCTGTTGCTTCCGGACTCCTATGCGACAGGCCCGGCGACGCGGGCCGATCTCACCGTGGCCGGCCGCGCCACGGTCGCGATGGTCGCGTGGATGGCGACCTGGTGGATGACCGAGGCGGTGGACATCGAGGTCACCGCCCTCCTGCCGGTGACGCTCTTTCCGCTGTTCGGCATCGCGTCGGTCGCCAGGGCCGCGGC
>JAGRPO010000035.1 GCA_019449455.1 Betaproteobacteria bacterium | reverse complement strand
GGTTCGCCCGCGCCGCGGCCGCGATGGCCCCCGTGGACGCGTCCGCGTGGAAGGCGAGCGTCGCGGAGGCCAGGGCGGACTTCCTCGCGTGGACGGCGCGCCGCGAGACCCCCGGCAAGGTCCAGATGTGGGACATCGTGGACTGGCTGGACAAGCACCTCCCCGAGGACGCGATCCTCACCAACGGCGCGGGCAACTACGCCACCTGGCTGCACCGGTTCCATCGCTACACGGTGTTCCGCACGCAGCTCGCGCCCACCTCCGGCGCCATGGGCTACGGCGTGCCCGCGGCCATCGCCGCGAAGATCGCGGAGCCGGGGCGCACCGTGGTCGCCTTCGCGGGCGACGGCTGCTTCCTCATGGCCGGGCAGGAACTCGCCACCGCCGTGCAGTACAACGCGGCCGTGGTCATCGTCGTGGTGAACAACGGCATGTACGGCACCATCCGCATGCACCAGGAGAAGAACTACCCGGGGCGGGTGTGCGGCACCGACCTCGTGAACCCGCACTTCGCGGCCTACGCGCGCTCCTTCGGCGCGGCCGGGGAGATCGTGGAGGAGACGGCGCAGTTCGGCCCGGCCTTCGAGCGCTGCGTGGCTTCGGGCAAGCCTGCGGTGATCGAGGTGCGCATCGACCCGCAGGCGATCACGCCCAACACGACCCTCGACGCGATCCGCGCCGCGGCTTCCGGCAAGAAGTGAGCGCGCAAACCCCGACGCCTCCGGAGGAGAGGGATGCCGATCCCCTCGAGACGGGGGAATGGATCGAGGCGCTCGATGCGCTCATCGCCTCCGAGGGAAAGGAGCGCGCGACGTTCCTGTTGAGGCGGCTGCTCCAGCACGCCCGCGTGCGCCGCGTGCCGTTGCCGCAGGTCCTGGCGACCCCGTACGTGAACACGATCGGCCTGGACGAGCAGCCCCCGTACCAGGGAAACCTCGAGATCGAGTCGCGCCTTTCCGCGCTGGTGCGCTGGAACGCGCTCGCGATGGTGGTGCGCGCCAACCGCGCGTCGGGCGAGCTGGGCGGGCACATCGCGAGCTACGCCTCGGCGGCCGATCTCTTCGAGGTCGGGTTCAACCACTTCTTCCGCGCGGGGCAGGACGGCGACGTCGTGTATTTCCAGCCGCACTCGGCGCCGGGCGTCTACGCGAGAGCCTACCTGGAGGGCCGGCTGGAGGAATCCCACCTCGAGCACTACCGGCGCGAGACCGGCGGCGGGGGCCTTTCCTCGTACCCGCATCCGTGGCTCATGCCGAACTTCTGGCAGTTTCCGACCGGCTCCATGGGGCTGGGCCCGCTCTTCGCCATCTACCAGGCGCGCTTCATGCGCTACCTGGAGCATCGCGGCCACGTTAAGACGGCCGGGCGCAAGGTATGGGCGTTCGTGGGCGACGGCGAGATGGACGAGCCGGAGGCGCTGGCGGGACTGTCGCTTGCCGCCCGCGAGCGCCTCGACAACCTCGTGCTGGTGGTCAACTGCAACCTGCAACGGCTCGACGGCCCGGTGCGCGGCAACGGCTCCATCGTGCAGGAACTGGAGGGCCTCTTCGCGGGCGCGGGCTGGAACGTGCTGAAGCTCCTGTGGGGCGGCGACTGGGACCCGCTCTTCGCCCGAGACGCGAACCAGCTCCTCGAGAAGCGCTTCGCGGAGACGGTGGACGGCGAGTTCCAGACCTACGCGGCCACCGACGGGCGCTTCAACCGCGAGCACTTCTTCAACAAGTACCCGGAGCTGCAGCAGCTCGCCGCGCACCTCTCCGACGACGACATCGACCGCCTGCGCCGCGGCGGCCACGACCCGGTGAAGATCTTCTCGGCGTACTGGCACGCGGCGCAGCACGAAGGCCAGCCCACGGTGATCCTCGCCCAGACCAAGAAGGGCTACGGCATGGGCACGGCGGGGCAGGGCCGCATGACCACGCATTCGCAGAAGAAGCTCGATACCGAGGAGCTGCTCGCCTTCCGCGACCGTTTCGCGCTGCCGTTCACCGACGCGCAGGTGGAGAGCTGCGAGTTCGTGCGGCCG
>JAGRPO010000204.1 GCA_019449455.1 Betaproteobacteria bacterium | reverse complement strand
TCGCGCCCGGGACGCGCTCGCCGTCCTCGAAGAAGATCGTGGGGGTGCCGCCGATGCGTTTCTCGCGTCCGAACGCGAGAACCTTTTCGATCGGGCTGTCGCAAGCCGGCGCGCCGCCGGGAACGGTGTCCTTGATCATCAAGTCGAGCCAGGCCTTTGCACGGTCCGGCGCGCACCACACAGCCTTCGACTTCTCCGTCGAGTCCGGCGACAGGATGGGATACAGGAACGTGTAGACGGTGATGTCCGTGACGTTGATGAGCTCGCGCTCGAACCGCTTGCAGTAGCCGCAATTGGGGTCGGCGAAGATGGCGATGCGCCGCGACCCGTTGCCCCGGACGATCTTGATCGCGGACTCCAGGGGCAGGCTGTCGAACTTGACCGCCGAGAGCTTGCGCATGCGCGCCTCGGTCACGTTCTCGCGCGTCTTCGTGTCGATGAGCGACCCGAGCAGGAGAAACGAGGTCTTCTCGTCGGTGTAGAAGACTTCGCCGCCGCCCGTGATCTCGATGAGGCCGCCGTAGCCGCTCTTGCGGGCGGTCTCGACCTGCGCGTCGGGGAACTTCTTGCGCAGGTCGGACTTGATGCGGTCGAGATCCTGCGCGGCGGCGGGGAAGGCGAACGCGAGGGCGAGCAGGGCGGCGCTGAAGGATGCGAGGAGGTTCATGTCGGGTCTCTGGGGTTCCGGGATTGGGCCGTGGCCGGCCGGGTAAGTTCCCCGGGGTTGGAGGCGGCGGGATTATCGCATTGCGTGGGCTGCGAGGAGGCGCTTGGCCCAGGAAGCCGAGTCGACGGCCCGCAGGCCGGCGTTTCGCGCCGCGCCGGCGAGCGAACCGTCGAGGCCGAAGAGCCACTCCAGCCGGTCGGTGACCAGCTGCATGGCGTCCACGTCGGCGCGGCGTGCCCGCTCGTGGCGGCGCAGGAGACCCAGGTCGCCGGGCCGCTCGAGAGGCGAGCGCGCGCCGAGCGCGCGCGCGAGGTTGCGCGCATCCTGGAAACCGAGGTTCACGCCTTGGCCCGCGAGCGGATGCACGCCGTGGGCGGCATCCCCGATGAGGACGGCCCCCGGCACAGCGATGCGGGGAACGCGGATGAGCCGCAGCGGGAACCTCGCGACGGCCGAGTCGAGCGCAAGGTCGCCCAGCGCGGCGCCCCCCGCATCCCGCACGCGGCGCGCGAGTGCCTCGGGGTCGAGCGCGGCGAGCTCGTCGGCCAGCGCGCCGCGCGCCGACCAGACGATCGACATCCGATCGCCCGGCAGCGGCAGCCAGGCGAGGATCCCGTCGCGCCGGAACCATTGCCGGGCCACGCCCGACGATGGCCTCTCGCACCGGAAGTGCGCCACCACCGCCGTCTCCGGGTAGCGCTTCGCGTCGCACGCGAGACCGAGCTCGCCCCGCACCCACGAATCCGCCCCGTCGGCTCCCACCAGCAAGTCCGCGCCGGCGACGGTGCCGTCCTCGAGGACGGCTTCGGCGCCCCCGGCGCCGCAGGCGATCGAGCGAAGCCGCGTGCCGGGCGAAATCGTCGCGCCGCGGTCGCGAGCCGCCTCCTCGATCGCGCGCGACAACCGGTTTGCCTCGGCGATCCACGCCAGGGGGCGCCCGCCGGGTGGCGCGAAGTCGAGGCGGCTCCTGCCGTCGTCGCCGAAGATCTCCATGCGCGTGACGGCGGCGATGCGGTCGGCGGGCATGCGGCGCCAGGCGCCGATCTCCCGCAGAAAGGATCGCGTGCCCTCGCTCAGCGCGAAGACCCTGATGTCGTACGGGTCGGGGTCCGCGGCAGGCCGGGCTGGGCCGCCCTCCAGCACGCGAACCTCGTCCCCGGAAGCGGCAGCGAACGCAAGGCCTACGGCCCCGCCGCCCACCACGACGATCCTGGCGCGGGCGGCCGCGGTCGCGTTCATCGGCGGACGCGGCTCACGATGCCGGCGCTCCGTGGATCATCCGGCCCGCCAGCCAGCGCCGCGCGGGCGGAAGCACGTCGAGAACGGTGAGCGCAAGCCCGCGGGCCCAGGTGGGCAGGCGCCGGTCGTCCATGAAGGCGCCGACGAGAAAATCGGTGAACGCGACGCCGCGGCCGGCGTCTCGGCGCCGGGTACGCCGATACGCCTCGAGCACCGCACCGGCGCCGGGATCGCCCGAGGGATCGGCCGCGAGGATGGCCGCGAGGGCGCCGGCGTCGCGCAATCCGATGTTGAGCCCCTGCCCGGCGATCGGGTGCATGGCCTGCGCTGCGTTGCCCGCGATCACCGTCCGCAGGGCGATCGTGGAGTTGATGGTCCTGAGCTTCAGGGGAAACGAGGCCCGCGGGCCCGCCGCGACGAACCGCCCCGCGCGATCGCCGAAGTGCGCCTGGAGCTCCGACAGGAACGCGGCATCTTCGAGCGTGAGAAGGCGCTGCGCTTCAGCCGGCGTCGCGGTCCACACGAGGGCGAAGCGATCGCCGACCGGAAGCAGCGCGACGGGACCCCGCGGCGTGAAACGCTCGTAGGCGCGGCCGCGATGCGGTTTGTCGGTGCGCACCGGCCCCGTGATCGCGACCTGCCCGTAATCCTTTTCCGCATAGGAGAGGCCCGGGATGCGCCGCGCGTTGGCGCCGCCGTCGGCGAGCACCAGCAGCCGTGCCTCCACGGCCCCGCCGCCCGCGAGCGCGATTCTCGCGCTCCGCTCCCCCAGCTCGATCGCCTCGCAGGGCGTGCCCCACGAGACGCCGGCGCCCACCGCGGCGAGGCGCGCTTCGAGCACGCTCTCGAGCGCCGCATAGGAAACCGTGTACCCGAGCGCGTCGAGCCCCTGCTCCGCGGCCGTGATGAGGGTCCGGCCCGGGCCGCCCTTCTGCGAGACATGGATGTCGGCGATGGGCGTCACGCCGGTCTCGGGCCAGCCCCCGGCGTCCTCCAGCACCTCGCGGCTCGCCTGCGAAAGCGCGAGGGTGCGCGCGTCGCGCGACGGTTGGCTGCGCGCCTCGAGGACCCGCACCGAGCGGCCCCCCGGAACGAGGAGCGCGGCGAGCGCGGCGCCGACCGGCCCGGCCCCGACGATCGCGACGTCGACCTGCTCCATCGAGCCGCGGCCGCTCAGCCGCGGACCGCCGCCTCGACGTCGGCCACGCGCTTGGGGCAACCGGCGGTGAGGATCTCGCGGCCCTTGGCGGTGACGAGGACGTCGTCCTCGATGCGCACGCCGATGTTCCAGAAGTGTTTCGGCACGTTGTCGGCCGGGCGGATGTAGCACCCCGGCTCCACCGTGAGCACCATGCCGGGCTGGAGCTTCCTCCACTTGCCCTTGCGCATGTAGTCGCCCGCGTCATGCACGTCGAGCCCCAGCCAGTGCCCGGTGCGGTGCATGTAGAACTGCTTGTACGACTCGTCGGCCAGGACCTTGTCGACGCTGCCCTTGCAGAGCTTCATGTCGATGAAGCCGCGAACCAGCACGCGAGTGGCGGCGTCGTGGTAGTCGATGAACGCGGCGCCGGGCTTCACCGCCTTGATCGCGGCCTCCTGCGACGCGAGCACCAGCTCGTAGACGTCCTTCTGCGCCGTCGTGAACTTCCCGTCCACTGGGAAGGTGCGCGTGATGTCGGCGGCATAGCTGTCGAGCTCGCAGCCCGCGTCGATCAGCAGCAGGTCGCCCTTGCGCAGCTCGGCCGTGTTCTCGCGGTAGTGCAGCACGCAGGCGTTGGCGCCGGCGGCGACGATCGAGCCGTAGGCCACCGAGCGCGCGCCGTTGCGGCAGAACTCGTGCAGCAGCTCGGCCTCGATCTCGTATTCGCGCCTGCCGGGCGCGGCGGCGCCCATCGCCCGCACGTGGGCGGCGCAGGAGATCTCCGCGGCGCTGCGCATGATGGCGATCTCGTGGTCGTCCTTGAACAGGCGCATGTCGTTCACGGCTGCGCGCACGTCGCGGATCTCGGCGGGAGCCGTCACGCCCGTGCGCACCTTCGCGCGGACCGCATTGAGCCATCCGCTCACGCGAGCGTCCCAGGTGGAATCGGCGCCCACCGGCGTGTGGATCACGGGCTGGTCGGCGATGAGCTCGACGATCTTCGCGTCCAGGTCCGCGAACGTGTGGGCGGCGTCGAAGCCGAACGCGCGCTTCGCGAGCGCGGGACCGAAGCGGAAGCCGTCCCAGATCTCGCGTTCGAGGTTCTTCTCGCGGCAGAAGAGGATCTCGCGCGGCTTCTTTCCCAGGACCATCACGAGGACGGCCTCGGGCTCGCGGAAGCCGGTGAGGTAGTAGAAGCCGCTGTCCCAGCGATAGTCGTAGTGGGAATCGGCGTTGCGCGCGCGCTCGGGCGCGGTGGGCAGGATGACGACGCCCTCGCGCAGCGTGCGGGCGAGGGCCGCGCGACGCCGGCGGAAAGCCTTGCTTTGGTGGGGGTTTTCGAGCTTCATGGGATGTCCAGGGCGGGCGCGGGGCGCCGCGAGGCCGCCGAGTTTACCGGGATTCCGCCGGGCGGGCCGCGTGGGCGCGCATCAACTCCGCCAGCGCTTCCTCTCCTTCCGCCTCGAGAGCGGCTGCCACGCCCTCCACGTCCTCGCGACGGCGGTTCTGGGAGAGCTTGAACTTTCCCACCAGCTCCTCGACCGCGATCTCGAACCCCACGATGGCCTCGAGGAGCTTCGGCGTGAAGCCGGAAGGCAGGCTCTCCATGCGCCACGGCGCGGGCCGGCCGTCCTCGTACGTCCTCGACAGGCGGTCGAGCAGCGACGGGAGGTCCGCGGGCGGCAGCAGGCGCGCCGTGCCGCGCGCATGCACGACGGCGTAGTTCCAGGTCGGCACGCTGGGATGGTTGGCGTACCAGCCGGGAGATACGTACGCATGCGGCCCCTCGAAGATCGCGAGCACTTCGCGCGCCGATTCCAGCTCCTGCCAGTGCGCGTTCGCGCGCGCCACGTGCCCCAGCAGGCGCAGCCGTCCGTCCGCGGCGCGCTCCGGCAGGAACGGGATGTGGCTCACGGAAACTCCCGCG
>JAGRPO010000203.1 GCA_019449455.1 Betaproteobacteria bacterium | reverse complement strand
CCGAATCGCCGCTGGGCACGGGGCACGGCCGCCAGGAGCGGAACCCCGCGCGATGGGCGCAATTCGAGCGCGCCACGCCCTATCCGGTCGAGACGATCGCGATCTACTACGACAGCGCGCCCAACCTCGTCGCGCAGGGCGTGATCCGCGCCGCGCCCCGCCCGCGCGACCCGAATCCCTTCCCGGGCTTCGTGCCGGACCCGGTGTCGCAATACCGCTACTGGCACCGTCCCCCGGGAGCATGAGGCGGGGCGCGGCGGCGGCGCGGGGAGCGTAAACTCCCCGCGTGTCCGAGACCGACGAACAGCTCATGCTCGCCTTCGCGCAGGGGAATGCCGGCGCGTTCGACCGCCTTTACGCGCGCCACAAGGGCACGGTGTTCCGCTTCATCGCGCGCTCGCTCCCGTCGAAGGCGGACGCCGAGGAGATCTTCCAGGACGTCTGGATGAAGGCGATCGAGGCGCGGGCCCGCTACGAGCCGCGCGCGAAGTTCACGACGTGGATCTACGCGATCGCGCACAACCGCCTCGTGGATGTGTGGCGGCGCAAGGGGCTCTCCCTCGTGCCGCTGGACGGCGGTGACGGCGACGAGCGCCCCGCCATCGACCCGCCCGGCGATCCGGCCAACGAACCGTTCGCGCAGCTGTCGAACCGGGAAGCCATGGGGCGGTTCGTGGCCGCGTTCGAGGCCCTGCCCCCCGCGCAGCGCGAGGCGTTCGTCATGAAGGAGGAAGCGGAAATGTCCGTCGCAGAGATCGCCGTGGCCACCGGCTCCAACGAGGAGGCGGTGAAGAGCCGCGTGCGCTACGCGACGGCGAAACTCAAGGAGGCCCTCGATGGCTGATCCGCGCGACGACCGCGTCTCGTCGGCTTACCGCGGGTTGCCGGGCGAGGGCCCGCCACCGGCGATCGATGCCGCCATCCAGGCGGCGGCGCGGCGCGCGGTCGGATCGCGCCCGGCCGCCGCGCGCCGGTTCCAGGTGCCGCTGTCGATCGCCGCCGTTCTCGCGCTTGCCATCGCGGTCTCCCTGCAGGTCGAGCGCGAGAAACCCGTGGTCGTGGACGGCACCCCGGTGTCGTCGGGAAGCGCCGAATATCCCGTCTCGCAGCCGGAGCCGGAAAAGGAAGAGCCGGCCGCTCCTGTCCAGGCTCCCGTGACCCGGGAGGCGCCACGCAAGGCGCAGACGGAAGCTGCCGCGCCGCGAGAGGTCAAGCGCTTCGCCCCGGATCCGCCGCGCGCGGACACGTCGTCTTCCGCGCCCGCTTCCCCGCCTGCGCCCGCGTCGATGCCGGCACCACCGGCCCCGATGCCCGCGGCGCCGCCTTCGGCCGCCGGCGCCACCGTCTCCGCCGATGCCGTTCGCGCCGCTCCGCAAGCGGCGAAGCGCGCCAAGTCGGAGCTGGCCCGCGAGGCGACGGTCCAGGAGAAGAAGATGTCGGAAGCGCTCGACACGCCCGAGCGGCGCCTCGAGCGCATCGCCGATCTGCGCGCGAAGGGACTGCACGTCGAGGCCGACCGGGCGCTCGGGGAGTTCCGCCGCGCCTTCCCCGACTACCGTATCAGCGAAGAGTGGCTGCGCAGGGTCGAGCGGAGATGAGCGGCGCTTTTAGGGACGGTTTTTTGGGGACGGTTCCTTTTTTTAGGGACGGTTCCCGAGACATGTCTCGGAAACCGTCCCTAAAAAAAGGAACCGTCCCTATAAGAGGCAGCTGAGCCGCTCCTCGCGCAAGCTCGAGAAGCCGTGGCGCTCGTAGAAGCGGCGGGCGCCCGGGTTGTCGAAATGGGTGGCGGTGTCGATGCGCGTGACGCCGAGGCGGCGCAGCTCGTCCTTCAGCGAATCGAGCATCGCCGAGCCGATGCCCTGCCCTTCGAGCCCGGGACGGACGTTCACGTCGTCGAACTTGGCGACCAGCGTGCCGCGCGAGGTGGAGATGGCGTGGCAGACGACGCAGCAGCCGACGACCTCGCCCCCGCGCCGCGCCATCCAGACGAAACCCAGCTCGGCCCGTTCGACGAAGAGATCCAGCGCGCGCCGGAGCGCCCCGGGCCCGCCGTCGCCGTAGGCGGCGGCCACGTCGAGATAGTGCGGATCGGCCTGCAGGAACGCGAGGAAGAGCTCGTACGCCGCGTCGCGATCGACCGCGCCCATCCGCGAAAACGACAGCGTCACTCCTTCTCCCCGGCCACCCCGTAGGCGCCGACCCGGCTCTCCGACAGGGTGAGCGCCTCGAAGCGCCGGTCGAGCCGGTCGTAGTCGGCCTCGTTCTCGCCGACGAAGTGGCTGAAGGACTCCTCGCTCTCCCAGCGATCGATCGTCACGTACTCGCCCGGCCGCTCGTCGTCGGCGAGAAGCTCGGTGCCGAGATAGTCCTTCGACGACGAGAAGAGCTTCGCCCACTCGCCTTTCGGCCCGTAGGCCTTCACGAACCTGGCCTCCTGCGCCGGGTCGACACGGTAGCGCCAGATCACGACGTACATGCCGCTATCCCAGCCAGGCGCGCGCGTTGCGGAACATGCGCATCCACGGCGAGTCCTCGCCCCAGCCATCCGGGTGCCACGACATGAGCACGCTGCGGAAGACGCGCTCCGGGTGCGGCATCATGATCGTGAAGCGGCCGTCGGGCGTGGTGAGGGCGGTGATGCCGCCCGGCGAGCCGTTGGCGTTGTACGGGTACGCCTCGGTCGCCTTGCCGCGGTTGTCCACGAAGCGCGCGGCCACGAGGTACTGGCAGGCCTCCAGGGCCTTCGCGTCCCGGAACGTGGCCTTGCCTTCGCCGTGCGCCGTGACGATCGGGATGCGGCTGCCCTCCATGCCGGCGAAGAGGATCGAGGGCGACTTCTGCACTTCCACCAGCGTGAATCGCGCCTCGTACTGCTCCGAGAGGTTGCGCTCGAAGTGCGGCCAGTTCTGCGCGCCCGGGATGATGGACTTGAGGTTGGACACCATCTGGCAGCCGTTGCACGCGCCCAGCGCGAAGGAGTCGGCGCGGTCGAAGAACGCCCCGAACTCGTCGCGCGCCCGCGCGTTGAAGAGGACCGACTTGGCCCACCCCTCGCCCGCGCCCAGCGTGTCGCCGTAGCTGAACCCGCCGCAGGCGGCGAACCCCTTGAAGCCCGAGAGCTTCACGCGCCCGGCGATGATGTCGCTCATGTGCACGTCGAAGGCGGCGAAGCCGGCGCGGTCGAAGGCGGCCGCCATCTCCATCTGGCCGTTGACGCCCTGCTCGCGCAGGATCGCGATCCGCGGCCGCGCGCCTTTCGCGATGTAGGGGGCGGCGATGTCCTCGGCCGGGTCGAAGGAGAGCTTCGCGGCGAGCCCCGGGTCGCCCTCGTCGAGAATCCGGTCGTACTCCTGGTCGGCGCAAACGGGATTGTCGCGAAGGCGCTGGATGGCGTGCGTGACCGAAGACCAGGCGCGGTGCAGGTCGACGCGCTTCTCGGCGAGCACCGGCTTGCCGTTCACGATCACGCGCACCTGCCCGTCCGCGTTCGGGTGCCCGATCACCTGCGACTCGCGCGAGAGCCCCGCGTCGCGAAGCGACTGCATCACCGCCGCGCGGTCGGGCTTCCTCACCTGGATCACCGCGCCCAGCTCCTCGTTGAAGAGCGCGGCGAGGATGCGATCGGCGACGCTTCCGGCCAGCACGTCCGTCTGGCGCTCGCGGCCGTCGACGTCGAGCTGCTTCGGGTCGAGCGCGAGGTTGTCGAGATACACCGTGACGCCCGCGCGTCCCGCGAAGGCCATCTCGCACAGGGTCGCGAAGAGCCCGCCGTCGGAGCGGTCGTGGTAGGCCACGATCTTCCCCGCGGCGTTGAGGGACTGGATGGCGCCGAAGAACGCCTTCAGTTTCGCGGGGTCGTCCACGTCCGGCGCGGCAT
>JAGRPO010000202.1 GCA_019449455.1 Betaproteobacteria bacterium | reverse complement strand
CCGAACGAGAAGGCGCCGCCGCGCCCGCCGCCCTGCATCTGGCGCATGAAGAAGATCCACACGCCGATCAGCAGCAGCATCGGGAACCACGACACGAAGATGTTCATGAGGAGGGAAGGCTCCTCCTCGGGCTTCGCCTCGACCGACACGCCGTTCTTGAGGAGGTCCGAGACCATCCACGGGTCCATGATGCCCGGCGTGTACACGGTGTAGGCCTTGCCGTCCTTGGACGTCGCCTTGAGCGTGCGGTTGCCGTCCATCTTCACCTTGGCGATGCGGCCCTGCCGCGACTCCTCCATGAAGGTCGAGTAGTCGAGCACGTTGGCGCTCGTCTGGCGGTTGCCGACCTGCATGAAGACCATGGTCAGCACGATGCCGATGACCAGCCAGACCATGATGGTGCGAACGGTGTTGTTCACGAACGGTTCCTTGGAAAAAGACCCCGGAGAATCAGCGGGATAGGGGGATGTCTACTATAGCAAAGTTCGGGCGCCCGGCCCGGTTTCAAGGGGCGGGGCCAAACCAGGGGGTATTCAGCCGGCCCGCGGCCCCCGGGCGAGGACGTAAAGCTCGGCGCTTTCCCCCCGGGAGGCGTCGGGCTTCCTCACCACCACCTTGTCGAAGCCGGTTCGCAGCGACCGGTGGAACTCCTCGTAGCCCGCCCCCTGGAACACTTTGACCAGGAATGCCCCGCCCGGTTTCAAATGGGCCAGCGCGAAGTCGCGGGCGAGCTCCGCCAGGGCCATGGAGCGCGCCTGGTCGGAGATGGAGATGCCGGAAATGTTGGGCGCCATGTCGGAGAGCACCGCGTCGGCCCGGCTGCCGCCCAGCGCCTCCTCGACCGCGGCAAGCCCCGCAGCCGTGGAGAAGTCGGCCCGGATGAACCTTGCCCCGGCGACGGCCTCCATCTCGAGGAGGTCGATCGCGACGACGCGCCCCGTGGGCCCCGCGCGCTTGACCGCCACCTGCGTCCAGCCGCCCGGGGCCGAGCCCAGGTCCACGACCACGGCCCCCGGGAACAGGATCCGGTCGCGATCGTCGATCTCCAGGAGCTTGTAGGCCGCCCGCGACCGGTAGCCCTCCTTCTTCGATCGCTGGACGTAGGGGTCGTTCACGTGGCGGCGAAGCCACTGCCGGCTCGATGCCGAGCGCTTCACCGGATGCCTTGCCCGAATCGCGTCATAATTCCCCCATGCCCGCCCTGACCACCGCCCGCCGCAGCGAATTGCGCGCCAAGGCCCACGATCTCTCCCCCGTCGTCATGATCGGCGACAAGGGCCTCTCCGAATCCGTCGTCGCCGAGGTGGACCGCGCGCTCAAGGCGCACGAGCTGATCAAGGTGAAGGCCGCCACCGACGACCGGGAGGCGCGCGCCGCCTGGCTGGCGCAGCTTTGCGAGCGGCTGGAAGCGCACCCGGTGCAATCCATCGGGAAGATCCTCGTCCTGTGGCGCGAGAATCCGGACAAGGCGAAGAAGGTGCCCGCCGCCGCGAAACCCGCGCCGAAGCCCGCCCCGAAGAAGAAGAAGGCGGGCGCCTCGGGCCGTCAGGTGAAGAAGCACCGCACGGCCGAGGAGCTCATTCGTACCGAACGTCTACGATCTCGAACTCCTTCACCCCTCCCGGCGTCCGAACTTCGGCGACGTCGCCCGCGTACTTCCCGATGAGGGCCTTGGCGATCGGCGAGGAGTAGGAGATCTTCCCCGACTTGATGTCGGCCTCGTCCTCGCCGACGATCTGGTAGGTCATGTTCTCCGAGCCGGCTGTGTCCACCAGCTCGACGGTCGTGCCGAACACCACGCGCCCGTCGTCCTCGAGGAGCGCCGGGTCGATCACCTGCGCGTTGGCGAGCTTCGCCTCCAGCTCCAGGATGCGGCCCTCGATGAAGCCCTGCTTCTCGCGGGCCGCGTCGTATTCGGCGTTCTCGGACAGGTCGCCGTGCGCCCTCGCCTCGGCGATGGCGGTGATGACCGTCGGCCGGTCCACGGTCTTCAGCCGGTGCAGCTCCACCTTCAACAGATCCGCGCCGATGCGCGTGATCGGAAACTTACCCATGTCCGGGCCTCCTCCTACGGGATCGTGGCGTGCAGGCCCTGCAGGTCGTAGGGCCGCAGTTCCTCGAGGTGCTGCATGCCGACGCACGCCGCGCGCGCGCCGGAGACGGTCGTGTAATAGGTTACCCGACCCTGCAGCGCGGAGTTGCGGATCGACCACGAATCGCGCACCGAGCGGCGGTCCTCCTCGACGGTGTTGATGATGAGGCTCACTTCCTTGTTGCGGATCATGTCCACCACGTTGGGGCGGCCTTCCATCACCTTGTTGACGCGCTGCACGGCGAGGCCGGCGGCCTCGAGCGCCGCGGCCGTGCCCTTGGTGGCCACCAGCGTGAACCCCAGCGCCGCCAGCGTCCGGCCCACCTCGACCAGCTTGGGCTTGTCCTCGTCGCGCACCGAGAGGAACGCCTTGCCGGACTTGGGCAGGCGCACGCCCGCGCCGAGCTGGCTCTTCACGAACGCCTCCGCGAAGGTATGGCCGACTCCCATGACCTCCCCGGTCGATTTCATCTCCGGCCCCAGGATCGTGTCCACGCCCGGGAACTTGATGAACGGGAACACGGCCTCCTTCACGGAGTAGTACGGCGGCACGACCTCCTTCGTCACGCCCTGCGAGGCGAGCGACTGCCCCGCCATGCAGCGCGCGGCCACCTTGGCGAGCGGCGTGCGGCTCGCCTTCGAGACGAAGGGCACGGTGCGCGAGGCCCGCGGGTTCACTTCCAGCACGAAGACCTTGTCGTCCTGGATGGCGAACTGCACGTTCATCAGGCCGACCACGTTCAGCCCCCTGGCCATCGCGACGGTCTGCTGGCGCAGCTCGTCCTGGAGCTCCGGCGACAGGCTGAAGGGCGGCAGCGAGCAGGCCGAGTCGCCCGAGTGCACGCCCGCCTGCTCGACGTGCTCCATGATCCCGCCGATGATGACCGAGGTCCCGTCGCTCACCGCGTCGACGTCCACCTCGATCGCGTCGTTGAGGAACCGGTCGAGGAGCACGGGCGAGTCGTTGGAGACCTTCACCGCCTCCTTCATGTAGCGCACGAGGTCGGCCTCGCCGTGCACGATCTCCATGGCCCGCCCGCCCAGCACGTAGGACGGGCGCACGACCACCGGGTAGCCGATCTCCTTGGCCGCCTCGAGCGCCGCCTCCGGCGTGCGCGCCGTGCGGTTGGGCGGCTGCAGGAGCTTCAGCTCGTGGATCATCTGCTGGAAGCGCTCGCGGTCCTCGGCCTTGTCGATGGAATCCGGCGTGGTGCCGATGATGGGCACGCCGGCCGCCTCGAGGTCGCGCGCGAGCTTGAGCGGCGTCTGCCCGCCGAACTGGACGATCACGCCCTCGGGCTTCTCCTTGTCCACGATCTCCAGCACGTCCTCGAGCGTGAGCGGCTCGAAGTACAGGCGGTCGGAGGTGTCGTAGTCGGTCGAGACGGTCTCCGGGTTGCAGTTGACCATGATCGTCTCGTAGCCGTCCTCGCGCAGGGCCAGCGCGGCGTGGACGCAGCAGTAGTCGAACTCGATGCCCTGCCCGATCCGGTTGGGCCCGCCGCCCAGGACCATGATCTTCCT
>JAGRPO010000201.1 GCA_019449455.1 Betaproteobacteria bacterium | reverse complement strand
CGCCGCATCCACGCCGCTCGACTCGCGCCCCGCGATCGGGTGGCCGGGGACGAATCTCGGCATCCGGTCGCGCAGCTCCGCCGCGGCCGTGGCGACGACGTCCGCCTTCGTGCTGCCCGCGTCCGTGACCACCGCGTCGGGCCCGAGCCCCAGCGCCACGTCGTGCAGCACCGGCCCGATGGCGCGCACCGGGACGGCGACGAAGACGAGGTCGGCACCCGCGGCAGCTTCGGAGGCCGATTCGGCGGCGGTGTCGATGACGCCCAGCGCGGCCGCGCGTTCCAGCGCCTGGGCGTCGCGATCGACGCCCACGATCTTCGCGACCGCGCCCGCGCGGCGCATCGCCAGCGCGAACGAGCCCCCGATGAGGCCGACGCCGATGACCGCGATCGACTTCAGGCGGCGCAAGGCGGCCCCATCCGGCTGTCGGCCCGTTCCGCGATCATTCGGCCTGGAGCGCGCGCCCGAGCGCGGCGAGGAAGCGCTCGTTCTGCGGCGCCGTTCCGACGGTCACGCGCAGGTGTTCCGGCATTCCGTAGCCGGCGACGGGCCGCACGATCACGCCCTGCTTCAGGAGGGCGGCATAGACTCGCGCGGCATCGCCCACGCGCACCGAGACGAAGTTGCCCGAGGACGGGATGAAGCCGAGCCCGAGGCGCTCGAAGCCCCTGGCGAGCTGCTCCAGGCCCGCCGCGTTGACTCGCCGGCTCTGCGCGATGAATGCGTCGTCGCCGAGGGCCGCGCAGGCCGCGACCATGGCGAGATGATTCACGTTGAACGGCTGCCGGACGCGGTTCATGAGCTCCGCGACCTCCGGGTGGGCGAGCCCGAATCCCACGCGCAGGCCCGCCAGCCCGTAGGCCTTGGAGAGCGTGCGCGAGACGACGAGGTTGGGGAATCTCGCCAGCCACCCGGCCGACGGCGACTGCCGCTCGGGCGGCAGGTACTCGCCGTACGCCTCGTCCAGCACGACGATCGCCGTCGCGGGGACGCGCTCCACGAAGGCGCGCACCTCCTCCCACGGCAGGAACGTGCCCGTCGGATTGTTGGGATTCGCGAGGAAGACGATCTTCGTGTCCGGCCGGATCGCGGCCGCGATCGCGGCGAGGTCGTGGCCGTAGTCCTTGGCGGGCACCTCGATTCCGCGCGCGCCGACGGCCTGCACCACGAGCGGGTAGACCATGAACGCGTGGCGGGAATACACCGCCGAATCCGCCGGCGTGAGGAAGGTGCGCGCCGCGAGCTCGAGCACGTCGTTCGAGCCGTTGCCAAGCACGATGTTCTCCGGGCGCACGGCGAGCTTGGCCGAGATCGCGGCCTTCAGGTCGTGGCCGCTGCCGTCGGGATACCAGGCCAGATCCCCCAGGGCGCCGCGCAGGGCCTCGATCGCCTTCGGCGACGAGCCCAGCGGGTTCTCGTTGGAGGCGAGCTTGAGGATGTCGGCTTCGGCCATCCCCAGCTCCCGCGCGGTTTCCGCGATCGGCTTGCCGGGCACATAGGGGGCGATT
>JAGRPO010000034.1 GCA_019449455.1 Betaproteobacteria bacterium | reverse complement strand
TACGTGGGCCAGGTGAAGATCCGCGAGCAGCTCGAGATCTTCATCTCGGCGGCGCGCAACCGCGGCGAGGCCCTCGACCACGCGCTCCTCTTCGGCCCGCCGGGCCTGGGCAAGACGACGCTCGCGCACATCATCGCCCGCGAGATGGGCGTGAACCTGCGCCAGACCTCCGGGCCCGTCCTCGAGCGCGCGGGCGACCTCGCGGCCATCCTCACCAACCTCGAGCCCCGCGACGTCCTGTTCATCGACGAGATCCACCGGCTGAACCCCGTGGTCGAGGAGATCCTCTACCCCGCGCTGGAGGACTACCAGATCGACATCATGATCGGCGAGGGGCCGGCCGCGCGCAGCGTGAAGCTCGACCTCCCGCCCTTCACGCTGATCGGCGCGACCACGCGCGCCGGGATGCTCACCAACCCGCTTCGCGACCGCTTCGGGATCGTCGCGCGGCTCGAGTTCTACACGCCGGAGGAACTCACCCGCATCGTCACCCGGTCCTCGGGCCTGCTCGCCATGGCGATCGAGGCCGAAGGCGCGAGCGAGATCGCGCGCCGCTCGCGCGGCACGCCGCGCATCGCCAACCGCCTCCTGCGGCGCGTGCGCGACTTCGCCGAGGTGAAGTACGAGGGCCGCGTGACGGCGGAGATCGCCGACCTCGCGCTGCGCATGCTCGACGTGGACGTGATCGGGCTCGACCTCCAGGACAGGAAGCTCCTGCTCGCCATCGTGGAGAAGTTCGGCGGCGGGCCGGTGGGCGTGGACAACCTGGCCGCGGCCATCGGGGAGGAGCGCGACACGATCGAGGACGTGCTCGAGCCCTTCCTCATCCAGCAGGGGTACCTCCAGAGGACGCCCCGGGGGCGCATGGCCACGGCGCTCACCTACCAGCATTTCGGGCTGCCCGGGGGGCCCGCGGCGGGCGGAGGGCTCTTCGGGTGACGAAGATCGCGGTGAAGCCCGGGCTGCAGCCGGAGCTGTTCGTCTACTCGTTCCCCGTTCGCGTGTACTTCGAGAACACGGACGCGGGCGGGGTCGTCTACCACGCCGAGTACCTCAAGTTCCTGGAGCGCGCGCGCACCGAGTGGCTGCGCCACCTCGGCTTCGACCACCAGGCGCTCGCGAGGAACCATCGCATCGTGTTCGTGGTCACTCAGGCCGTGGTGGACTTCATGAAGCCCGCGCGCCTCGACGACGCCGTCGCGGTGAGCGTGCAACTGGAGTCGCTGGGCAAGGTACGCTGCGTCTTCACGCAGGAGATCCGCCGCGAGGCGGAGCTCCTGGTGCGCGCGAAGATCACGGTCGCCTGCGTGACGGGGGAGCATTTCAAGCCCGCCGAGATCCCCGAGGCGCTGCGCCGCAAGATGCAGGCCTCACTCTAGGAAAGAAGAGGACAGAATGATCGTAAGCCACGACCTGACCATCCTCGCGATGATCGTGAACGCGAGCATCGTCGTGAAGGTCGTCATGGCCATCCTGGTGCTCGCGTCGCTCTTCTCGTGGACCTACATCTTCATGAAGGTCTTCGCGCTGCGCCGGGCGCAGCGCCAGGCCGAGGCCTTCGAGCGCGAGTTCTGGAGCGGCGCCGACCTGGTCGGCCTCTACCAGCGCGCGGCGGGCGGGCACTACGTCGCCGCGGGCATGGAGCGCATCTTCGAGGCGGGGTTCAAGGAGTTCCTGAAGCTCAAGGGCCGGGCCGGCGCCGACGTCACCGCGCTCATGGACGGTACGCGCCGCGCGATGAAGGCCACGCTGCAGCGCGAGGTGGACGCGCTCGAGTCCCACCTGTCGTTCCTCGCGACCGTGGGTTCCGTGAGCCCGTATATCGGGCTCTTCGGCACGGTGTGGGGGATCATGAACGCGTTCCGCGGGCTCTCGAACGTGGCGCAGGCCACCCTCGCGCAGGTGGCGCCCGGCATCGCCGAGGCGCTGGTGGCGACCGCCATCGGCCTCTTCGCGGCCATCCCGGCGG
>JAGRPO010000200.1 GCA_019449455.1 Betaproteobacteria bacterium | reverse complement strand
TTTCGCTGAGGTAGCTGCCCAGAACTTCGACGTTGGTGAGGGCCTCCGCTGCGGCACGCCGTGACACGACTCGGGCCGCCGCGGCGTCCGCTTCGTACTCGTTGGCTCTCGCGAGAGGGAACGAGTACGCGTTGAAGTAGGGTGCGAAGCGCATGAAAAACGGCTTGAACAGGAACGTGCCGAAACGCTCCTCCGATTCGAGGACGTGCAGCAGTCGATACCAGCCGATCCTCAGGCGGTAGATCCAGTTGGAGAAGCTCCCGTGACCGCCGGCCAGGTGTCCGAACTCGTGCGCCAGCACCGCGGAAAGCTGGTCGGGGGTCAGGCACTTCATCAGCGGCAGGCCGATCGTGAGGTAGTTGCGATGCCAGCCGAAAACGCCGAGCCTGGGCACCTGCGCGACTGATGCGTTGAAGTCGTTCGTCACGAGGACATGGTGGAATGCGGGAGCGCGTAGCTGCTGCCCCAGGGCGTCGATCAGACCCATCAGCTCCGGCGCATCGTTCGCGGTCACTTCGATTCCGGTTGGCGCGGCGAGCCTGACCCAGATCGCCTTCATTACCAGAACCAGAAAGATGCCGATGCCGATGGCAAGCTTCACGCCCAGGGCCTTGAGATAGATGAGCGAGGCGAGCGCCGCGATCATCGAGGCGACGAGGAGGGCGACCACCAGGGCCAAGTACCCGTACCCCGCGAGGGCGAGCGCCGCGACGCGGAGGCGGTACGACTTCGGGTCCCGCCGCGCGCGCTCCTCGAGGTGCGCGACCATCGCTTCGAATTGTTCGTCGGTCACGCGCAGGATGATACCGCGAGTACATCGCCCGGCAAGGTACCCGGCGCGGCCTTCAGTCCACTCCCTGGAGCACCCAGGTCGCGATCGCCTCCAGGAGTTCGGGCACCTCTCCGACGGCGGTCTGGATGGCGATGGGCACGCCGGGATGGAGCTTTCGCAGGTCCTCGACGATGCGCGGCAGGTCGTTGCGGATGTGCCCGCCGGGCGCCATGAAGAGCGGGAAGATGGTGATCGCCGCCACCCCTTTCGCGGCGAGGCGCTCCACCGCCTCCTCGAGCTTCGGCGCGATGAAGTCGAGGAAGGCGAGCTCCACGGGGAACTCCGGGCGGCGGGCGCGGACGCGGTCGCGGATGGCCTCGAAGGGGCGGGCCCACGCCGGGTCGCGCGCGCCGTGGGCGAAGAGGACGATTCCGTGCATGGGCGCGCCCCTCAGTGCTTTCCCGTGGAGCCGAAACCGCCCTCGCCGCGGGCGCTTTCGTCGAAGGACTCCACGACGTTGAGTTCGACCTGGACGACCGGGATGACCACGAGCTGCGCGATGCGCTCCATCGGGTTCACGATGAACGCTTCCTTGCCGCGGTTCCAGCACGACACGAAGACCTGGCCCTGGTAGTCCGAGTCGATGAGCCCCACGAGGTTGCCGAGCACGATCCCGTGCTTGTGGCCCAGTCCCGAGCGGGGAATGATCACCGCGCAATGGCCCGGGTCGGCCACGTGGATGGCGAGCCCCGTCGGCACGAGGGACGAGTCGCCGGGGCGCAGCGTCAGCGGCTCGTCCAGGCAGGCGCGCAGGTCGAGGCCGGCGGAACCGCTGGTGGCGTAGGCGGGCAGCTGCGAGCGCATGCGCTCGTCGAGGATCTTCACGTCGAGTCTCTTCATGGGGCCTTGGTGCGTGCGGTTCGGGGCTGCGGTTTCAAACGCGTCGCGCCGCCGCCGGGCGGCAGCGACGCCGGCGGGGAAATCAGGAAGCCTGCTTGATCGGGGTGACGATGGCGCCGCCGCGCTTCGCCTCGACGAGCGCGAGCGCGTGCTCGAGGATCGCGTGGGCGATGCGCGATTTCGGCGCGCGGGCGAGCGCATGGGCGCCCTGGTCGTCGTAGATCGTGACCTCGTTCTCCTCGCGCCCGATGGTGTGCTGCACGAGGTTCGCGACGATCATCGGGATGTTCTTGCGCTGCCTCTTGGCCTGCGCGTATTCCGCGAGGTTCTCGCTTTCGGCGGCGAAACCCACGCAGAAGGGGCCCCCGGGCATCTTCGCCACCTGCGCCAGGATGTCCACCGTGGGCTTCAACTTGATCTCGAGGGGCTCGCCCGACTTCTTGATCTTGCGCGCGGCCGGCGACTCGGGGGTGTAGTCGGCCACCGCCGCCACGCTGAAGAAGAGATCGGCGCCAGGGGCGTGCGCGTTCACCGCGTTGAGCATCTCGGCGGCGCTCGTCACGTACACGAAGTGCGCGTTGGCGGGCGGAGAGAGCGACGTGGGCCCGGACACCAGCGTCACGTCGGCGCCCAGGGCGGCGGCCGCCTCGGCGAGCGCGTACCCCATCTTCCCGGAGCTCAGGTTGGTGATGCCGCGCACCGTGTCGATGGCCTCGAAGGTGGGGCCGGCGGTGACGAGCACCTTGCGTCCCGCCAGGCGCTTGGGCGAGAGGAACGCGAGGATCGACTCCAGCAGCTCCTCGGGCTCGAGGAGCCGCCCCATGCCCACCTCGCCGCAGGCCTGGTCGCCCGCGGCCGGGCCCAGGATCGTCACCCCGTCGGCGCGAAGCGCGAGCACGTTACGCTGAGTGGCAGGGTTGTCCCACATCTCGCGGTTCATCGCCGGCGCGACGAGGAGCGGGCAGTTCCGCGCGAGGCACGTGGTCGAGAGGAGATCGTCGGCGAGGCCGTGCGCGAGCTTGGCGAGGAAATCCGCGCTGGCCGGCGCGATCACGATCGCGTCGGCACCGCGCGACAGCTCGATGTGGGCCATGCCGTTCGGAAAGCTCGCGTCCCACAGGTCCGTGACGACGGGCTTGCCGGTGAGCGCCTGGAAGGTCGCGGGCGTGACGAATCTCGTGCCCGCTTCTGTCATCGCGACCTGCACTTCGACGTTATTGCGGATGAGCGCCCGCGCGAGTTCGGCCACCTTGTAGGCGGCGATGCCCCCCGTGACCCCTAGTAGAACGCGGCGCTGTCGAATTTCTTCCATCGGATCATTCTACTAGAGAGAGTCACGCCCCATGCCACATGCCCCATGGTCCTGCGCGGGACACCCCCGCGAACGCCTTGCCGCCCACGGGCCGGCATCGCTTTCCGACGCCGAACTCGTCGCCCTCATGCTGCGCACGGGGGTGGCGGGCCGGCCGGCCGTCGACATCGCCCACGAGCTGCTCGTCCGGTTCGGGCGCATCTCGAGGCTGCTCGCCGCGCCTGTGCCCGACATCGCCGCCGTCGCCGGCGTGGGCGCGGCGCGCGCGGCGCAATTCGCAGCCGCGCTCGAGCTCGCGCGCCGGTCGCTCTGGGAAGAGACGCAGGCCCGCGACAGCCTCGCCTCGCCCATGGCCGTCCGCGGCTACCTTCGGCTGCGCATGCAGCACCTGGGGCACGAGGTCTTCTGGGCCGTCTTCCTCGATGCCCAGAACCGGGTGATCGCGGCCGAGGAGCTCTTCCGCGGCACGCTCACGCAAACGAGCGTCTATCCCCGGGAAGTCGTCAAGCAAGCGCTCGCTCACAACGCGGCGGGGGTCATCCTGGCCCACAACCACCCTTCGGGAGTGGCCGAGCCTTCCGTTCAGGATCAGGCACTTACGCGCTCGCTGGCGGAATCCCTGGCCCTCGTCGACGTGAAGGTGCTGGACCACTTCATCGTCGCACCGGGGGCGTGCCTGTCGTTTGCCGAGCGCGGCCTGCTCTAGGCGAAAAAAGTCCAATGGAATCAGGTTGAAGAGGCGGGGCGCCCTGGGCTATAATCTACGGCTTTCCGCCTCGGCTTTTCCGGGGCGATGGATCGGAGAAATCCCATGTCTCGAGTCTGCCAAATCACGGGCAAGGGCCCCATCGTGGGCAACCACGTGTCCCATGCCAACAACAAGACCAAGCGCCGCTACCTGCCCAACCTCCAGTACCGCAAGCTCTGGGTCGAGAGCGAGAACCGCTACGTGAAGCTGCGGCTCAGCAACGCGGGGCTTCGCACGATCGACAAGAAGGGCATCGACGTGGTGCTGGCCGAGCTGCGCGCGCGCGGCGAAGCGATCTGAGGAGCCCGCCATGCGCGAAAAGATCAAGCTCGAATCCTCCGCCGGCACGGGCCACTTCTACACGACCACGAAGAACAAGAAGACGAAGCCCGAGAAGCTCGAAATGATGAAATACGATCCCAAGGCCCGCAAGCACGTGACCTACAAGGAAACGAAGCTCAAGTAAGCCTTCGGCGACCGGATCGAATTCAAGAAAAACCCCGCCTCGGCGGGGTTTTTCATTTGCGCGAGGCGGCGCGCGAACGACTCAGGCTGCGGCGTATCGCCGCAGGCGCTGCGAGAATTCCGCGAGGGTCTCGATTCCGCTCGCTTCGGCGCGGTCGCACCAGTCGCGAAGCTGGTGCACGAGCTGCTCCGTCGAGAGCGTGGAGCGCTCCCAGGTCCTGGCGAGCTCCTCGCGCATCTTGTAGAGGGTGGCCAGGCGCGGGCTGGACTCGAGCGCGCGCGCGACGGCCTCGCGCTCCGCGGCCGTCTGCACGGTGCCGCGCGTGATGCAGCGGCGCAGGCGGCGGGCCGTGGCGTTGTCGGCGAAGATCTGCTTTTCGCGCAGCCGCGCCACTTCCTCGTTCCACGCGAGCTTCATCGACTTGGCGTACTTGGCCAGCACCTCGTAGCGGTTCGTGGCCACGGCCTGGACGGTCTGCACGTCGATCACCGACTTGGCGGGATCGAGCTTCACCTTCGGGGGCAGCTTCTTCGCGCGGGCGAGGCCGAGGGCCGACAGGACCTGGATGTAGAGCCAGCCCAGGTCGAACTCGTACCACTGCACGGAGAACTTGGCGGAAGTCGGGAAGGCGTGGTGGTTGTTGTGCAGCTCCTCGCCGCCGATCCACGCGGCCACGGGGACGATGTTGGTGCTCGCGTCCTGCGTCTGGAACTTGCGATAGCCCCAGAAATGGCCGATGCCGTTGATCACGCCGGCGGCCCAGAAGGGGATCCACGCCATCTGGATGCCGAACATCAGGATGCCGGGAATGGCGCCGAAGAGCGCGATGTTCACGAGCGCCAGCACCAGGATGCCCTTCTTGTGGTGGGGCGTGTAGATCGTGCGCTCGATCCAGTCGTCCGGCGTGCCGTGGCCGTAGCGCTGCATCGTTTCGGGGTGGTGCGATTCCTTCACGTACAGCATCACGCCGCCGAAGAGCACGCGCTTGATGCCGTAGACCTGCGGGCTGTGCGGGTCCTCCGCCGTCTCGCACTTGGCGTGGTGCTTGCGGTGGATGGCCGCCCACTCCTTCGTGATCATTCCCGTGGTGAGCCACATCCAGAAGCGGAAGAAGTGGCTGACGATCGGGTGCAGGTCGAGCGACCGGTGCGCCTGGCAGCGGTGCAGGTAGAGCGTGACGCCCGCGATCGTGATCTGGGTGAGGACGAGCAGCGCGA
>JAGRPO010000199.1 GCA_019449455.1 Betaproteobacteria bacterium | reverse complement strand
GCCATCCCCCCTCGCGCAGGACGAAGAAGAAGACCGTCATCGCCGCCGCGGCCTGCAGCGCGCCCAGCCAGAGGTAGGCGCGGGCGAGGAGCGGCCAGGTGAGGAGCCTCTCGCGCGCCGGGCGCGGCGGGCGCCGCATGAGGTCCGCGTGCGGCCGCTCGGCGCCCAGCGCAAGCGCCGGCAGCATGTCGGTGCCGAGGTCCACGGCGAGGATCTGGATCACGGTGAGCGGCAGCGGGATCCGGAACAGCATGAAGGCGAGGTAGGGGACGAGCTCGGGGATGTTCGACGTGAGGATGTAGGTGAGGAACTTGCGGATGTTCTCGTACACCGCGCGCCCTTCCTCGATCGCGTTGACGATGCTCGCGAAGTTGTCGTCGAGCAGGATCATGTCCGCGGCTTCCTTGGCGACGTCGGTGCCGGCGATCCCCATGGCGATGCCGATGTGCGCGGTCCTGAGCGCGGGCGCGTCGTTCACGCCGTCGCCGGTGACCGCGACCACGTGCCCCTTGGCCTTGAGCGCCTCGACCACCAGCATCTTCTGCACGGCGGTGACGCGGGTGAAAAGGATCTCGGGGGCATCGAGCGCGATCTGCAGTTGCGCGGGCGTCAACTTGAGCAGGGCCGCGCCCTGCACGACCACCGGCGCCTCGCCGGTCACGAGCCCGATCCCGCGCGCGACGGCAACGGCCGTGTTCGGATGGTCGCCGGTGATCATGATCACCTTGATGCCGGCGGCGCGGCAGCGGGCGACGGCTTCGGGCGCCTCCGGGCGCGGCGGGTCGTGCAGGCCGATGAGGCCCGAGAGCGCGAGGCGCTCCTCCACGGCCGGCTCGCCCGCGTCGAGCCTGCGGCAGGCGAAGGCGAGCACGCGCTGGCCGCTTTCGGTCATGGCGTCCTGGGCCGCGGTCACGCGGCGGCGGGCCGCCTCGTCGAGCGCGGCTTCGGCGCCGCGGCTCTCGATGCGCTCGCAGCGCGCCAGCACCACCTCGGGCGCCCCCTTGCAGTAGAGCCAGCGCTCGCCGCCGTGCTCGACGACCACCGACATGCGGCGGCGGTCGCTGTCGAAGGGGATTTCGTCGGTGACCGCGCCGTCGCCGAGGTCGTTCGCCTCGCCGCCGAAATTCGCCAGCGCGATTTCCATCGGGTCTCCGAGCCAGCCCGAGAGCCCGTTGCGGCTTCCCCGCTTCAGGTTGTGGCAGTGCCGGGCGTTCCTCAGGAGGTGGAAATCGCCTTGCAGCTCGCGCCGGTCGGCCGTCGGGTCCGGCAGGCGGGGCACGTACGCCAGCGCGACCGACATCCGGTTCTGCGTGAGCGTCCCCGTCTTGTCGCTGCAGATGACGGTGGCCGATCCCAGCGTCTCCACGGAGGGCAGGTGGCGCACGAGCGCATTGCGCCGGGCCATGCGCTGGGTCGCCATCGCGAGGGAGAGCGTGACCGTCGGCAGGAGCCCCTCGGGCACGTTCGCCACGATGATTCCTATCGCGAACATGGCGTTTTCCCAGAACGGGAACCCGAGGGCGGTGCCCAGGGCGAAGACGGCGAGGCCCAGCGCCGAGGCGAGGGCCGCGACCACGCTCGACAGCCGCGCGATCTCGCGTTGCAGCGGCGAGCCCGCCTCGCCCACGGTCTGCGTGAGGTGCGCGATGCGTCCGAACTCCGTGCGCATGCCGGTCGCGAAGACCGCGGCGCGGCATTCGCCCGAGATCACCGAGGTGCCCGCGAGGAGCAGGTTCCTCGCCTCGAGCGGGCGGCCGTCCATGATGCCCTCGGCCGTTCTCGATTTCGCCAGCGACTCGCCGGTGAGGGTGGAGAGGTTCACGCGCAGGCGCGAGGCTTCGATGAGGCGGCAGTCGGCGGGAATGTTGTCGCCTTCCCCGAGGAGGACCACGTCGCCGGGCACCAGGCTCTCGGCGGGCATCTCCTGGAGAACCCCGTCGCGCACGACCTTCGCCTGCTGCGGCAGCAGCCGCCGCAGCGCCGCGATGGCGCGCTCGGCGCGGTACTCCTGCCAGAAGGAGAAGGCGCCGTTGATGACGATCACGGCGAAGATCGCCGTCCCCAGCTGTCCCATGCCCTGGCCGGGATCCTGCGACTCGGCGAAGAACGCCAGGGCCGAGGCGACCCAGAGGACGAGCGCGAAGAAATGCGTGAATTCGCGCAGGAACCGCAGCCAGAGGGGCGCGACCGCCACCTCCTCGATGCGGTTGGGCCCGAACTCGCGCAGGCGCCTGGCCGCCTCGTCGCCGGCGAGCCCTTCCGCCGACGTCTTGAGGCTCGTCAGAACGTCGGCGATCGAGAGGTTGACAATGTCCATGGAGTCGCGAGCTTCACCGGTCGCGTTCCGCCACTATGGCCCCACGCCCGTGCGGATTGCCAGTGCCCTTTCGGGAAGGCCGATGGGCGCGAACCCTCGCCATGGCGATGCTCGTCGCCGTGGCGTGCCTCGTGGCGCCCGGCGCCTCCCGCGCCGGCTCGCCGCCCGCCGCATCGCCCGGGGCCGAGGGGCTGGAAATGTTCGTCCGCGAGGGCTGCCCGCACTGCGCGGAGGCGGAACGGTTCATCGCGAAGCTGCGCCTCGAAATGCCCGGCCTCGAGGTGACCATCCGCGACGTGAGCCGCGACCGGCTCGCGCTCGAAAGGCTGGAGCAGCTCGTGGCCGCGTCCCCCGGCGCGATCTCCGGCGTGCCCGCCTTCCACCGCCGCGGCGAGCTTCTCATCGGCTTCGTGGACGAGGCCACGTCGGGGCCGCGCGTGCGTGCGTTGCTCGCGCGCGGGCCGCCGGCGGGCGGCGCGGCGCCCTCCGACGGCCTGTGCGCCATCGGGACGGAGATCCCGTGCGCTTCCGCGCCCCATCCGGATGCCGGGGGCCTCGACCTGCCGTGGATCGGACGCCGGGTGCGGGTCGAGGACGTGGGCCTGCCGGCGTTCACGATCGTGATCGGGCTCCTCGACGGCTTCAACCCCTGCTCGATGTGGGTGCTGGTCCTCATGATCTCGATGCTCGCGGTCGTGGGCGACCGGCGAAGGATGGTCGCCATCGCCGGAACCTTCGTCGTCATCCAGGGCATCGCCTACTTCGCCTTCATGGCCGCGTGGCTCAACCTCTTCCTGCTGATCGGCGTCTCGCGCGCCTCGGAGGTCGTCCTCGGCGCGATCGCCCTGGTGGCGGGGCTCATCCACGTCAAGGACTACTTCGCCTTCGGCCGCGGCGTGTCGCTCTCCATTCCCGCCGCGGCCAAGCCCGGGATATACCAGCGCATGCGCCGGCTGCTGCACGAGCGAAGCCTCGCGGCGGCGATCGCGGGCACGGTGGCGCTCGCGGTCCTCGTGCAGCTGGTGGAGCTGCTGTGCACCTCGGGCCTGCCGGCGCTCTACACGCGCATCCTCACGACGTACCGCCTCGACCCGTGGCATTACTACGGCTACATGCTGCTCTACAACCTCATGTACATGCTCGACGACGTGGCCCTGCTCGCCATCGGCGTCGTCACGCTGAGCCAGGCGCGGATGCAGGAGAAGGAAGGCCGGCTGCTCAAGCTCGTCTCCGGCGTCGTGATGCTGGCGCTGGGCGCCTACCTGATCGTCTCCCCGGGCTGAGCGCGCGCGGCGGGGAGCGGTATGCTGTCGCCCCGATGGTCCCCCGCCGATCACCCGTTGCCGCCTTCGCCGCCGCGCTCGCCGCATTGATTGCGCTCGCGGCGGGCGCGGAACCGCTGCGCGTCGGCTCCAAGCGCTTCACCGAGTCCTACATCCTCGGCGAGATCCTCGCGCAGTCGGCGGCGCGCGCGGGCGCGCCGGCCGAGCACCGGCCGGGCCTCGGCAACACCGCCATCCTGTTCGAGGCGCTTTCGCGCGGGGCGATCGACGCCTACCCCGAGTACACGGGAACGATCGCGCGCGAGATCCTCCGGGAAACCGCGCCCCTCGATCTCGCGGGCATCAACCGCCGGCTCGCGCCGATGGGGCTCGCGGCGGGCGCTCCCTTCGGCTTTTCCAACGGCTACGCGCTGGGCATCCGGCGGTCCGTGGCCGCCGCGAAAGGCATCGGGAGCGTGTCGGACCTCGCGCGCCACGCCGGTCTCGCCCTGGGCCTGTCCCACGAGTTCCTGCGGCGCGAGGACGGGTGGCCGGGACTCAAGGCGGCCTACGCGCTGCCGCAGGAGAGCCCGCGCGGGCTGGACCACGGGCTGGCCTACGAGGCGCTGGGCGCCGGGCAGGTGGACGTGATCGACATCTACACCACGGACGCGAAGATCGCGCGCTTCGACGTCCAGGCGCTGGCGGACGACCGCGGCTTCTTCCCGCGCTACGACGCCGTGGTGCTGCACCGCATCGACGCCGCCTCGCGCCACCCGGCCGCCTTCGCGGCGTGGAAGGCGCTCGAAGGCGCGCTCGACGAGCCGGCGATGATCCGCCTCAACGCGCGCGCGGAGCTGGACCGGCTGCCCTTCGATCGCGTGGCGCGCGAGTACCTGGGCGGCGAGGCGGGCGTCGCGTCGAGGGGGCTCTGGTCCGCCGTGTTCGGGCCCGACTTCGCGCGACTCGCGATCGAGCACGTGACGCTGGTGTTCGCCTCGCTCGCGGCGGCGGTGGCCCTGGGCGTGCCGATGGGAATCGTCGCCGCGCGCGTGCGCGCCGTCGCGCAGCCGGTGCTGGCGCTGGCCGGGCTCGTGCAGACCGTGCCGTCGCTCGCACTCCTCGCCTTCCTCATCCCGCTCACGGGGATCGGCGCGGGGCCGGCGCTCGTCGCCCTTTTCCTCTACGCGCTGCTGCCCATCGCGCGCAACACGCACGCCGGGCTCGCGGGCGTGCCCGTCGGGCTGCGCGGCGCGGCGCTCGCGCTCGGTCTCAGGCCCGCCCAGGCGCTCGCGCTGGTCGAGCTGCCGCTGGCGCTCCCGGTGATGCTCGCGGGCGTGAAGACGGCGGCGGTGGTGAACGTCGGCACGGCGACGATCGCCGCGTTCGTGGGCGCGGGCGGCTTCGGCGAGCGCATCGCGCAGGGCCTCGCGGTGAACGACTCCCGCCTGCTGCTCGCGGGCGCCATTCCCGCGGCGGCCCTCGCGCTGGCCGTGCACGCCCTGTTCGAGCTGGCCGAGCGCCGGATCGTGCGCCGCCCGCGCGGCTAGGGCACGAGCGCGAGGAAGAGGAAGGCCGCGAAGATCACCAGGTGCACGGCGCCCTGCATGAGGTTCGTGCGGCCGGTGCCCAGCGTGATGGCGCCGACCACGAAGGTGAGCGCGAGCAGCACGAGGTCCTTGGGCTCGAGTCCCAGGGTGAGCGGGATGTCGAACGCCACCGAGGCCGCGGCGACCACGGGGATGGTGAGGCCGATGCTCGCGAGCGCGGAGCCCAGCGCGAGGTTCATGCTCGTCTGCAGGCGGTCGGCCCGCGCGGCGCGCACCGCGGCCCAGGTCTCCGGCATCAGCACCAGCAGGGCGATGGCGATCCCGATCACGGTCCGTGGAGCGCCGGCCGCGGCGATCGCGCGCTCGATCGTCGGCGAGAGCACCTTGGCGAGCCCCACCACGGCGACCAGCGAGACGAGCAGCAAGCCGAAGCTCGCCCAGGCCTCGCCGACCGAAGGGGGCTGCGCGTGCGCCTCCTCGTTGGCCGCGTCCGCGAGGGGCAGGAAATAGTCGCGGTGGCGGACCGTCTGCACGAACACGAACACCGCCCACAGCGCCACCGAGACGACGGCGGCGAAGGCGAGCTGGGAGGTGCTGTAGGTCCCGCCCGGCGACGTCGTGGTGAAGGAGGGCAGCACGAGGGACAGCGTGGAGAGCGCCACCAGCGCCGCGAGGGCCGGGCCGGCGCCCTCGACGCGGAACGACTGCTCGCGGTGGTGTAGGCCCCCCACCAGCAGGCAGATGCCGACCACGCCGTTGCAGATGATCATGATGGCGGAGAAGATCGTGTCGCGCGGCAGGACCGCGGTGTCGCGCCCGCCCGCGAGCATCATCGAGAGGATCAGGGAGGCCTCGATCACGGTGACCGCCACCGCGAGGACGAGGGTGCCGAAGGGCTCGCCGACGCGGTGCGCCACGACTTCGGCGTGGTGGACGGCGGCGATGACCGCGGCCACGAGCATCGCGCCGCTCGCGAGGGCGACGACCGGGCCGACATCGGCGGCGATCGCCGTGCCGAGGACGGCCGCGGCGACCGCGGGGACGAGCCAGGCCCAGGCAGGCATGCGCCCGCCCCTACTTCGCGTTCCGGCGGATGAAGTCGGCCATCCTCGCGACGCCCTTCTCTATCGCCTCGTTGGAGGCGGCGTAGCTGAAGCGGATGTGCTGGCCTTCGCCCGGCACGCGCGGGCCGAAGTGGATGTCGGCCAGCACCGCGACGCCGGCCTCGTTCAGCAGCCGCACGCGCAGCTCCTCCGAATCCTTCGCGCCGACCATGCGGCAGGCTTCGGTCACGTTCGGCCACGCGTAGAACGCGCCGCCGGGGCTCAGGCAGGTGACCCCGGGGACCTTGTTCAGCAGCCCCACGATGAGGTCGCGGCGGGCCATGAAGCTCTCCCGCATCGTCTCGGCGGCCTCCTGCGGGCCGTCGATCGCCTCGACCGCGGCCCACTGGCTGATGTGCGAGGCGCACGACTCGGTGTTGGTGACCCAGCGCGTGAACACGGGGGCGAGCGCCTTGTTCACCGCGTAGCCCAGCCGCCAGCCGGTCATGGCCCAGGTCTTGGAGGCGCCGTCGGAGATGATGGTGCGCTCCTGCATGCCGGGAATGGCCGCGAGCGAGCTGAACGCGCCGTCGTAGACGAGGCGCGAGTAGATCTCGTCGGCGTACACCCACACCTGCGGGTGCTTCGCGAGGATGGCGGCGATGGCCTCCATGTCCTTCCTCGGGACCACGCCCCCCGTCGGGTTCTGCGGCGAGTTGAGGATGAGGAGCTTCGTCCTGGGCGTGATCTTCGCCTCGAGCTCGGCCGGGTCGAAGTTGAAGCCGCGCGATTCGCGCAGGTAGACGGGCACGGGCACGGCGCCCATGGCTCGGATCTGCGACTCGTAGATCGGGAAGCCGGGGTTCGGGAAGATCACCTCGTCGCCCGCGCCGTGGTCGGTGACGGACAGGATCGCGTACGCGATGAAGGGCTTGGCCCCGGCGCCCACCACCACGTCGTCGGCGGCGACGGCGATGCCGCGCGTGCGCGAGACGTACTTCGCGATCGATTCGCGCAGCTCCGCGATGCCGGCCGACGGCGTGTAGCCGTGCTTGCCGTCGCGGATCGCCTTGATCGCCGCGTCCTGGATGTTCGCCGGCGTGGGAAAGTCGGGCTGGCCGATGCAGAAGGAGACGATGTCCTTGCCCGCGGCCTGGAGCTTGGCCACTTCGGCGAGGACGACGAAGGCGTTTTCGGTGCCGAGCTGGTCGGCGCGGCGGCTGATGGCGGGCATGGGGATTTCCGGTGTGGCGAGGGGCCGGCGTTGCGCCGGCAACGGCACCGATTTTACGCCCAGTCGATCGCCGCCCGTGCGCTCGGGGCCCCGGGATGGGAAAATGCGGCGTGCCCCTTCTCCAGCTCTCCGAAGTCTGCCTCGCCTACGGGCACGTGCCGCTCCTCGACCGCGCCGACCTCGTGATCGAGGCGGGCGAGCGCGTCGGCCTCATCGGGCGCAACGGGACCGGCAAGTCGAGCCTGCTCAAGATCATCGAGGGCACGGCGCGCGCCGACGACGGCAAGGTGTGGCTCGAGCCCGGGATCAGGCTCGCGTTCGTGCCGCAGGAGCCCGCATTCGCGCCGGGGCAGTCGGTGTTCGAGGCGGTGGCGGAGGGCCTCGGGGAGGCGACGCGGCTGCTGGTGGATTACCACGCGGCCGCGCAGGCGCTCGCCGCGCATCCCGGCGGCAAGGCGGAAGCGGCGCTGATGGAGCGGCTGCACGAGCTGCAGGAGGCCCTCGAGGCCACGGGCGGATGGACGGTCGAGCATCGCATCGAGGCCACGCTCACGCGCCTCGCGCTTCCGGCGGACACGCCCGTGGCGGAGCTCTCCGGCGGCCTGAAGAAGCGCGTGGCGCTCGCGCGGGCGCTGGTCCTCGAGCCCGACCTGCTGCTGCTCGACGAGCCCACCAACCACCTCGACGTCACCGTGATCGAGTGGCTGGAGGAGACGCTCGCCGCCTTTCCGCGCTCCGTGCTCTTCGTCACCCACGACCGGCGCTTCCTCGACCGCGTGGCCACGCGCATCGTGGAGCTGGACCGCGGCCGCCTGGCCGATTTCCCGGGCAATTTCAGCGCCTACGAAGCCCGCAAGGCGGAGCTGCTCGCGATCGAAGCGGTGGTCAATCGCAAGGCCGACAAGGTGCTCGCCCAGGAAGAGGCCTGGATCCGCCGGGGCGTGCAGGCGCGGCGCACGCGCGACGAGGGCCGCGTGCGCCGCCTCGAGGCGCTGCGCCTCGAGCGCGCCGCGCGGCGGGAGCGCATCGGCCGCGTCGATCTCGCGCTCTCCGCGGGGGAGCGCTCCGGAAAGCTGGTGGCCGAGCTCGAGGGCGTCACCAAGCGCTACGGCAACAAGCGCGTGGTGGAGGGTTTCTCCACGCGCATCCTGCGCGGCGACAAGATCGGCCTCATCGGGCCCAACGGCTGCGGCAAGACCACGCTCCTCAAGCTGATCCTGGGCGAGATCGCGCCCGACGCGGGCACCGTGCGCCTGGGCACCAAGGTGGCCGTCGCCTACTTCGACCAGCTGCGCGCGGCGCTCGACGAGGAGGCGACGCTTGCCGGGACGATCTCCACGGGATCCGATTTCGTCGAGATCGACGGCACGCGCAAGCACGTCATCAGCTACCTGGGCGACTTCCTGTTCCCGCCGGAGCGCGCCAACGCGCCGGTGAAGACGCTCTCCGGCGGCGAGAGGAACCGGCTGCTCCTCGCGCGCCTCTTCAGCCGGCCCGCCAACGTGCTGGTGCTCGACGAGCCCACGAACGACCTCGACATCGAGACGCTCGAGCTCCTCGAGGGACTGCTGCAGGACTACGCGGGCACGCTCTTCCTCGTGAGCCACGACCGCGCGTTCCTCGACAACGTGGTCACGCAGACCATCGCGTTCGAGGGCGCCGGCCGGTGGAAGGAGTACGCCGGCGGCTACACCGACTGGCAGCGCGCCCGGTCGGCCGGGGCGCCGGAAGCGCCGAAGGCGGACGCCGGGCCGGGGGATTCCAGGGCGCAGGCGCGCCCGTCGCGCCGCAAGGCGAAGCTGTCGTTCAGCGAGGCGCGCGAGCTCGACGAGCTGCCCGCGAAGCTGGAGGCGCTGGAGCGCGAGCAGTCGGAGCTGGCCGCCCGCCTGGCGGACCCCGCGCTCTACCAGGATCGCACCGCGGACCTGAAGTCGCTCAACGCGCGCCACGAAGCCATCGACGGCGAGCTCACGCGCCTGCTCGCGAGGTGGGAAGAGCTGGAGTCGAAGAAGGCCGCGTTTTCCTGAAGATCGCGGCGCGCGCGGGAACCAGGCCGCGATCCCGGCCTCGAATGGCTACGTGGACTCTCCGGGGGAGAAAGTGATGGGACCGATTCGAATCGTGCTGGCAGGGGTCGCCGTGCTGGGGGCTGCCGCGGCCGCGTGGTACCTCTGGCCGTCGGAGCCCGCGCCGCCGGCCGCGCCGACGCCGGTCGCGGAGGCGAGTCCCGCTGCCGTTCCCGCGCCCCCGCCGGCCGAGCACTATCCCGTCCCCGAGATCGCGGACGCTTCCCCGCCCGCGCAACCGCTGCCCGCGCTCGACGCCAGCGACATGGCGATGGGGGAGGCGCTCGCGGGCCTGCTGGGCCGGGACGCGCTGGCGCGGTTCTTCCGTCTCGACAGCCTCGTGCGGAACATCGTCGTCACCGTCGACAACCTGCCGCGCAAGTCCTTCGCGCAGCGCCTGAGCCCGGTGAAGCCGGTCGGAGGGCAGATGGCCACCACCGGCAAGGACGATGGCCTCGCCATCGCGCCGGAGAACGCCGCGCGCTACGCCCCCTGGGTGGCGCTCGCGTCGGAGGTGGATGCGAGGAAGCTCGTGGCGCTCTACGTGCGCTTCCAGCCGCTGTTCCAGAAGGCCTACGAGGAGCTGGGCTATCCGAAGGGCCACTTCAACACGCGGCTGGTGCAGGTGATCGACCACCTGCTCACGGCGCCGGAGCCGCAGGCGCCCCTGCGGCTCGCGGTGCCGCACGTGCTCTACGAGTACGCGGACCCCGTGCTGGAGGGCGAATCGGCCGGGCGCAAGGCGCTCTTTCGCATGGGCAACGCCAACGCGGCGAAGGTGAAGGCGAAGCTGCGCGAGATCCGCCGCGCCCTAGTGCCGCCGCGCTGACCGGATGCGGTCGAGCTTCGCCGCGTAGAGGTCGTGGTCCTTGCGCGTGGTGCTGCTCTCCATGGCGAGCGCCAGGTGGCGCCTCGCCCGCTCCTCGTCGCCGAGGTTCGCGAGCGCGAGCGCCAGCCAGAAGTGGAACTCGTGGTAGTTCGGGTCGCGGTCGACCTCCCGCGCGAAGAGGTCGCGCGCCGCCCGGTAGTCTCCCGCCCGCATGGCCGCCAGGCCGCGGTTGAAGTAGGCGAAGGGGGGATCGGGCTCGAGCTCGGCGAGCCGCCGCTCGAGCGCCTGCGCCTGGGCGAGGCGCCCCTGGCTCGCGTACACGTGGGCGAGGTTCGCCATCACGATCGTGTTGCGCGGTTCCCGCTCGAGGGCGTAGGCGAGGACGCGCGCCGCCTCGCCGAGGTTCCCGTGGCGCTGGAAGACGACGCCGAGCGTGTTGTAGGGCGTCATGAAGTCCGGATCCTGCAGGACCGAGGCGCGCGCGAACCAGTACGCGTCGTCGATCCTGCCGCCGGCGAGCAATTCGGCCGCGCGGTTGTTCATGTACATGGCGAGGATGGTCTTCTCCTCGATCACGCGCCAGCGGGTGCCGCGCTGGCGCGGGGGCGGCAGGAAGTCGATCGTGAGCTGCTCGCCGTCGTCGACGCGCGCGCCGTAAGGCGGGGGCGTGCGCCCGAGCGTGAGGTTCACGTGCCCGATCGAGAAGTAGAGGTCGCCGCTGCGGCTCCAGGTCTCCTCCGTGTGCACGGTCTGGTAGCGAACGTGGATGCCCAGCTCCTTGGCGAAGGCGGCCGTCATGATCACCAGCGACAGGCAGTTGCCCGTGCGCGCCTCGAACGTCTCGGCCGCGTTGCGGGTGAACGCCGCGTCGTACTCGAGCTTCAGCTGCCCCTTGCTGCGCAGGGCGTCGACGAGCGCCTGCTGGTGGCCCTTGAAGGCGGACAGCTCGCCCATGCTGGTGGCGAGGTAGCGCCGCATGTCCTGGCTCACGGCGAACACCTTGCCGGCGTCGACCGGCTCCGACGGCGCGGCGAAAAGGCGGTCGGCGAGGAAGAGATCGGCTTGCGGGGCGGGCGGCGCGACCGCGCAGGCGCCCAGCATCAGCGAAAGCAGCAGGAGAGACCGGGTTCCCATGGTGTGCCTCCATCGAGACAGGAGGACATTTTGCGCCGAAACCCGGGATGCCCGGTTACCGATTCTTGGCTTTCGCCCCCGCCCCCGCGCCCGGCGCGGCGGGAGCCACGGGCGGGTCGAGCTTCACGCCCAGCGTGGAGGCGATGAGCGCCATGTTCCCCGGGCTGTCCCACTGGCGGGCGCCGTAGACCTTCGCGAGCACCTTGCCGCGCGCATCCACGAGAACCGTGAGCGGGATGCGGTTGGCGCCCAGCATCGTCTCGAGCAGCAGGTTCTTGTCGAGGTAGTTGTCGAACGAGACGCCCGCGCCCACGACGAAGGCCTGCGCCTTGTCCGCGTGGTCGTCGGTGGAGATGCCGATGACGTTGAACTGCCGCCCGTTGTGCCTGCGCGCCAGGCGGTCCAGGGAACCCATCTCGTCGCGGCACGGCCCGCACCAGCTGGCCCACACGTTGATGACGAGCGGCTTGCCGCGGAAGTCGGAGAGCTTGCGGTAGTCGAGGGTGAGGCCGTAGAGCGGCGCCTCGCGAAGCGTGCCGCCGACGGGGACTTCCCCGGGGGCCGCGGCGAACGCCCCCGTGGCGAAGGCGAAGGCAAGAAGGAGGAAAGGCGCTTTCATGGGCGGAGTCTACCAATCCGCCCGGCCGCCTCCCGCGCGCGCCGGGCCCCTACTTGCGCAGCGCGGCGCCTTCGATGAGCACCGCGTACGCGTAGCCGGAACCGAGGTTCACGTCGGTGCGCACCGTGCCTTTCGCGTTCACGATGTCGCCGACGGCGGCCGTGTCCATCGTCGTCACGAGGATGTCGTTCGAGCCGTCCGCCGCCGACCCCGAGCCGTCCTGCAGGTGGACCCAGTTCTTCCCCATGATCCCGTTGTTGACCTTCACCACCTGGGCGCGCAGGAGCACGGGCTTGTCCTTGAGGGCGGCCTTGCCCTTGACCACCTCGGCCACGGTCCTCGCGTCCGGGCCGCTCGCCTTGGCGACCTTCGCCACGGGGGCGGTTGCGGCCGGCGCGGCGCCGTGGGGCGCGGCAAGCGCCGCGGCGGGCTTGGCGTTGGGGTCGGCGATCGTGCCGAACACGATCTTGTCGAACTTGCGCTTGAGCGTCTTGCTCTCGAAGTTCTGCATCGGCATCGCGTTGCCGATCGTCACCTGGGCGCCCTTCTTCACGGCGGCGGTCGGGACCGCGGCCCAGGCCTCGCCGTCCTTCGTCTTCAGGCGCAGGTAGGTGTAGCTGTCGACGTTCAGGACCTCGAGGACCTCGCCCTTCAGGGCGGCGCCCGCCGGTGCCTGGGAAGGCATGGCCTGGGCCGCGAAACCGGCGGCGGCGAGGAGGAGTGCGGCGAGTGCGGCGGCGGGCTTCATGTCGGCGTGCTCCACGGGAAGATGGTCGCCATGATGGCGCAGCGCCGGGGAGGGGGATTGAGGGGCGTCAAGCCCGGCGCCTCGCCCCCCCGGCGCCCTACCCGGGCAGGACGATGCGCGAAGCGCCCCCGACCAGGTCGAGCATCAGCGCGTTGACGCGCTTCACGAACGCGGCCGGGTCGTCCAGCTGGCCGCCCTCCGCGAGCAGCGCCTGGTCGAAGAGGACGCTGGCCCAGTCGTCGAACCTCGCCTGCTCGTCCTTCAGGCGCAGCACCACCGGGTGGCCGGGGTTCACCTCGAGGATCGGCCTCGAGGCCGGCGCGCCCTGCCCCGCGGCCTTGAGCAGCCGCGCGAGGTTCGCGCTCACGTCCTGCTCGTCGGCGACGAGGCAGGCGGGCGATTCGGTCAGGCGGTGGGTCACGCGCACCTCCTTCACGCGCTCGCCGAGGCTCGCCTTGATGCGTTCGAGCAGGCCCTTCAGCTCCGTGGCTTCCTGCTCGATCGCCTTCTTCTCGGACTCGTCCTCGAGGCTGCCGAGGTCCAGGCCGCCGCGCGCCACGGAAGCGAGCTCCTTGCCCTCGAACTCGGTGAGGTGGCTCACCACCCACTCGTCCACGCGGTCGGAGAGCAGCAGGACCTCGATGCCCTTCTTGCGGAAGACCTCCAGGTGCGGGCTGTTCCTCGCGGCGTTGAAGGTCTCGGCCGTCACGTAGTAGACCCGCTCCTGGCCCGCCTTCATGCGCGAGAGGTAGTCGGCGAGCGAAACGGTCTCGTCGGCCGTGTCGGCGTGGGTCGAGGCGAAGCGCAGCAGGCCCGCGATCCTCTCCTTGTTGGCGAAGTCCTCGCCGATGCCCTCCTTCAGCACGCGGCCGAAGGCGCCCCAGAAGGCGGCGTACTTCTCCTTGTCGTCGGCGGCCAGGCCCTCGAGCAGGCCGAGGAGCTTCTTCGTGCATCCGGCGCGGATCGCCTCGATGTCCTTCGACTCCTGGAGGATCTCGCGCGAGACGTTGAGCGGGAGGTCCCCCGAATCGACCACGCCGCGGACGAACCGCAGGTAGGCCGGCAGCAGCTGCTCCGCGTCGTCCATGATGAAGACGCGGCGCACGTAGAGCTTCACGCCGTGGCGCGCATTGCGGTCCCAGAGGTCGAACGGCGCGCGAGAGGGAATGTAGAGGAGCTGCGTGTATTCCTGGCGGCCCTCGACGCGCGCGTGCACCCAGGCGAGCGGGTCCTCGAAATCGTGGCCGACGTGCTTGTAGAACTCCTTGTACTCCTCGTCGGTGATCTCGCCCCTGGCGCGGGCCCACAGGGCGCTCGCCTGGTTCACGGTCTCGACCTGCGCGGCCTTCACCGTCTTGCCGTCCGCCCATTCCTCCTTCGGCATGAGGATGGGCTGCACGATGTGGTCGGAGTACCGGCGGATGATCGCGCGCAGCCGCGTGCCGTCCAGGAGGTCGTCCTGGCCCTCGCGCAGGTGCAGCGTGATCTCGGTGCCGCGGCCGGCCTTTTCGGCCATCTCGACGGCGAACTCGCCGCCGCCGTCGGACTCCCAGCGCACCGCCTGGTCGCGGTTCACCCCGGCGCGACGGGTCAGCACCGTCACCTTGTCGGCCACGATGAAGGAGGAATAGAAGCCCACGCCGAACTGGCCGATGAGGTGCGCGTCCTTCTGCTGGTCGCCGGTGAGCCGGGAGAAGAACTCGCGCGTGCCCGACTTGGCGATGGTGCCGAGGTTCGAGATCACCTCGTCGCGGCTCATCCCGATGCCGTTGTCGGCTACGGTGAGCGTGCGCGCCTCGCGGTCGTAGTCGACGCTGATCCGCAGCTCGGAATCGTCCTCGAAGAGGGCGGCGTCGTGCAGGGCCTCGAAGCGCAGCTTGTCGCAGGCGTCGGAAGCGTTCGAGACGAGCTCCCGCAGGAAGATCTCGCGGTTGGAGTACAGCGAGTGGATCATGAGGTGAAGGAGCTCCTTCACCTCCGCCTGGAAGCCGCGGGTCTCGCGCTCGCTTCGGGTGGGGGTGTCCTGGTTCATGGGCGGTTCCTTCTCGATCGGGAGGCGGAAAAACTCGAATCTTGATGCCGGCGGGGCGGATTTCAAGCCCGCCCTGCCCGGAGCGCGGGGCCGGCCGGCTGGTGTAAGATATTGCCCTAGCGCCGATTTGATCGAACAGCTTGCGGGCGCTCAACAAATCCAGCTAAAGCGACCGGTCCGAAAACCCGTCGCCGCGCTGACGGGTTTTTTTCGTTCCGGGAACCGCCGAACCATGGACCAAGCCATCGCCAGCCGCCACGCCCGCCTCGAGGCCCTCCACGAGGCGCTCGCCACGCGCATCCTCGTCCTGGACGGGGCCATGGGCACGATGGTGCAGCGCTACCGGCTTTCGGAGGCCGAGTACCGCGGCGAGCGCTTCCGCGACTTCGCCCACGACCTGCGCGGCAACAACGACCTCCTCACGCTCACCCGCCCGCAGGTGATCCGCGAGATCCACGCGCAGTACCTCGAGGCCGGCGCCGACATCCTCGAGACCAACACCTTCAACTCGACCTCCATCTCGCAGGCCGACTACCACCTCGAGTCGATCGTGGGCGAGCTGAACCGCGAGGCCGCGCGCCTCGCCCGCGCCGTGGCCGACGAGCACACCGCGAGGAACCCGGAGAGGCCGCGCTTCGTCGCCGGGGTGCTCGGCCCCATGAGCCGCACGCTCTCGCTCTCGCCGGACGTGAACGACCCGGGCTTCCGCGCAGTGAGCTTCGACCAGGTGAAGGACGCCTACCTGGAGGCGGTGCGCGGGCTCGTCGAGGGAGGCGCGGACATCCTGCTGGTGGAGACGATCTTCGACACGCTGAACGCCAAGGCGGCGCTCTTCGCGATCGACGAGCACTTCGAGGCCTCGGGCGAGCGCCTGCCGATCATGATCTCCGGCACGATCACGGACGCCTCGGGCCGCACGCTCTCCGGGCAGACGCCGGAGGCGTTCTGGAATTCCGTGCGCCACGCGAAGCCGCTTTCCATCGGCTTCAACTGCGCGCTGGGCGCCAGGCAGCTGCGCCCGCACATCGAGGAGCTCGCGCGCATCGCCGACACGCTCGTCTCCGCGCACCCCAACGCGGGCCTGCCCAACGCGATGGCCGAGTACGACGAGCTTCCGGAGGAGACCGCGGGCTACATCCGCGAGTGGGCCGAGGCCGGCTGGCTCAACATCACCGGCGGCTGCTGCGGCACGACCCCCGCGCACATCAAGGCCATCGCCGAGGCCGTGGCGCCGTTCAAGCCGCGCGCGACGCCGAAGATCGAGCCGAAGCTCAGGCTCTCGGGACTGGAGCCGCAGAACATCGGCGAGGAATCGCTCTTCGTGAACGTGGGCGAGCGCACGAACGTCACCGGATCGAAGGCCTTCGCGCGCCTCATCCTCGCCGGCGACTACGCCGAGGCGCTCTCGGTGGCGCGCCAGCAGGTGGACAACGGCGCGCAGGTGATCGACGTGAACATGGACGAGGCGATGCTCGACTCGCAGGCGGCCATGACGAAGTTCCTGAACCTGGTCGCCGTCGAGCCCGACATCGCGCGCGTGCCGTTGATGATCGACAGCTCCAAGTGGAGCGTGATCGAGGCGGGCCTGAAGTGCGTGCAGGGCAGGAGCATCGTGAACTCCATCTCCCTCAAGGAGGGCGAGGCGGAGTTCCTGAGGCACGCGAAGCTCGCCCGCCGCTACGGCGCGGCGGTGATCGTGATGGCGTTCGACGAGAAGGGCCAGGCCGACACGCTCGAGCGCAAAAAGTCGATCTGCGAGCGCTGCTACCGGATCCTCACGGAGACGGTCGGCTTCCCGCCCGAGGACATCATCTTCGACCCGAACATCTTCGCGATCGCCACCGGCATCGAGGAGCACAACCGCTACGGCCTCGACTTCCTCGAGGCGCTGGCGTGGATCCACCGGCACCTCCCGCATGCGAAGACCTCCGGGGGCGTGTCGAACCTGTCCTTCTCCTTCCGCGGCAACGAGCCGGTGCGCGAGGCGATGCACACCGCCTTCCTGTACCACGCCGCCCGGGCCGGCATGACCATGGGCATCGTGAACGCCGGGCAGCTGGGCGTCTACGCCGACATCCCGCCGGAGCTGCTCGAGCGCGTCGAGGACGTGATCCTCGACCGCCGCCCGGACGCGACCGAGCGCCTCGTCACCTTCGCCGAGTCCTTCAAGGGCCAGAAGAAGGACGCGGTCGAGGAGCTCGCCTGGCGCGGCGCACCCGTCGAGGAGCGCCTCTCGCACGCGCTCGTGAAGGGCATCACGCAGTGGATCGTCGAGGACACGGAGGAGGCGAGGAAGAAGTTCGCCCGCCCCATCCAGGTGATCGAGGGCCCGCTCATGGACGGCATGAACGTGGTCGGCGACCTCTTCGGCGCCGGCAAGATGTTCCTGCCGCAGGTCGTGAAGAGCGCGCGCGTCATGAAGCAGGCGGTGGCGCACCTCATCCCCTACATCGAGGAGGAGAAGCGCCTCCTCGGCAGCGCCGACGCCAAGGCCAAGGGCAAGGTGGTCATGGCCACCGTGAAGGGCGACGTGCACGACATCGGCAAGAACATCGTGGGCGTGGTCCTCCAGTGCAACAACTTCGACGTCGTGGACCTGGGCGTCATGGTCGCCGCGGAGAAGATCCTCGAGACGGCCACGCGCGAGAAGGCCGACATGATCGGGCTGTCGGGGCTCATCACGCCCTCGCTCGAGGAAATGGCCCACGTGGCGAAGGAGATGGAGCGGCTGGGCTTCAAGGTGCCGCTGCTCATCGGCGGGGCCACCACCTCCCGGACGCACACGGCGGTGAAGATCGAGCCCCACTACTCCGGCCCCACCGTATGGGTGCCGGACGCGTCGCGCGCGGTGGGCGTGGCCACGAGCCTGTCGAGCGCCGAGGGGCGCGACCACTTCGTGAGCCAGGTCCGCCACGACTACCTCAAGGTGCGCGACGCGCACGCGCGCAAGACGGGGCAGAAGTCGGTGCGCATCGAGGTCGCGCGCGCGAACGCCGCGAGGCTCGACTGGGCCGGTTACGCGCCGCCCAGGCCCAGGCAGCTGGGCCTGCTCTCGCTGAAGAACTACCCGCTGGAGAAGCTCGTCGGCTACCTCGACTGGGCGCCGTTCTTCCAGGCCTGGGACCTGGTGGGCAAGTACCCCGCCATCCTCGAGGACCCCGTGGTGGGCGAGGCCGCGACGAACGTCTTCCGCGACGGGCGGGCGATGCTCGAGCGCATCGTGAAGGGGCGCTGGCTCACCGCGAACGCCGTCTTCGGCCTGTGGCCCGCCAACGCCGTCGGCGACGACATCGAGATCTACTCGGACGAGACGCGCGGCCACGTGCTGATGACCTGGCACAACCTGCGCCAGCAGAACGAGAAGCCGGCCGGCAACCCGAACCAGTGCCTGGCGGACTTCGTGGCGCCGAAGGACTCCGGCGTGGCCGACTATCTCGGCGCGTTCGCGGTCACCACCGGCATCGGCATCGACGAGAAGGTGCGGGAGTTCGAGTCGAAGCACGACGACTTCAACGCGATCCTCGTGAAGGCGCTGGCCGACCGGCTGGCCGAGGCCTTCGCCGAGCACCTGCACCACCGCGTGCGCACGGAGTACTGGGGCTACGCGGCCGGCGAGAGCCTCCCCAACGAGGAGCTCATCGCGGAGAAATACGCGGGCATCCGCCCCGCCGTGGGCTACCCGTCGTGCCCCGACCACACGGAGAAGGGCGATCTCTTCCGGCTGCTCGACGCGGAGAGGAACGCGGGCATCGCGCTCACCGAGTCCTTCGCCATGGTCCCCACGGCGGCGGTGAGCGGCTTCTACTTCTCGCACCCCCAGGCGCGCTACTTCGCGGTCGGCAAGGTGGAGAAGGACCAGGTCGCCGACTACGCGCACAGGAAGGGCATGGACCTCGCCGCCTGCGAGCGCTGGCTCGCTCCCATCCTCAACTACTGATCCGGGGCGTGCCCGCGCCGCATCCGGCCATCGCCATGCGCATTTCCGCCCTGCTCGCCGCGCTGCTCCCGCTCGCCCTTCCCGTTCTCGCCGACTGGCAGCCGACGAAGCCGGTGCGGATCGTCGTCCCCTTCGCCCCCGGCGGCCAGCCCGATGTCGTGGCGCGGGCGCTCGCGGAACCGCTCTCGAAGGCGCTGGGGCAGAGCGTGATCGTCGAGAACCGCCCCGGCGCCGGCGGCAACATCGCGGCCGACGCGGTGGCGAAGAGCGCCCCCGACGGGCACACGCTGCTCATGGGCACCAACGGCCCGCTCGCGGTGAGCCCGGCGCTGGCGAGGAACCTTCCCTACGACGTCGCGCGCGATTTCGCGTTCGTGACGCTGGTGGGCACCTCGCCCAGCCTCATCGCCGTCAATCCCTCGATCGGCGCGACGACGCTCGCGCAGGTGGTGGCCGCGGCGAAGGCGCAACCGGGAAAGCTCAACTTCGCCTCCGTCGGGAAGGGCAGCGTCTCGCAGCTCTCGATGGAAAGCCTCAACGCCGCCGCCGGCATCGAGACCGTGCACATCCCCTACAACGGCGGCGCGCAGGCGGTGGCCGCGATCCTCGCGGGCGACGTGCAGCTCCTGTCGCTCAACCCGACCGCGCTCATCCCGCACGTCCGGACGGGAAGGATCCGCGTCGTGGCGCAGACGGGCGCGGCCCGCTCGCCGCTCGTCGGCGACGTGCCGACGGTGGCCGAGTCGGGGTTTCCCGGCTTCGAGGCGCCGGTCTGGATGGCGATCGTCGTCCCCGCGAAGACGCCGCCCGAGGCGGTGAGGCGCCTGCACGCCGAGCTCGCCGCGATCATCCGCGCCCCCGCGCTCAAGGAGCGCCTCTGGGACAAGCAGTGGATCGACCCCGTCGGCTCGACGCCGGAGGAGGCGGCGCGCATCGTCCGCGCGGAGACGCAGAAGTGGGCGCGCATCGGGCGCGCCCTCGACCTCGTGCTCGAATGACGGTGCCCGGCACCCCTCAGAGGGGCAGGATGCGCGAGGGGTCGGGGCGCTCGGCGAAGGCGAGGAAGGCGTCGCCCAGCCGCGCGCTCTCGGCGATGGCGGTCCTCCAGCAGGCCAGCCGGGCGTCGTAATCGGATTCGAAGCGCCTGAAGTCGCTGCGATCGGGCAGCTTCCCGAGGGGCAGCTTCGCGAGGTATTCGCGCGACGGCGACACGAGCAGCACGTTGTCGAGCCACTCCCCGCGCGCGCGCCGCCACGGCAGCGCCTTGTCCATCCACCCCGGTACGATGCGATCGGTGAAGTGCGGGTAGAGCACGAGCCCCTCGGCGCGCGAGTACGGCAGGTGCAGGTGGTAGTCGATGAGCCCGCCGTCCCAGTAGATGCCGGACGGCGCGTGCGGGATGTCGGGCACGCCCTCGATCACCATCGGGATCGCGGCGGAAGCCACGAGGGCTTCGCGCAGGTTGTCGCGCTCGAGCGCCACGGCGTGCGTGCGGAAGGCGTCGAAGCGGATGGGCGCGGCGCCGCTCGCGGGCAGCAGGTCCCCGGAAATCGCGGCCTCGTCGAGGAAGGACGGCCATTCGCGCGCGTCGTGGAAGACCGTGCGCTCGAGGAAATGGCGCAGGTGCCTTCGCCCCGCCAGGTTGGCGACCGCGGCGGCCCCGAAGCCGAAGGTGCGCCGGATTCCCGCGTCGCGCGCGAGGAGCCCGCGACCGCGCACCACCAGGATGTGCAGCCGGTAGCCGGGATCGCCGAGGATGTCCGCGTCGTGCCCGTCGAAGAGCTCGGCCAGCATCTCGCGCACCTTGCGCGTGACGAGCGTGGCGGCCGGGCGCGGCGGAAAGCGTTGCCCGGCGTACAGGCGCGCGAGCTCGCGCAGCCCCTGGACGGGATCGGGCCGGCAGGCGGCCGCGAAGCGCCAGGCGCCGATCGAAGCGCCGATGAGGTGGCGCACGCGCGGCGCCTTCGGGAACCACTCGCCGAAGAGCGCCACGTCGAGGCCGTGCAGGCCCAGCGCCTTCGGCCCTCCCGCGGCGCCCGGAACGACGGCGACGTCGGCGGCGCGAAGGCCGCTCTCCCGGATCGCCGCGAGCGCCCGCGGGCCGGCGCGAATCGTGATCGCATCCATCTACCGGAAGACCATCACCTGGGGCCTGGCCGGCCCGATCGCGAACCCGCGGTACATCGCCTCGGTGTTGAACGCGAACACCGGTTCGCCCGAGCGGTCGAGCACGATCACGCCGCCCTGCCCGCCGAGGGCGGCCACCTTCGCGAGCACCCCGTCGGCGGCCTTGCGCGGCGCGAGGCCCCTGTATTTCACGAGCGCGGCGATGTCGTGGGCGGCGGCCACGCGCAGGAACGTCTCGCCCGTGCCCGTGGCCGAGACCGCCACGCTCTCGTTTTCCGCCCAGGTGCCCGCGCCGATGATGGGGGAATCCCCGACGCGGCCGATGCGCTTGCCGGCGATGCCGCCCGTGGAAGTCGCGGCGGCCAGGTTTCCCGCCTTGTCCAGCGCCACGGCGCCGACGGTGCCCAGCTTCGCCTCGTCCTTCGCGCGCTGGAACTGCCGCCAGCGCTCCTCGGTGCGGAAATACGAGGGGTCGACGATCGCGAGCCCTTGCTCCTTCGCGAAGCGGTCGGCGCCCTTGCCGGCCAGCAGGACGTGGCGCGATCTCTCCATCACCGCGCGCGCCGCCTCGATGGGGTTCTTCACCGTGGCGACGCCCGCCACGGCCCCCGCGCGAAGCGTGGCCCCGTCCATGATCGAGGCGTCCAGCTCGTTCGTGCCCTCGCTCGTGAAGACCGCTCCCTTGCCCGCGTTGAAGTGCGGCGAATCCTCCAGGACCCTGACGGCCGCCGTCACCGCGTCGAGGCTCGAGCCGCCTTCGGCCAGGACGCGGCGCCCCGTCTCGAGCGCCTCGGTGAGCGCGGCGCGAAGGACGCTCTCGCGCTCCGGCGCGAGGGAAGCCCGCGTCATGGCGCCCGCTCCGCCGTGGACGGCGATGGCGAAGGGCCCGTCCGCGGCCTGCGCTGCGGCGCAGATCGAGGCGGCCAAGGCGATGGCTGCAAGGCGCTTCATGGACTCCTGCGCGAGGCTCGGACCGATTCTATCCGAGCGCGGCCTCCCGCTGCGCGCGGCCGTGCTAGATTGGGCCCTTCCGGAACACTGTCCGACCCTCCCCCATGTCCCTCCTCTTCAGCCCCGTGACGCTGCGATCGGTCACGATCGCCAACCGCGTGTTCGTCTCGCCCATGTGCCAGTACTCGGCCGAGGACGGCATCCCGAACGACTGGCACCTGGTGCACCTGGGCAGCCGCGCCGTCGGGGGCGCGGGGCTCGTGCTCACCGAGGCGTCGGCGGTTTCCCCCCACGGCCGCATCACGCCGTGGGACACCGGGATCTGGTCGGCGCAGCAGGCCGAGGCGTGGAAGCCCATCGCGGCCTTCATCAAGGCGCAGGGCGCGGTGCCCGGCATCCAGCTCGCGCACGCGGGCCGGAAGGCCTCGTGCGACAAGCCGTGGAACGGCGGCCAGCCCCTCGCCCGCGATGCCGGCGGGTGGCGCACGCACGGCCCGGGCGACGTGCCCTTCGGCAACTATCCGGCCCCGCGCGCCATGACGGTGCCGGACCTCGAGGCGTGCGTGGCCGACTTCCGGCTGGCCGCCGACCGCGCGCTGCAGGCGGGCTTCGAGGTGGCGGAGGTGCACGCGGCGCACGGCTACCTGCTGCACGAATTCCTCTCGCCGCTGTCGAACCCGCGCGGCGACGATTTCGGCGGGTCGCTCTCCAACCGCATGCGCTTCCCGCTCGCCGTGGCGCGCGCGGTGCGCGACGCGTGGCCGAGCGACCTGCCGGTGCTGGTGCGCATTTCCGCCACGGACTGGAAGGAGGGCGGCTGGGACCTCGAGCAGTCGATCGCGTTCGCGACGGAGCTGAAGGAGATCGGCGTCGACATGATCGACGTGTCGAGCGGCGGCAATGCCGCGGACCAGAAGATCGTGCTGGGTCCCGGCTACCAGGCGCCCTTCGCCGCGGCCATCCGCCGCGACGCCGGCATTCCCGCGGCCGCGGTCGGCCTCATCACCGAGCCCGTGCAGGCCGAGCACATCCTCGCTACCGGCCAGGCCGACGCCGTCTGCCTCGCGCGCGCGCTGCTTCGCGATCCCTATTGGCCGCGCCACGCGGCGGCCGCGCTCGGCGAGCCGATGGCGTGGCCCAACCAGTACAAGCGCTGCGAGACCGGCCCGCTGGGCCGCTGACCCCGGGAGACCGCGATGATCGACCTCTACTACTGGACCACCCCCAACGGCCACAAGATCACGATGTACCTGGAGGAGGCGAAGCTCCCCTACCGCCTGCACGGGATCAACATCTCGAAGGGCGACCAGTTCGCCGCCGACTTCCTGAAGATCTCGCCGAACAACAAGATCCCGGCCATCGTCGACCACGCGCCGGCCGACGGCGGCAAGCCGCTGAGCGTCTTCGAATCCGGCGCGATCCTGCTCTACCTCGCGGGAAAGACCGGCAAGTTCATCCCGAAGGACCTGCGCGGGCAGGTCGAGGCGCTCGAGTGGCTCATGTGGCAGATGGGGGGCCTGGGCCCCATGCTCGGCCAGAACCACCACTTCCAGCACTACGCGCCCGAGAAGATCCCGTACGCCATCGACCGCTACGTGAAGGAGACGAACCGCCTCTACGGCGTGCTCGACAAGCGGCTCGCGGGCCGCGACTTCATCCTCGGGAAGCTCTACTCGATCGCCGACATGGCGGCCTACCCGTGGATCATCCCCGAGCGGCAGGGCCAGGACCTCGCCGACTTCCCCGACCTCGCGCGCTGGCACGCGGCCATCAGGGCGCGTCCCGGCACGGCGCGCGCCTATGCGCGGGCGAAGGAAGTGAACCCGGCGCCGCGCGGGCCGGTGACCGAGCAGGAAAGGAAGATCCTGTTCGGGCAGGACAAGGGCGTGGTCAAGTAGCGCTCACCCCTTTTCCGGGAGGCGGTAGAACCACCGCTTGGCGATCTCGGTCGCGACGAGGTAGGCAAGGACCACGCCCGCCGACGCGGCGACGATCCCCGCCGGCAGCGGCAGGAAGCCGAAAGCGGCCGCGAAGGACCCCGTCCACGGCACCGCGAGCGCGGCGGCGACCACCGCCAGAGAGCCCACGGCCAGCAACCGGCTCGGACGGCTCGCGAGCGCCGGGCCGCGCGTGCGCAGCACGAACACGACCGTGAGCTCCGTCAGCAGCGAGACCACGAACCAGGCCGTCTGGAACGTGGCTTCGTCCGTGGCGAAGACGCGCAGCAGCAGGAGGAATGTGAGAAGGTCGAACGCGGTGCTGAGCAGCCCGAACACGATCATGAACCGGCGAACCTCCGCCACGTCCCAGCGTTGCGAGGCCAGGAGCTCCCGCCGGTCGACGTGATCCGTGGAGATCGCCACCGACGGCAGGTCGGACAGGAAGTTGTTCAGCAGGATCTGCTTGGCCGCGAGCGGCAGGAATGGCAGGAGAGGCGTGGCGAGGGCCATGCTCACCATGTTGCCGAAGTTGGCGCTCGTCGTGATCTTGATGTACTTGAGCGTGTTGGCGAACGTGCGCCGCCCGTCCTCGATGCCGTGCCGAAGGACGTCGAGGTCGTGGCGCAGCAGGATCACGTCGGCGCTCTCGCGCGCCACGTCCACCGCGCCCTCCACGGATATGCCGACGTCGGCGCAGTGGAGCGCCGGGGCGTCGTTGATGCCGTCGCCGAGGTAGCCCACCGCGTGGCCGCCTCGCTGCAGCGCGCGCACGATGCGCTCCTTCTGCTGGGGGTCGACCTCGACGAACAGGGCGGTGTCCTCGGCGAGCCGCCAGAGGGACTCGTCGCGCATCGCCGCGATCTGCGCGCCGGTAAGGATCGTCCCGTGGTCCAGGCCGATCGCGTTGGCGATGTGGCCCGCGACGTAGCGGTTGTCGCCCGTGATGACCTTCACGCGCACGCCCATGGCCGCGAGGTCGCGGATCGTGTCCCGCGCATCGGCCTTCGGCGGGTCCGCGAAGCGCAGGAACCCCGCGAAGACGAGATCGCGCTCGTCGGTCCTTTCGTAGCGGCTGCGCGCCTCGATCTCGCGCCGCGCCAGGGCGATGACGCGGTAGCCCGCCTCGCCCATGGTCCGGTGCATCGCCTCGAGGGATGAGCGCGCCGGGCCGTCGAGCGCCCGCGCCGCGCCGTCGAGGTCCACGGCGCTGCACGCGGCGAGCACCGTGTCGAAGGCCCCCTTGGTGACCATGAGGTGGGCGGTGGTGTCGGCTTCGGGCTCGACGACGATGGTCAGGCGCTTGCGGATGAAGTCGTAGGGAATCTCGTCGACCTTTCGCCATCCGGCGGTCGTGATGCCGTCGCGACGGCCCGCCTCGACGATGGCCGCGTCGAGCGGATTGTCGATGCCCGTCTCGAACGCGGCGTTGAGATGGGCCAGGCGCCTCACCTCGCCGGAAGCGGCGCCCCGGGCGTCGAGCGCCGCCTCGAGGGTGACGATGCCCTCGGTGAGCGTTCCGGTCTTGTCGGTGCACAGGATGTCCATGGACCCGAGGTTCTCGATCGCCTCGAGCCGGCGCACGATCACGCCGCGCCGCGCCATGTCCCTCGCGCCGCGCGACAGGGTCACGCTCATGATCGCGGGGAGCAGCTCGGGCGAGAGCCCCACGGCGAGGGCCACGGCGAAGAGCAGAGACTCCAGGACCGGGCGGCCGAGCCACTGGTTGACCGCCATCACGAAGACCACCATCACGACCATCACGCGAACGAGCAGGTAGCCGAACTGGTGGATGCCGCGCGCGAACTCCGCTTCCGGAGCCCGCGCGCCGACGCGGGCGGCGATGGCGCCGTAGACGGTGTCGCGCCCGGTGCGCGCGACGACGATCGTGGCCGTGCCGCTGCGCACCGAGGTGCCGAGGAACACGCTGTTGGTCCGCGCGGCCAGCGGTGCGTCGGGGGCCGTTTCGCCCGCGCTTTTCTCGACGGGGAAGGATTCCCCGGTGAGCGCTGCCTCGCTCACCAGGAAGTCGCGCGCTTCGAGCACGCGGCCGTCGGCCGGGACGAGGTTGCCGGCCGCGAGCAGGACGGCGTCGCCGGGAACGAGATCGCGCGCGGGCACCGCGACGACCCCGGCGCCGCGGCGGACGCGGACCGTGAGCGCGATCCTGCGCTGCAGCTCGGCGACCGCTTTCGAGGCCCGGAATTCCTGGGCGAATCCGAGGAGGGCGCTGCCCGCCACGATGGCGAGGATGATCGCGGCCTCGACCCAGTCGCGAAGGGCCAGGGAGACGAGCGCGCCGAAGACCAGGATCAGGACGAGAGGGCTCGCGAGCTGGGCGAGGAGGAGCCCTGTCCAGCCGAGGGCGCGCTCCTCGGCGACGCTGTTCGGCCCGAGGGCGAGAAGACGCGCACCCGCTTCGGCCGGCGAAAGCCCGCCCGTCCCGGAGCCGAGCCCCGCCAGGAATTCCGGGATGGGGATGCTCCACCAGGCCGTGCCGTCCGCGCCTCCAGGAACCCTCACGCGAGCCGCTCCACGCGATCCGAGACCTTCAGGTTATCGCCCCGTTTCCAGCAGCGCTTGACCGCGAGCAACGCCGGGCCACGGAAACCGGCTCCGTGGCGCGCGCGCGGCGCAAGTCCGCCTTCGGGAGGGGCGAAAGCGTGGTGAAATAGCTGCCCGGCGCCCGTCAGGCGCCAGCGGGAACCACGAAGCGGCGGGAGGATACCCATGCCACGGCTCAAGGATCACGACGCCATCCGGCGCATCGCCAAGAAGTCCCTGTTCGAGGGGCTCGATGCCCTGTGCGAGGGCGCGATCATCGTCGACCGCGAGGCCCGCATCGTCTGGATCAGCGACAAGTACGCCGCGCGCCTGAACCTCGACTCCGCCGCCGCGGCCGAGGGGCGCGTGGTCGAGGACGTGATCCCCAACAGCCTCATGCGCGAGGTCGTGCGCACGGGCGAGCCGATGCTGCTCGACATCATGCAGTTCGGCGAGGAGTCCTTCGTGGTGATGCGCATGCCGCTGAAGGACGAGCGCCGGCGCGTCATCGGGGCGGCGGGGTTCATGCTCTTCGACAAGCTCGCCTCGCTGCAGCCGCTCGTGCGCAAGTTCGACCAGCTCGAGCGCGAGCTCGCGAGCACGCGCCGCAGCCTCGCCGAGGAGCGCCGCGTGAAGTACACCTTCTCCAGCTTCATCGGCGCCTCCCCCGGCGCCATGGAGGTGAAGCGCCAGGCGCGGCGCGCGGCGCAGGCGGACGCCACGGTGCTGCTGCTCGGCGAGACGGGCACCGGCAAGGAAGTGCTGGCGCAGGCCATCCACGCCGCGAGCCCGCGCGCCCACGGCCCCTTCGTCGGGGTGAACGTGGCCGCCATTCCCGACACGCTCCTCGAGACGGAGCTCTTCGGCGACTCGCCCTCGCCCTACATGGGCGCGGACCGTCGCGGCCGCGCCGGCAGGTTCGTGCAGGCCGACGGCGGGACGCTGTTCCTCGACGAGGTGGGCGACATGCCCATGGGCATGCAGGCGAAGCTGCTGCGCCTGCTGCAGGAGAAGGAAGTCGGGCCGCCGGGCTCGAATCGCGCGGCGAAGGTCGACGTGCGCGTCGTCGCGGCGAGCAGCGTCGACCTGCGCCAGATGGTGAGCATGGGCCGATTCCGTTCCGACCTCTACTTCCGGCTCTCGGTGCTGCCCATCGAGCTGCCGCCCCTGCGCGAGCGTGCCTCCGACCTCGAGGCGCTTTGCGAGCACATCCTCGAGGACATCGCGCGGCGAAGCGGGCGGCCGCAGCGCGAGCTCGCGCCGACGGCGCTCGCGGTGCTCTGCGCCTATGCGTGGCCGGGAAACATCCGCGAGCTGCGCAACGTGCTCGAGCAGGTGACGATGCGCTCCGACGCGTCGCGGCTTTCGGCCGAGGAGTTCAGCCTCGTGCTGCCGCGGCTCACCGGCCCGGCGCACGCCGCCGGGCGCCCCACGCTCAGGCTCGCCGACATCGTCGCCGACGCGGAGCGCAACGCCATCCGCTCCGCGCTCGCCGCGGCCGACGGAAAGAAGATCCTTGCCGCGGAGCTGCTCGGCATCTCGCGCGCCACGCTCTACGAGAAGCTCTCCGCCCTGGCGCCTCGCCACGACGGCTCGCGGCACTGAGGCCCGCGCGCTACTTCTTCTCCAGCGCCTTCATCGCGGCTTCCTGCTCCGCGCGGATCCGGCCCATGGCCGCGTTGTGCTCGTCCACGATCGCGCGGATGGCGGCGTTGCTCGCGTCGATGAACGCCTTGCGCTCGGCCACGTAGGCCTTGACGCAGTCCTGGTAGTTCTTGATCTCCCCCTGGAACGCCTCGCGCGCGCGGTCGTCGCCGAGGGTCTTGATGCCCGGATAGGCGGGCGCGCCCCCGCACTTGGCGGCGGGGATCGCGGGCGCGTCGGGCGCCTGCGCGAGCGCCGCGATGGCGCCCGGGGCGAGAGCAAGCGCGAGGACGAGGCGCTTCACCGGAGGAAGGGTCCGCAGGCCCGGTGCCTTACCTGGGTTCCTGCTGCTGCTTGTTGATCTCGCCCAGCGTGGCGTTGTATTCCTCGATGGCCGCGTTCACGGCCGTCTGCTGCGCGGCGACGACGGCCTTGCGCTCCTCGATGAATGCCTTGATGCACGTCTCGTATTTCTTGATATCGCGCTGGAACGCGACGCGATCCCTTTCCCGCTCCAGCGCGAGGCGCCCGGGATACTGCGGCCTGGGCTCGCACTTGTGCTTGGGGACCTCGGGCGCCTGCGCGAAGGCGAGCGAGCTGCCGAGAAGGAAGGAGGCGGCGAGGCAGAGGCGTTTCATGGCGATACCCTTCGTCGTTTCGGTGCGATATTGTAGCGCGGCCGCCTAGGGCGCCGACGGCATGGTGTAGTTGAGGGCGAGCCGTCCGCCGTCGGGATAGAGCGTCTGGCCCGTCATGTAGGAGGCATCGTCGCCCGCGAGGAAGAGCACCGCCTTGGCGACCTCGCCGGGCTCGCCCATGCGCCCCAGGGGCGTTCGCGAGAGGATCCTGCGCTCGGCCTCGGCGTTGCCGAGCACCGCCTGCCTCGCGAGGTCGGTGAGGATCGTCCCCGGCCCCACGGCGTTCACGCGGATGCGGTGCGGCGCGAGGGAGAGCGCCATCACCTTGGTGAGCTGGTTGATGCCCCCCTTCGAGACGACGTAGGGCACCTGGTTCGCGATCGCGACCACCGCGTTCACGCTCGACATGTTGACGATGGCCCCGCCGCCACCCTGCCTGACCATCTGGCGGGCGGCCGCCTGCCCGGCGAGGAACACGCCCTTCAGGTTCACGGCGAGCACCCGGTCGAAGTCCGCCTCGTCCAGCTCGAGAAAATCGGCCGCGTGCGCGATGCCGGCATTGGCCACGAGGATGTCGAGTCGCCCGAATTCGCTTGCCGCGGCGGCGACCGCGGACTCGACGTCGGCCTTGCGGGAGACGTCGCAGCGCACGTAGAGCGCCTTCGCGCCTTCGTCGCGCAGGCGCGCGCACGCGCTCCGGCCGGCGTCGTCGTTCAAGTCCGCCAGGACGACGCTGGCACCCGCGCGGGCGAAAGCTTCGGCGCAGGCCAGCCCGATGCCCTGGGCGGCGCCGGTGACGAGCGCCACCTTTCCCGCGAGCCCCGTCATTTCTTGCCGGTCGGGCTCGGCGGCTTCGCGATCTCGATGGGTGTCGGCATGACGAGCGGCTTGCCGAACTCGAGCGCCTCGCGGAAGTATTCGCAAAGCTGGGCGCGTCCCGCGGGACAGCTGGACTTGGCCAGCCCGCGCACCGACTCGGAGTCCTCCTTGGAGAGCGTGGAGCTGGACAGGCGCCTCGTGGTCCACGCCCGGAAGGGCGAGTCGGTGCCGAGGAACGGCTCGGCCTCGCCGATCTTCGGCCATCCGTCGATCACCACGCGCAGCAGGGCTTCGGTGAAGAGCTCCGCGGCCCGGCCCCGGTCGCAATGGCCGAAGTCGCGCACCGCGCGGTCGAGCGCGGCCCAGGAGGTGACGTTGTCGATCGCCTTTTCGGCGCTGGCCATGTCGGCCGGGCTGCAAGGTTTGTCGGCCGCGGCCGGGGGAATGATCGTGGCCGCGAGGAGGAATGCCGCGGCGCTAAGCCGCCATGCCGGGTCTCTTGGACGCATCGCCTTTCGATAGCCTTTCACGAACGGAACGTGCGATGCCGGGGGCATCGAGGCCGCAATCGGCCAGCAATTGCGCCGGATCGCCGTGTTCGACGAAGTGGTCGGGAAGGCCCAGCTGGAGCACCGGCACCTCGACGCCCTGGGCCGCGAGCGACTCGAGGACCGCGGACCCCGCGCCGCCCTCGAGGACGTTCTCCTCGACGGTGACGACGAGCTCGTGGGTGGTGGCGAGCCGCAGGACGAGGTCCTCGTCGAGCGGCTTCACGAAACGCATGTTGGCGACGGTGGCGCCGAGCTCGGAGGCGGCCTCCAGGGCCGGCCTCACCATCGAGCCGAACGCGAGGATGGCGACCCGGCGGCCTTCGCGGCGGATCTCGCCCCGGCCGACCGGCAGCGCGGTCATCTGCACGAGCGCCTCGACGCCGGGGCCGGCCCCGCGCGGGTAGCGCACGGCCGAGGGGCCCGCGAGCGTGAAGCCGGTGTAGAGCATCTGGCGGCACTCGTTCTCGTCGGCGGGCGCCATCACCGTCATGTTGGGGATGCAGCGCAGGTAGGAAAGATCGAACGCGCCGTGGTGCGTGGGGCCGTCGGCTCCCACGAGCCCGCCGCGGTCGAGCGCGAAGACGACGGGCAGGTTCTGCAGGGCCACGTCGTGGATGAGCTGGTCGTAGGCGCGCTGCAGGAACGTGGAATAGATCGCGACGACGGGCTTCATGCCGTCGCACGCGAGGCCCGCCGCGAAGGTGACGGCGTGCTGCTCGGCGATGCCCACGTCGAAGTAGCGGTCGGGATGCTCGCGCGAGAAGCGCACCATGCCGGACCCCTCGCGCATCGCCGGCGTGATGCCCACGAGGCGGCGATCGAGCTTCGCCATGTCGCACAGCCAGTCGCCGAAGACCTGCGTGTAGGTGGGCCGGGGCCTCGCGCCCGCCACCGGCGCGGGCTTCACCAGGCCGACGCCGGGGTCGAACCGGCCGGGGCCGTGGTAGGCGATCGGGTCGTCCTCCGCGAAGGCGTAGCCCTGGCCCTTCTTCGTCACCACGTGCAGGAACTGCGGGCCCTCGAGGCGCTTCACGTTGCCGAGCGTCTCGACGAGCACGTCGATGTTGTGGCCGTCGATGGGGCCGGTGTAGTTGAGGCCGAACTCCTCGAAGAGCGTGGAGGGGGTGAGCATGCCCTTGGCATGGCCCTCGAAGCGCTTGGCGAGCTCCTTCATGGGAGGCGAGACGGACAGGATCTTGTCGGCCGTCTTCTTGGTGGCGGCGTAGAAGCGCCCCGACATGAGCTTCGCGAGGTAGTTGTTCAGCGCGCCGACGTTCTCGGAGATCGACATGTCGTTGTCGTTCAGGACCACGATCACGTTGGCGCCCGACTGCTTCACGTTGTTGAGCGCCTCGAAGGCCATGCCGCCGGTCATCGCGCCGTCGCCGATGACGGCGATGGCGCGGTTGTCCTTGCCGAGGTGGCGCGCGGCCACGGCCATGCCCAGCGCGGCCGAGATGGAGGTCGACGAATGCGCCGTGCCGAACGCGTCGTAGATCGACTCCTCGCGCCGCGGGAAGCCCGCGATGCCGCCCTTCTGGCGCAGCTTCGCCATGCCCGCGCGCCGGCCCGTGAGGATCTTGTGCCCGTAGGTCTGGTGGCCCACGTCCCAGATGATGCGGTCCTCGGGAGTGGCGAACACGTAATGCAGGGCGATGGTGAGCTCCACCGTCCCCAGGTTGGACGACAGGTGCCCCCCGGTCTGCGCCACCGACTCGAGGATGAACCGGCGCAGCTCCTCGGCAAGCACGTGCAGCTGCTTGCGGTCGAGCCGCCGCAGGTCGGACGGGTCGTTGATGGTCTCGAGAAGGGGGTAAGCGCTCATTGCCAGGCATCGGCCGGAGGGCCGCAGACATGCATTTTGCCGCAACTGGCCGAATCCCGTCTGCGCGGCCTCAAATCCGTGCGCGGCACCGGCGCTACCGGTCGCGCCTGACGATGTAGTCGGCCAGCTCGCGAAGGCGGTCGGCGCGGGCGTCGAACGGGGCGAGCGCGTCGTGGGACTCGGCGAGGAGCTCGCCGGCGAATTTCTTCGCCTCGGCCAGGCCGAGCAGGGCCGTGTAGGTCGGCTTTCCGGCCTCCCTGTCCTTGCCGGCGGTCTTGCCGAGCGTCGCGGAGTCGCTTTCCTCGTCGAGGACGTCGTCGACCACCTGGAAGGCGAGGCCGACGCACTTCGCGTAGCGGTCGAGGCCTCCCAGGGACGCCGCGTCGAGGGGCTGGCCGCAGTGGGCGCCCAGGAGCACGGATGCCCGGATGAGGGCGCCGGTCTTGTGGATGTGCATGTTCTCGAGCTCGGGCAGGGTGAGGGTCTTGCCCACCGCGTCGAGGTCGATGGCCTGTCCGCCGGCCATCCCGCGCGACCCGCAGGCCACCGCGAAGAGCTGGATCATCTGCAGCTGCAATTCGGGGTCGTCGGCCAGGCGGTTCTCGGCCAGCAACTGGAAGGCGAGGCTCTGCAAGGCATCGCCGGCGAGAAGCGCGGTGGCCTCGTCGAATTCGACGTGGCAGGTCGGCTTTCCCCGCCGCAGCACGTCGTCGTCCATGCACGGCAGGTCGTCGTGCACCAGCGAGTAGGCATGGATCAGCTCGACGGCCGCGGAGGCGATCTCGAGCCGGGCGGCACTCGCGCCCGACACGAGGCCGGCGGCGAAGACGAGCATCGGGCGCACGCGCTTTCCGCCGCCCAGCGCCGCGTATCGCATCGCGTCGTGCAGGCGTGCGGGCGCGATGCGGGAAGGGGGCAGGAGATCGGCGAGGACCGTCTCGATGCGGCCGGCCACCTCGCGCGACCAGGCCGGGAAATCGGAGGCGCTCACGATTCGGCCGCGGGCAGGTCCTTCAGCGCTTCGCCCTCGAGCACGCTGATGCGCGCCTGGGCGGCGGAGAGCTTGCCCTCGCAGTGGCGCAGCAGCTCCGCCCCGCGCTGGTAGGCCGCTAGCGATTCCTCGAGCGGGAGCTTGCCGTCCTCCATGCGGGCCACGATGGCCTCGAGTTCCTCCAGGGCCTTCTCGAAGGCCATGTCGTCGGCAGGGACGGTCGTCTTGGGCATGGGTCGGCACCTTATCGCAAATGGCGCGCCTCGTCATTTTCGCGCCGCGCGCGCGGCTTGTCCGCGCCCATGGCCCGGCCCCTTGACGGCCCTCAACGCGACGAGCCGAAATCCTTGAATAATGAAGGAACTTTGGGCAAACTGGCCTGCTCTTATTCTGTGCTGGTTCGGGACGGAGCTGCAGAGTTAAAAGCTAGCTGACTCGATTAGCCCGGTGTGGTTTTCATCTTTCGGTTTTATATCGGAGGTTTGGAACATGTCGGACTTGGCGAGCCAGCGGGCGCTCACCCGCACGCCAACGCACCTGCCGCTGTCGTGGTATTTCGACCCGAAAGTGGCGGAAATCGAGCAGAAGCTCCTCTTCGACCAGGGCCCCGGGTACGTCGGCCACGCCATGATGGCGCCCAAGGCAGGCGACTACCGCGTGCTGGACTGGCGCGAGCACGGCCCCGGCTGGGTGCTCGTGAACAACGACGGCCGCCACGACATGGTGTCCAACGTGTGCCGGCACCGGCAGGCGGTGATGCTCAAGGGCGCGGGCCAGCTCCCCGGCGGCACGATCACCTGCCCCGTGCACCGCTGGGCCTACGACAGCGAGGGCAGGCACATCGGCGCGCCCCACTTCCCCGACCACCCGTGCCTGGACCTGCCGAGGCGCAACCTTCAGCAGTGGCACGGGATGCTCTTCAACGGGCCTCACGACATCGCCGCGGACCTCGCCGCCATGGGCGCGGCGAAGGACCTCGACTTCGAGGGCTACGTCCTCGACCGCGTCGACGTCGTGAACTACGACTTCAACTGGAAGACCTTCATCGAGGTCTACCTCGAGGACTACCACGTCGCCCCGTTCCACCCGGGCCTGGGCCATTTCGTCACCTGCGACGACCTCAGGTGGGAGTACGGCGACTGGTGGAGCGTGCAGACGGTGGGCGTGAACAAGTCCCTGTCGCAGCCCGGCAGCCCGGTGTACGCGAAGTGGCACGAGCAGGTCCTCAAGTTCCGCCACGGCGAGCCGCCGCCCCACGGCGCGATCTGGCTCACGTACTACCCGAACATCATGGTCGAGTGGTACCCGCACGTCCTGGTGGTCTCCACGCTCTGGCCGCGCGGGCCGGAGAAGTGCGCCAACGTGGTCGAGTTCTACTACCCCGAGGAAATCGCGCTCTTCGAGCGCGATTTCGTGGAGGCCGAGCAGAAGGCCTACGACGAGACGGCGGTGGAGGACAAGGAGATCTGCGACCGCATGACGGAAGGCCGCCGCGCGCTCTGGCTCGAGGGCCGCGAGGAGCACGGGCCGTACCAGTCCCCGATGGAGGACGGCATGGTCCACTTCCACGAGTTCATGCGCCGCGAGCTCGCGCAGCACCTCTAGCGCGGGCCCCTAGCGGGCCAGTCTCCGCAGGTGCAGGACGAGCTGCCAGATGCGCTCGTCGTCGAACTTCCCGTGCGCCGGCATCGAGGTCCCGGGCGAGCCGAACCGGATGATCCAGAAGAGCTGCCCGTCGGGGATGCCCCGGACGGTGTCCGCGCACGCGAAGTTGCGCGGCGGCGGGTCGAACTGGTCG
>JAGRPO010000198.1 GCA_019449455.1 Betaproteobacteria bacterium | reverse complement strand
GATCCTCTCCGGCGGCACGCTCCACGTGCCGAGCGCCTGCTCGACGATGTCGGGCAGCTCCGCGTCGACGAGGGTGCGCGCCGACAGGTTCACGCTGAACCGCGGCACGATGCCCTCCTTGGCCATGTGCGACGCGGCGCGCAGCACCGCGTTCAGGACCCAGAACGTGAGCGTGCCGATGGTGCCGGTGTTCTCGGCGATGCCCACGATCGTGCCCGGCGGGATCGGGCCGGACGTCGGATGCCGCCAGCGAAGGAGCGCCTCGGCGGCGACCGGGCGGCCATTCGCGAAGTCGACCTGCGGCTGGAAGTGGACTTCCAGCTCGTTGGCGCGGATGGCTCGCTGCAGGTCGATGTCGAGGCCGTGGTAGACCTCCGCCTCGACGCTGTCCTCGCTCTGGAAGACGTGATAGCCCTCCTCGCGCGTGCCGGCGATGCGGCGCGCCACGTCGGCGGCCATGAGCAGTTGCGCCGGGTCGGCGGGGTGCTCGGGCACGGTGGCGATGCCGACGCAGGGGCGCAGGATCGCGGTGCCGCCCTCGTGGGCGATCGGCCGGTCGAGCGCGCGCAGGCACTTCACGGCGGCGAGCACGGCCTGCGTCGGGTGCGCGATGCGCGGCAGGACGATGCAGACCTGCTCCTCGCTCAGCGGGGCCACGCGGTCCTCGGGGCGAAGCGCCGGGCGCAGGCGCTCGAGCACGAGGGAGAGCGTCACGGCCGCGGGAGGCCCCTTCAGCAGCGCCTGCAGCCGGTCCACCCGGCGCAGCTCCACCAGCAGCACGGCCAGTCGCCCCTTCGTCGCCTGCGCGATGGCCGCCTCGCGGTCCAGGAAGCGAAGCAGGTCCTCGCGCGCGCCGTCGCCCGTGGACGGGACGAGGAAGCCGTGCTCGGCGGGAGGAGGCGGGGGGGTCACGAGAGATAGTTCTCGCGCGGACTGAGCCCGTAGGCCCCGGTCGGAAGGCTGCGGCGGATGAAGGCCGGCTCCTCGCCGCCCAGCAGCGGGTCGTAGAGCAGGTCGACCATGATCGGGTAGGCCGACGGCTTCTTGTCCGGGCTGGTGAGCAGGAGCACGCGGGGCTTGAGCCGCCGCACCTTGTTGTGCGAGACGACCACCGCCACCTCGCCGGTCGACAGCTCCACCAGCGAGCCGACCGGGAAGACGCCGATGGCCTGCACGAACTGCTCGGTCAGGGGCGCGTGGAAGTGATCGCCGCCCCAGCCGGTGATGCTGCGCAGCGCCTCGTAGGAGGACACCGCCTCCGCATAGGGCCGGGACTTGGTGAGCGCCGCGAAGCAGTCGCCGATCCCCGCCATGCGGCCGAAGATGCCGATCTGCTCGCCCTTGAGGCCGCGCGGGTAGCCGCCTCCGTTCATCCGCTCGTGGTGCTGCGCGATGCCCTCGAGCACCTCCACCGGCCAGTTCGGCGTGGCGGAGAGGATCTCGAGCCCGGCGGCCACGTGGCCCTTCGCGGTCTCGAACTCCTCCGGGGTGAGGGGGCCCTGCTTCTCGAGGAGGGCGCGCGGCAGGCGGATCTTGCCGATGTCGAGGAGCAGGCCGATGGTGCCCAGCTGCGAGAGCTCGGCGCGCGGGAACCCGAGGTGGCGGCCGAACGCGACGAGGTAGACGGCGACCTGCAGCCCGTGCCCGTAGGTCGTGATGTCCTGCTCGCGCAGGCGCGCCACCCACATGAGGGCGTCGGGATTGCGGACCATGCTCTCGACCATCTCGTCGACGACTTCCTCGACGCGGGCGATTTCCACGGGGTGCCCCGCCCATACGTCGGAGGCTAGCTTGCGCAGCACCTCGGACGTGCGGTCGAAGGCCACCCGCGCCGGGGCGATCTCCTCCTCCACCGTCTTCGTGTCCGGGTAGATCGTGACCGGGACCGAGGGGGGCAGGAGCGAGGTGCGCTGCGAATCGGACGGGAGT
>JAGRPO010000197.1 GCA_019449455.1 Betaproteobacteria bacterium | reverse complement strand
TCATTCCCGTGGTGAGCCACATCCAGAAGCGGAAGAAGTGGCTGACGATCGGGTGCAGGTCGAGCGACCGGTGCGCCTGGCAGCGGTGCAGGTAGAGCGTGACGCCCGCGATCGTGATCTGGGTGAGGACGAGCAGCGCGAACAGGTCGCCCCACCACGGGAGGTTCAGGAAGCCTTGGAACAGCATGCGTTTGCGCCTTTCGGGTGACCCGCTAGGGGGCGGGTTCGGGAGAATGCCTGGGGCGGCATTTTAGCCTGCCGGGGGACGGCGCCGACCGGGAATTTCACAATCGAGGCGTAACCCATTGTTTCTATTGGCTGCCTGAGGGCGTGGCCGCGCCGACTACCCTGATATCGCGCTGCGGGTAGGGTATTTCAATCCCCTCGCCGCGGAATTTCTCGAGAACCGCCCTGAGGATGTCCCCGCGAAGCGACATCTGCCCCTGGTCGGGATCGGCGATCCAGAACCCGGCCTCCATCTCGATGCCGTTGTCGCTCAGGGCCTTGATCCAGGCGGCGGGCGCGGGCGAGTCGAGCACGCGCGGCTGCGCCTTCGCGCAATCGACGAGGATCCCGATGACCTTGCCGACGTCGGAGTCGTAGCCCACGGTCACCGAATACTTGACGAGGGCCGTCCGGTCGGTGAACGAGTGGTTGGTCACGCTCTGCGTGATCAGCGTCTCGTTGGGGATGATGGTTTCCGTGCCGTCGAGGCCCCGGATCACGGTGTAGCGCGTCGCGATCGCCTTCACCACGCCCTGCCGGCCCTCCACCGTCACCAGGTCGCCGATGCGGATCGAGTGGTCGAGCAGGATGATGAAGCCGCTCACGTAGTTGCTGGCGATCTTCTGCAGGCCCACGCCCAGGCCCACGCCCAGGGCGCCGCCGAAGACCGAGAGCGCGGTGATGTCGATGCCCGCGACGGGCAGCGCCACGAGCACCGCGACCAGGAAGGCGGCGGCGTGCACGAGCTTCGCGACCACGACGCGGGTCGAGAGCTCGACGCGCTCGGCGGCGAGGACGCGGACCTGGACGACGCGGGCGACCCACAGGGACACGGCGAGCGTGATCGTCACCGACACCAGGGCCTGCATCACGAGCAGGAGCGAGATGCGCTGCTTGCCGGCCGTGAAGGCGATGGAATCGAGCGAATCCCAGACCTCGGGCAGGATGCCGGTGAGGTGCAGCGCGACGCCCGTCCACATCGCGATGGCGATCGTGCGCTCGGAGCCGCGCAGCAATGCGCCCTCCGGCAGGATGTGGCGCAGCACGTACACCGCGAAGCGGATGACGGCGAAGGCGACGAGGAGCGAGATCGCCAGGTCGACGAACGGCGTCGCGTACGCCTTGCGCAGGACGAGGCGCGCGCCCCAGATGAGGGCCAGCGCCGTCAGCGGGAACGCGACGCGGTGGAAGCCGCCGGCGCCGAATTTCCACATCGGCTTTTCCGGCACGCGCCTGCGCAGCGCCCGCGCGACGAGCCAGCCCAGGCCGAGCCCCGCGACGACGAGTCCGAGCTGCCCGGCGCCCTGCGGCGTGGCCGCCTGCGTGGCGAAGGCTTCGAGCGTCCTTTCGAGCGGGCTCATGGCGGCGTCATTGTAACCGCGAGGCCCGCGCGCGATGCCGCTCGAAGTCGCGCGCGAAGCGGGCCGC
>JAGRPO010000196.1 GCA_019449455.1 Betaproteobacteria bacterium | reverse complement strand
GATGCCGATGGGAAGCCGCACGGTGGCGATGCGCGGGTTCTTCTTGCCGATGCGGTAGTCGTAGCCGACGGCCACCACGGGGTCGATGAAGATCGGCACGTTGGGAATCACGGCCACCGAGAACACGTAGGCGCCGCCCGAGGTCGTCCCCGTCGGCATCGAAACGGGCGTGGCGATGAAGCCGCGCGTGGCGCCCGTCAGGCCGTCCGTGTAGAGGCCGCTCACCTGCCCGGCGTTGTTGATCGCCTCGCCCACCGTGAAAGTGGACCCGGGGACGTCGAGGAGCTGGTAGCCCAGCGAATCGCCGACGAAGCCGCTCGTCACGGCGCCCATGGTGACGAAGCCGGTCATGAGGCCCGTGTCCGTGATGCCGCGCGCCCGCGTCGGGTTGCCGCCGATCCGGAAGATGACGATCGTCCCGTCGGGCTGGCGCAGGAAGCCGTGGGCGCCGCCCGCGAGGACCGCGCTGCCGACGACCTGCCCCGCGCTGTTGATGCCCTGCGCGATCGTGAGCAGCGATCCCGGCACCGTGATGTCCGTGAACGCCGACGTCACCGGGTTGTAGATGTAGCCGGAGGTCGCGCCAGCGCCGTCTTCCGAGTACCCCGTCACGAGGCCGGTGCCGCTGATGGCCCGGGCGTGCGAGTGCAACCAGCCGGAGCGCGAGAAGTAGGTGTAGGCGCCGCCCGCCAGGATGAACCCGCGCGACGGCAACGGGTCCTCGAAGGTGGAGCCGACGATCACGCCAGAGTCGTTGATCCCGTGCGCGGTCGCCGTCACGGCGGCGGGCGGCAGCAGCGAGAAGGTGCCTCCCGCGTAGGAGAAGCTGAAGTTGTTGACGCCGTCGGTGCTCGCGTAGCCGACGATGCGGCCCGTGCCGTTGAGCCCGCGCACGTCGGTCATGACCGAGCCGGGATAATTGACGGTATTGAAGACGTAGACCGCGGACGCGGCGGTGGATGCGACGAGGGCGGCGAACGCCGCCAGGTGAACCAGCAAGCGCGGGAGCGCGGGCTTCATCGAATCCTCCGGAATTGGCGATCGTGAGCGGGGCAGTCTGCGCCGGCGCCGCCTGAGGCGCAACGACGAATAATCAGCACTTCGGCTGCCGCAAATCCGCGAAAATGCCCGGCACCGGGGAAAAAGGGAGGGATCCATGAACCTGCGCGCCGCCGTCGTCGTCCTGGTCGCCACGGGGCTTTCCCTCGGGTTGCCTCCGGAGGCCGCGCGCGCGCAGGAGTCGCCGCGCATCCCCTGCGCGGCCGGGGACAAGCCCTGCCTCCTGAAGCTCCTCGCCTCCCATCCGGCGCGCAAGGCGGGCTTCTGGAATCCCGTGCTCGCCCGGCCGGTCGCCCAGCGCATGGGGCCCGCGCCGCGGGAGCTGGTCGAGTATCTCCACATCGACAATTTCGCCAACGGCTTTTCCGAGAAGCCGCGGGCCAGCGCGCTAAAGGACGATTTCGTCGCCGACGTGCGCGGGGCGATCGCCGACATGCCGCCGGCCGTGCGCCGCGTGTTCGGCGACACGTTCGCCGGCGTGTGGTTCGTGGACGAGCTCGGCGGGACCGGCTACACGGACATGTTCCGCGACGGCGACGGCAACCAGGTCGGCGGATTCGTGGTGCTCGACGCGGCCGTCCTCAACAGGTTCACCGCGAATGCATGGGCCACGTGGAAGGAAAACACGCCGTTCAAGCCCGCAGGCGGCTGGGCGCTGGAGGCGCGGATCGAGGACGCCGCGCAGGACGATCGCCGCGGCGCCATCCGCTACATCCTGCTGCACGAGCTGGGTCACGTGCTGTCGATCAACCGCGGCATCCATCCGCGCTGGGACATGGCGCCCGGGGATGTGTCGGCGTCGGCGCGCTTCCCGTTCTTCGAGCTTTCATGGACGATCGACCGCAAGGAAAGCCGCTACGCCTCGACGTTCGACCGGGATTTCCCGATGCGCCGCTCGATCGTCTACTACCTGGGGGCGAAGCTCGCCGCGAGCGACATGACGGGCGCCTACGCGAGCCTCGGGAGGACGAACTTCCCTACCCTCTACGCGGCCACCAGCCCGGGCGACGACTTCGCCGAGTCCTTCGTGAGCTACGTGCACACCGTGCTCATGAAGCGCCCGTGGGAGATCACCGTGCGCAAGGACGGAAAGGCCGTGAAGACCTACCGCACCTGCTGGGAGGAGCCGCGCTGCGCCGCCAAGCGCCGGATCCTCGAAGACCTTCTGCGCTGATCGAGGGGACGGTTCCTGGGAACCGTCCCCTTACATCCCGCGCAGGAGGAGGCCGACGACCATGATGCCCAGGACGATGGCGATGGCGAGGAGAATCCGCGTCTGCCGCCGCTGCGCGGCCTCGAGCAAGAGGATCGCGCGCTCCAGGCGGCCGGGCGCGTCGTCGGAGAGGATCTTGTGCACGAGCCGCGGCAGCTCGGGGACGAGCTTGGACCACCGCGGCGCCTCGCTTCGCAGCTGCCGCCAGAGCGCGCGCGGCCCCGCCTGCTCGCGCATCCAGCGCGCGAGGATGGGCTGCGCGGCGCTCCTCAGGTCCAGCTCCGGATCGAGGTGGCGCCCCAGGCCCTCCACCTGCAGCAGCGTCTTCTGCAGGAGGACGAGCTGCGGCTGGATGTCCATGCGGAAGCGCCGGCCCACCTCGAAGAGCCGCAGCAGGAGCTTGCCGAAGTAGATGTCCTTCAGCGGCTTGTCGAAGATCGGCTCGCACACCGAGCGGATGGCGCCCTCGAATTCCTCGATGCCCGTGTCGGCCGGCACCCACCCCGCCTCGATGTGCGCCAGCGCCACCGCCTTGTAGTCGCGCTTGAAGAAGGCGATGAAGATCATCGCGAGGCAGTTCTTGTCCACCTCCGGCAGCGACCCCATGATCCCGTAGTCGATGCCGCAGTAGCGGCCGTCGCGCGCGACGAAGATGTTGCCGGGGTGCATGTCGGCGTGGAAGAAGCCGTCGCGGAACACCTGCGTGAAGAAGATCTCCACGCCGTTGCGGCCGAGCTGCGCCGTGTCGAGCCCCGCCGCGCGGATGGCCTCGAGGTCGTTCACCGGGATGGCGTCGATGCGCTCCATCACCATCACGTCGCGCGTGCACCAGTCGAAGTACACGTCCGGCACGTACAGGATCGAGCTGTCCGCGAAGTTGCGCCGCACCGTGCTCATGCTCGAGGCCTCGCGCAGGAGGTCGAGCTCGTCGTGGATGATCTTGTCGAACTCCACGACCACCTCGCGCGCGCGCAGCAGGTCGCTCAGGGGATGCAGCCGCTCGATGAGCCCCGCCACCACGTAGAGCAGCCCCGTGTCGTTGTCGATCGTCTCGGCGATGCGCGGGCGCAGGATCTTGACCGCCACCTCGCGGCCGTCGGGCAGCTCGGCGAAGTGCACCTGGGCCACCGAAGCGCTCGCCACGCACGTCAGGTTGAAGTTGCGGAAGACCTCCGTGTACGGCTTGCCGTAGGAGCGGTCCAGCGTCTCGACGACCTGGTCCGCCGGAAACGGCGGCACGCTGTCCTGCAGCTTCGACAGCTCGTCGGTGATGTCGGTGGGGATGAGGTCTGGGCGAATGGACAGGAGCTGCCCGAACTTCACGAAGACGGGGCCCAGTTCCTGGAAGGCGATGCGCAGGCGCTCCCCGCGCGGGCGGGACCGGTCGGCCCAGAAGAACGCCACGCGGAACGCCAGGCGCAGGACCGCGCTGCCACGCCCGCCGATGAATTCGTCGAGACCGTGGCGACCGACCGTGGAGAGGATTCGAAGGAAACGGAAGAACCGCATGGAACCGCGATTCTACCGGTTGTCGAAAAGGGGACGGTTCCGAGGAACCGTCCCCTTAATCAGGTTCAGCGCTTCTTGAGGCGGTCCGTGAAGTGCTTGCGGAACTTGGCGACCTTGGGCTCCACCACGAGCGTGCAATAGGGGTTCTGCGAGCCCACGCGCTCGAAGTACTCCTGGTGGTAGTCCTCGGCCTGCCAGAACGTGGAGGCCGGGGCCACCTCGGTGACGATCGGGTCCGGCCAGAGCTTCTCGGCGCCGAGCTTCGCGATCGTCTCCCGCGCCGCCGACTCCTGCTCGGGAGTGTGGAAGAAGATGGCCGAGCGGTACTGGGTGCCGCGGTCGTTGCCCTGGCGGTCGAGCGTCGTCGGGTCGTGGATGGTGAAAAAGACGGCCAGGATGTCCCGGAAGTTCACCACCGACGGATCGAAGCTCAGCCGCACGACTTCCGCGTGGCCGGATTGCCCGGAACACACCTCTTCATAACTCGGATTGCTGGAATCGCCGCCCATATAACCCGATTCCACGCTCCGCACGCCCGCAAGCTGGTCGAAGACCGCCTCGAGGCACCAGAAACAGCCGCCGGCCAAAGTTGCCACTTCCGTCGTCATGAGGCGACTCCTCGCAAGAACCGCGCCCGAACCGGGGCACAATAGGTTGGAAAAAGCTGGACAGGAATACCCTTCGACCACAAAATGTGGGGGTTTCCACGAACACCACCCACTTGATCTGGCGCAACCGGAAAAGCGGGCCGTCGCGGAAAAATCGGCTCTCCGCCCGCCCAAGAAGCTGGCGAGTTTACCCATAACGAAGTGCAGCAAGAGGGGGATTCAGTTCATGAGCGTGGCCAAGTCCCGCCGTTCCGCAGCCGACATTTCCAAGCTGCCCGCCCAGGAAATCAGCACCGAAGTCCTCGTCGAGAAGTACGCCAAGGACGGCGAAACCTCGATCCGCGAAGTGCGCATGCGCGTGGCCAAGGCCCTGGCCGCCAACGAAAACGAAGAACGCCGCGCGTTCTGGGAGGCCAGGTTCCTGGAAGCCCAGGAAAACGGCTTCATTCCCGCCGGCCGGATCAATTCCGCCGCCGGCACCTCCCTCACCGCCACCCTCATCAACTGCTTCGTGCAGCCGGTGGGCGACTCCATCACCGAAATCGTCGACGGGCGCCCCGGCATCTACACGGCGCTGGCCGAGGCCGCGGAGACGATGCGCCGCGGCGGCGGCGTGGGCTACGACTTCTCCTCCATCCGCCCCGAGGGCGCCTGGGTGAAGGGAACCAACTCGCGCGCGAGCGGGCCGGTCTCGTACATGCGCGTCTTCGACCAGTCGTGCGAGACGGTCGAGAGCGCGGGAGCGCGCCGCGGCGCGCAGATGGGCGTGCTGCGCTGCGACCACCCGGACATCGAGCGCTTCATCCACGCCAAGGACCAGGGCGAGCTCACCAACTTCAACGTCTCGGTGGGCGTCACCGACGCGTTCATGAAGGCCGTGGAATCCAACGGCGACGTCGAGCTGGTGCACCGCGCCGAGCCCTCCCAGGACGTGAAGGACGCCGGCGGCTACCAGCGCGGCGACGGGCTGTGGGTCTACCGCAAGGTGCGCGCGCAGGACCTGTGGGACCAGGTCATGCGCTCGACGTACGACCACGCCGAGCCGGGGATCCTCTTCCTCGACCGCATCAACCGCGACAACAACCTCTATTACTGCGAGGCGATCGAGGCGACCAACCCCTGCGCGGAGCAGCCGCTGCCGGCATACGGCTGCTGCTGCCTCGGCTCCATCGACGTCGCGCGCTTCGTGAAGAACCCGTTCGAGGACGACTGCGCGTTCGACTTCGACGGCTTCGGCAAGGTGGTGGACGCCTCCACCCGCATGCTGGACAACGTGCTCGACGTCACGCCGTGGCCGCTGCCCGCGCAGAAGAAGGAAGCGTCCAACAAGCGCCGCGTGGGCCTGGGGTACACGGGGCTCGGGGACGCGCTCCTGATGCTCAAGCTCGCCTACGACACCGACGAGGCGCGCGCCATGGGCGCGAAGATCACCGAGTACATGCGCGACCGCGCCTACGAGGCCAGCGTGGAGCTCGCGCGCGAGCGCGGCGCCTTCCCGCTCTTCAACGCCGACCTCTACCTCTCGGGCGGCAACTTCGCCTCGCGCCTGCCGCAGGAGATCAAGGACAAGATCAGGAAGCACGGCATCCGCAACTCGCACCTGCTGTCGATCGCGCCCACGGGCACGATCTCGCTCGCCTTCGCCGACAACGCCTCCAACGGCATCGAGCCGCCCTTCTCCTGGACCTACACGAGGAAGAAGCGCATGGCCGACGGCACGCACAAGGAGTTCCGCGTCGAGGACCACGCCTACCGCCTCTACAAGTACCTGAAGGGCGACGACGCGAAGCTTCCCGCCTGGTTCGTGACGGCGCTTGAGATCTCCGCGGAAGCGCACAAGGCGATGGTGGCGGCCGTCGCGCCCTTCATCGACACCAGCATCTCCAAGACGGTGAACGTGCCCGAGGACTACCCGTACTCGGAGTTCGAGGGGCTCTACCTCTCGGCGTGGAAGTCGGGTCTCAAGGGCCTCGCCACCTACCGGCCCAACAGCGTGCTGGGCTCCGTGCTCTCCACGGAACCCGCGAAGCCTGCCATGACCGCGGCGGCGTTGCTGGCGGACGCGATGAACCGGCGCCTGTCGATCAAGTCGCTGCCCGAGCCCGTGCTGGCGAGCCTTCGCTGGCCCGGCCGGCCGGAGCTGCCCGAGGGCAACCCCGCGTGGACCTACATGATCGACTCTCCCGTGGGCAAGTTCGCGCTCTTCATCGGCCACGTGGAAAGCGAGACGCACCAGGCCTTCCCGTTCGAGGTGTGGGTGAACGGCGCCGAGCAGCCGCGCGGCCTCGGGGCGGTGGCCAAGACGCTCTCCATGGACATGCGGGCCAACGACCGCGCGTGGCTCAAGATGAAGCTCGACGCCCTCGCCATCACCGTGGGCGACGACGGCTTCGACATGCGCATGCCGCCGCACGGCGAGAAGAAGCGCGTCCCGAGCATGGTCTCGGCGCTGGGCCAGGTGGTGCGCTGGCGTTGCGAGACGCTGAAGGCGTTCGAGGAAGCGGGCGAATCGCCGCTGCTCGACGCCATGTTCAGCCTGGAAGAGCCGCGCACCGGCACGGACGGCACGCTCGCCTGGACGGTCGACATCGCGAACCCCGCCTCGGGCGAGGAGTTCGTGATGGGGCTGAAGGAAATGCACATGCCCGACGGCGGCACGCGGCCGTATTCGATGTGGCTCTCGGGGCACTATCCGCGGGCGCTCGACGGACTGGCGAAGCTCCTGTCGCTCGACATGCGCGTGATGGACCCGGCGTGGATCGGGATGAAGCTTCGCAAGCTGCTCGACTACAGCGAGCCGCTGGGCGACTTCATGGCCTTCGTGCCCGGGCAGCGGCGGCAGCAGAACTGGCCTTCCACCGTCGCGTACCTTTCGCGGCTGGTGATCCACCGCTACTCGATGCTGGGAGTCCTCGACGAGAACGGGTACCCGAAGCAGGAGATGGGGATCCTGGAGTCGCCCCGCCGCGGCGACGAGCCCGCGCTCATGAAGGGCAACAAGTGCACCGAGTGCGGGAACATGACCGTCATCCGCAAGGACGGCTGCGATTTCTGCAGCGCCTGCGGGTGGGTGGGGGCTTGCGGGTAGTTCCTGCCGCGAACCGGCGAGCGTGATGAGCCCGCAGCGGGAAGCCGCCGCGGGCTTTTCTTTTTCGGGCCTGCACGCGGCCACCGGCCGGTTGGAGACGATCGTCGTGACAGGAATCGTCTGCCGGATATAGATTCGCAGGATCCGCCAACTCAAGGCTCCCCATGAACGCCACCCCCGAACGCCCGCCCCTTCCCGACCGCCTGTCCGTGGATGCCCGCAGCCCGCACCACGTGGCCGCCGTGCTCGAGCACGACATCG
>JAGRPO010000033.1 GCA_019449455.1 Betaproteobacteria bacterium | reverse complement strand
TCCTTCTCGCCGGCCGTGAAATAGGTCTGCAGGCCCAGCAGGCCGAAAGTCGCGCGGATGAGGCGGTCGAGGCCCGGCTCGTGCATGCCCATGTCCTCGAGGAACATCTCCTTTTCCTCGCCGGAGAGATCGGCGATCTCGCTTTCCAGCTTGGCGCAGATGGCGACCACCGGGGCGCCCTCCTTGGCGGCATATTCCTTCACCTTCTCGAGGAGCGGGTTGTCCACGAACCCGTGCTCCTCGACGTTCGCGATGTAGAGCGCGGGCTTGGCCGTGAGGAGGAAGAGCGGCCTCAGGAGTTCCATCTCCTCCGGCGAGAGACCCAGCGCGCGCACCGGGTGCAGGCCGTCGAGCGCCTTCTGCACCTTCTCGAGCACGGTCACGAACTTCGCCGCATCCTTGTCGCCCGAGCGCGATTTCTGGATGTGGCGCTCGCGCGCCTTGTCCACGGTGGCCATGTCGGCGAGCGCCAGTTCCGTGTGGATGACCTCGATGTCCGAGATGGGATCCACCCTGCCGGCCACGTGGACCACGTTGTCGTCCTCGAAGCAGCGCACGACGTTCGCGATGGCGTCGGTCTCGCGGATGTTGGCGAGGAACTGGTTGCCCAGGCCCTCGCCCTTCGAGGCGCCGGCCACGAGCCCCGCGATGTCGACGAACTCGATGATCGCCGGGAGGATCTTCAGCGGGTGCGCGATCGCCGCGATGGCCGCGAGCCTCGGGTCCGGCACCTCGACCACGCCGACGTTGGGCTCGATGGTGCAGAAGGGGTAGTTCTCCGCCGCGATGCCGGCCTTGGTCAGCGCGTTGAAGAGGGTGGACTTGCCGACGTTGGGCAGTCCCACGATGCCGCATTGCAGGGTCATTGCTTGTCCTTCTTGGAAACGGGTTTCCCGGCGTCGACGGGGATCTCGACCTCGGGCTTCGGAATCGTGTGCAACCAGGTGGTGGCATCGGTCAGTCGGCCGGTGGCGATGCGCGCGAGGAGCCCGAGGCTGCGGTCGAACGCGGGCTCGATCGCCTCGCGCTCTTCGCGCCTCGCCTCGTGCAGCACGTAGTCCGCCACGGCGTCCTTGTGGCCCGGGTGCCCGATGCCGATGCGAAGCCGCCAGAAGTCGCGCGTCCCCAGCACCTCGTCGATGTCCCGCAGGCCGTTGTGGCCGCCCGTGCCGCCGCCGAACTTGAGCTTCACGGTGCCCGGCAGCAGGTCCAGCTCGTCGTGCACCACGAGCATCTCGCGCGGCTCGATGCGGTGGAAGCGCAGGAAGGCGCCCACGCTGCGGCCGCTTTCGTTCATGTAGGTGGCGGGCTTGAGCAGCCAGAAATCGCGGCCGCCCTCCGCCACGCGCGCGACCCAGCCGGCGAACTTCGTTTCCTTCGCCCAGCGCCCGCCGCGCTCGCGCGCGATCGCCTCCACCCACCAGTAACCGGCGTTGTGGCGGGTGCTCTCGTACTCGCGCCCGGGATTGCCGAGGCCGACGATGAGGCGGATGGGGACCATGGGAAGTGTGTGGAGGGTTCCGGGGCCATGCGCGCCCCCAAAACGAACGCGCCCGCCGGGGACGGCGGGCGCATCCGTGAGGCTCGCTCGAAGCGCCCCGGGCGATCGCTATTTCTTCTTCTCGTCCTTGTCCTTTTCCTTGCCGCCCTTTCCCGCTTCCTTCGCGGGTTCCTCCTCCTTCACCTTCTGGGCCGTGGTCGGCACGTCGGCCGCCGACGGCGCGGCCGCCGCGGCTTCCGCCACTTCCTCGTCCGCCGCC
>JAGRPO010000195.1 GCA_019449455.1 Betaproteobacteria bacterium | reverse complement strand
GCCTGCGATCCTTCCTCGCCGGGCTGAAGGAGCGGTTCCCCGACTCGAAGCTTCGTCCCTTCCTCGAGGCGGCCGCGTGGATGGCGAGTGGATGGAACCATCGCGGCCACGGCTACGGGTCCACCGTTTCCCCCGAGGCGATGAAGCTATTCCGCGAGGACCATGCGCGCGCCCTGAAGGCGCTCGAGGAAGGCGGGTCGCGCGCAAAGGGCTCGCCCCTCTGGTACCAGGCCGCGATGAGCATCGCGGGCGTCACGGGCCAGCCCGCCGCCGTTCTCGACGCGATCTTCGAGGAGGGCGCCGGCCGGTATCCGCTCGACTTGCGTCTCTACGACACCCGCCTGAATTTCCTCCTGCCCCAATGGGGCGGCAGCCTGGAGCAGGTCGATGATTTCATTCGCCGCGCCGTCCTGCGCACGCAGGCGACGGAGGGCACCTCGCTCTACGCGACGCTCTACTACCGCGTCCGCATGGGCCGCCCCGAGAAGGACTTCTTCGGTGGCACGAAGGCGTCGTGGAAGCTCATGCGGCACGCGTTCGAGGACGGCATCGCGCTCGACGGCGACGAGGAGTGGCTGAACGTCTACGGCACGTTCGCGTGCATCGCCGAGGACCACGTCACGCTGCGCCGCGTCGCGGCGCGGCTCGGCGACCGGGCCGACCTGGGACTGGGGCTCGACGGCGTATCGGCCGACGTCTGCGCCGAGATGGCGGGGCGGTAGGCGTGTCGCCGCGATCGCTCGCGGCGCTGGCCGCGCTCGCCTTTGCCGCGGCCACCCACGGCGCGGAGCCGTCCGGCGCGCGCGTGTCGCGGGACCGTTTCGTCGAGGAGATCCGCTCGATCCAGGCGGCCCTCGAAAACCGCGAGTTCGAGAAGCTCGAACGCCTGCATGACGCGCTTGTCGCTTCGCGAGCGAGGACGTCGGACGGAACCTGGATGACGGAGTCGTTCGAGTGGGCATTCGACGAAAGCTTCCGCAACGACACGCCGGCGCGGCTGGACCGGCTCCTCGCGGACTGGCGCCGCGCCGCGCCGAGCTCGATCCTGCGGCCCATCGCGGAGGCCTTCGTGTGGCAGAACCGCGCGTGGCGCGCGCGGGGCAGCGGTTGCTCGCCCGGCTGGATCGCGGGGGCGGAAGAAGTCTACGCGCGGCACCTTCAGCGGGCGGCGAGCGCCCTCGAGGGCGCCGCGCAAGCGAAGGCCTCGCCCCTCTGGTACACGGTGGCCATTCGCGTCGCGGGGGGCGAACGGCGCACGGCAAGCGCGATCGAGGCGCTCCTCGAGGAAGGCGAGTCGCGCCACCCGGCCTATCGCCCGTTGTACCTGGCGCGGCTCACGTTCCTGCTGCCTGCGTGGGGCGGCGACTTCGGGCAGGTGGACCGGTTCGCGCGGTGGGCCGCCGAGCGCACGCGAGCGAGCGAGGCAGGCTCCTTCTACGCGGGGCTCCATGTCGACCTGGCGCGGGTCGAATGCGGAGACCAGCTCGGCCAGTCCCGGGTTTCCTGGCCGGACATGAAGCAGGGCCTGCTCGACATGATCGAGAGACACGACGCGAGCTGGAACTGGAACCTGCTCGGGACCTTCGCCTGCCGCTTTCGCGACTGGGAGGAGACCGCGAGGGTCCTGGCGAAACTCGGCAAGGAGGCGAACCTCGGCATCTGGTCCCGCGGCATCTCGACCCGCAGCTGCCGCGAGATGGTCCGTCCGGAGCCTCTGCCTGCACGCATGAGTTTCCTGCCGCGGCGCGCCGGGGACGGTCGCCCTGCCGGCGTCCTAGCGGGCTAGCGCGATCTGCCGCAGCGCCTGCTCGAACGCCTCGGGCGGCTGGGCGCCCTCGATCACGTAGGAATCGTTCACGACCACGGTCGGCACGGCCGAGACGCCGCGCCCACGCCAATGGCGCTCCCGCTCGCGCACTTCCGCGGCGAACTCGTCGCTCCCCGCGATCGCCTTTGCCCGTTCATCGTCCAGCCCCACCGTACCGGCGAGCTCGACGAGCACATCCGCCGCGCCCGGGTTGCGGCCCTCGCCGTGATAGGCCCGGAGGAGCGCGCGCTTGAGCTCGAGGCCGCGGCCCTCCATCCCGGCCCAATGCAGCATCCGGTGCGCGTCGAACGTGTTCCACACGTGCTTGCGCGGCCCGAAGGCGAAGCCGACATCGGCCCCGCGGCCGCGGATCCTCGCCTGGGCCTCGGCCACCTGCTCGGGCGTGCGCCCGTACTTGCGCATGAGGTACGCCACCGTTTCGGCGCCCGCGGGTGGCATGTCCGGGTTCAGTTCGAAGGGTTCGAAGTGCAGCGACACCTTCACCTCGCTGCCGAGGCGAACGAGCGCCTGCTCGAAGGAGGCGAGGCCGATGGCGCACCAGGGGCAGGCCACGTCGGAGACGAACGCGACGTCGAGGGGATGTCGTTCCATGGGGCGAAGGGTAACCCGAATCCCGGGGTAAAATTCCGGCATCGGCGCACGGACCCTCGCCCGCGCCACCAGGGAGAAAGTCTTGCAGATCGTGTGCCTCGACCTCGAGGGCGTCCTCGTCCCCGAGAT
>JAGRPO010000194.1 GCA_019449455.1 Betaproteobacteria bacterium | reverse complement strand
TCGGGCACCTCGAGCGAGGAGGCGCTCGCGCGCAAGTTCTCCTTCATGAAGCGCTTCATGCCGAAGCTCAAGGCGATGAAGGCCTCGGGGCGCGAGTTCATCCTGTGCGGCGACTGGAACATCGCGCACAAGGAGATCGACCTGAAGAACTGGCGCTCGAACCAGAAGAACTCCGGCTTCCTGCCCGAGGAGCGCGCCTGGCTCACCGAGGCCTTCGACAAGGTGGGCTGGGTCGACGTCTTCCGCACGTTGAATCCCCTGCCCGAGCAGTACACGTGGTGGTCCAACCGCGGGCGCGCCTGGGACAAGAACGTGGGCTGGCGCCTCGACTATCACATCGCCACGCCCGGCATCGCCCGGTCGGCCGAGTACGCGCGCATCTACAAGGACGCGCGCTTCTCCGACCACGCGCCGCTCACCATCGACTACGACTTCCAGCTGTAGTGCTTCGCCTCTCGAACATCACGCTGGCGCGCGGCGCGCGCATCCTGCTCAAGGACGCCTCGCTCACCGTCTTTCCCGGCCACCGCGTCGGCCTCGTCGGCCCCAACGGCGCGGGCAAGTCCAGCCTCTTCGCGCTGGTCCTGGGCGAGCTGCACCAGGACGCGGGAGAGGTCGAGCTGCCGGCGCGCTGGGTCCTCGCGCACGTCGCGCAGGAGCTGCTCGACGCCGACCGCGCCGCGCTCGATTTCGTGATGGACGGCGACGCGGAGCTGCGCGAGGTCGAGGCGGCGATCCGCGAGGCGGAGGCGGCGCACGAGGAGGGCGAGCGCGCGGCCCTGCTGCACGGGCGCTACGACGAGATCGGCGGCTACACGGCGCGCTCGCGAGCGCAGGCTCTCATGTCGGGCCTCGGCTTTTCGGCGCAGGCCGAAGCGAATCCGGTCGCGTCCTTCTCGGGCGGCTGGCGCATGCGCCTGAACCTGGCGCGCGCCCTCATGTGCCGCTCGGACCTGCTGCTGCTCGACGAGCCCACGAACCACCTCGACCTCGACGCGGTGATGTGGCTCGAGGACTGGCTCAAGGGCTACCCCGGGGCGCTGCTCCTCATCACCCACGACCGCGAGTTCCTCGATTCCGTGGTGGGCACGATCGTGCACGTGGACGCGCAGAAGCTCGCCACGTACGCCGGCAACTACTCGGCCTTCGAGCGCCAGCGCGCCGAGCGCCTCGGCCAGCAGCAGCTCGCCTACGAGCGGCAGCAGCGCACGATGGCGCACCTGCAGTCCTTCATCGACCGCTTCCGCGCCAAGGCCACCAAGGCGCGCCAGGCGCAGAGCCGCATCAAGGCGCTGGAGAAGCTGGAGGTGATCGCGGCCGCCCACGTCGACTCGCCGTTCACCTTCGCCTTCCGCGAGCCGCCCGTGAAGCCGAAGCTGCTCTTCCGCGTCGCCGAAGCGAGCGTGGGCTACGGCGGCAAGGCGGTGGTGTCGGACATCGAGTGGAGCGTGTACTTCGGCGAGGCCATCGGACTGCTGGGCCCCAACGGCGCGGGCAAGTCGACGCTGCTGAAGACGATCGTCGGCGACCTGCCGCCGGTGGCCGGCACCATCATCCGCTCGCCGGACCTGCGCATCGGCTACTTCGCGCAGCACCAGGTCGAGAAGCTGCGGCTCGAGGAGAGCGCCATGTGGCACCTCGCGCGGCTCGCCCCCGGCGTGCGCGAGCAGGAACTGCGCAATTTCCTCGGCGGCTTCGACTTCCGCGGCGACCAGGTCTTCCAGCGCGTGGCCGACTTCTCCGGCGGCGAGAAGGCGCGCCTGGCGCTCGCCCTCATCGTCTGGGAACGGCCCAACCTGCTGGTGCTGGACGAGCCCACCAACCACCTCGACATCGAGATGCGCGAGTCGCTCGCGCAGGCGCTGCAGGATTTCGAGGGCACGCTGATCGTCGTGGCCCACGACCGGCACCTCCTGGAGGCGGCGACCGACCAGTGGTGGCTCGTGGCCGACGGGAAGGTCGCGCCCTTCGACGGCAACCTCGACGACTACCGCGAATGGTCGCGCCAGTACCGCGTGCGGGGCACGAAGCAGGAAGGCAGCGGCGCGGGCGCCGACCGCAAGGCGCAGAAGCGCTCGGAAGCCGAGTCGCGGCAGAAGCTCGCGGACGCGAAGAAGCCCTTCGAGAAGAAGATCGGCGCCATCGAGAAGGAGCTCGCCAGGCTCCAGCCCGAGAAGGAATCCCTCGACGCCTGGCTCGCGTCGGGCGAGGCGTACGAGGAGGCGATGCGGGACGAGCTTGCGCAACGCTCGAAGCGCCAGGGCGAGATCGCGGCGAGGATCGCGCAGCTCGAGGAGGATTGGCTATGGGCGAATGCGCAGATGGACGATGCCGTCAGGCGGTCGTCGGGGGCCGGCCGGCAACCCCGGGAGTAGCGCAATTGCTCCTTCCCGGCGAGAGCGCGGCACGGGCCCTTCGCGCATGTTCGTCGGCCGGTCCACACGACCTTCGAATGCCCCCGGCAGGGTCGAAGGTGAATGCCGGCGGATTCATCGCGTTGCCTATTTCCGCAGGTTCAGTCGGGGACGGCTGCGTTTCCGGGGAGAAGGTGCCGCGTATAGCGCCACCGTCGCGGCGATACACACGAGCGCGAGCAGGGAACCGACAAGCCACCGATAGGAACCCAGGCGGTACCAGAAGCTCACGACGACGAATAACGCGATCGTCAGAAATGCGTTCTGGGCGATGGCGAGGTCCCGTCGTCCCGACCCTCGGAACTCGATGTAGACGCCAAGAAAGAACACGGCGGCAACCACGAGAGATCCGATTTCATTCATGCTTGCACCTTCGTTGTCGGGGCCCCTAGTCGTATTCCCACTTCTCGTTCTCGGCAAGCTCCCGCCGCGTTCCGTCCGCCTCTATCGCGAAGCCGTCGAGCTGCACGGCGTAAGCCATCCCGAACCAGCTGTCCCGCACCGCCTGCGCGACCACGATGTGCTGCCCGGCTGGCGTCGACCTGTGGTGCACGCCGCACCTCACCTTGTCGTCGTAGATCGATGCATCCGGCGAGTACCCGGGCAGCGCCCTGATGGCCTCGATGTCGAGTTCCCGCAGCTCGGCGCAGCGGCGGGCGACGATGGACCGCATGTAATTCAGGTAGTCCTTCATGTCCGATCCTTCCGCGCGGGTGGGACGCGGGCGCCCCGGAATGCGGTCGGCGCAGGATAGCCTGCGCCGGGACCCGTCCACAACCGCGGTAGGCGACGGCGGCAGCGGTCAACCGCGCGCGCCAGCAAGCGTTTTCCGGTATGCGGCCGCGCACGTCGACGCGGCCTCACCCCACCGGAGGCCCCATGCAACTCGAATCCGCATTGCCCATCGTGAAAGCGCTGGCGGACGGCGTGAACCCCGTCACCGGCGAGCAGTACCCCGAGGACAGCCCCTATGCCGAGCCGCGCGCCCTTCGCGCGCTCTTCTCCGCCCTCGACCTCATGCAGCGCGAGGTGGAAAGGGAAAAGCGCCGCGAGCGCCTGCCCGCCAACTTCGGCAAGCCCTGGAACGAGGGCGAGGACCGCGCCATCGCGGTCGCCTTCGACGCGGGCGTCGGCATCCCGGAGATGGCCCGCAAGCACGCGCGCACGCAGGGCTCCATCCGGCTGCGCCTCGAGAAGCTGGGCAAGATCCCGCCCTCGGGCGAGGCGCGCTACGAAAACGCGCCTATCGCGGCTTCAGCTTGAGCGAGGCCGAGTTCATGCAGTAGCGAAGCCCCGTGGGCTTCGGGCCGTCCTCGAACACGTGGCCGAGGTGGGCGTCGCAGTTGGCGCACACCACCTCGGTCCGCACCATGCCCAGGCTCGCGTCCTTGCGCTCCTCCACGGCGCCGGGCGAGACCGGCTGCCAGAAGGAGGGCCAGCCGCAGCCGGCGTTGAACTTCGTGTCGGACACGAAGAGGTCCTGGCCGCAGCAGACGCAACTGTAGGTTCCGGGCGTCGAGCAGTCGTCGTACTCGCCCGTGAAGGGGCGCTCCGTCGCGGCGCGGCGCGTCACGTCGAACTGCAGCGGGGTGAGCTGGGCCTTCCATTCGTCGTAGGTCTTGAAGATCCTGGCCATGGCGGTCCTTCGGGCAGCGATGGGTGAGGCGGCGGGAACTGCGCATTCTAGCGGTGGACAGCGGGCGGGCGGCGCGGTTCCGGTATCCTTTCGGCACCTTGGCGCCCCACGACTATTCCGCCGTCTTCCGCGACCGCCGCCTCGCGGTCATCCTGCTCCTTGGCTTCTCCTCTGGCCTGCCGCTGGCGCTGACGGGCGGCACGCTGCAGGCGTGGATGACGGTCGAGGGCGTCGACCTCTCCACCATCGGCATCTTCACGCTCGTGGGCCTGCCCTACACGTGGAAGTTCCTGTGGGCACCGTTCATGGACCGCTACGTGCCGCCCTTCCTCGGCCGGCGGCGCGGATGGCTCTTCGTGACCCAGGTGGGGCTCGCGGCGGGCATCTCCGCCATGGCCTTTGCCTCGCCCTCGGCCGACCTCGCGTGGCTCGCGCTCCTCGCCGTGTTCGTCGCGTTCGCCTCCGCCTCGCAGGACATCGTCTTCGACGCCTACCGCACCGACGTCGCGAAACCGGAGCAACGCGGGCTCGCGGCCGCGTTCACCGTGGTGGGCTACCGCGTGGCGATGCTCGCCTCGGGGGCGGCGGCTCTCGTGCTGGTGGCGGGCTCGGGATTCATCCCGGCCATGGGGTGGCGGAACACGTACCTGCTCATGGCGGCCCTCATGGGGCTGGGCGCGATCGCGACGCTGTGGGGGCCGGAGCCCGAGGCGGCCGCGCCGCCGCCGCGCACCCTGGACGAGGCGGTGTGGGCGCCGCTGCGCGAGTTCTTCTCGCGGCCGGGGGCGTGGGTGCTGCTCGCGCTCATCGTGCTCTACAAGCTGGGGGACGCCTTCGCGGGCTCGCTCACCACCGCGTTCCTGCTGCGCGGGGTCGCCTTCTCGCTGGACGACGTGGGCTACGTGAACAAGGGAATGGGGCTCGCGGCGACGATCTTCGGCGCGCTATTCGGCGGCACGCTCATGGTGCGCCTCGGCCTGTACCGCGCGCTGATGGTCTTCGGCATCCTGCAGGCGGTCTCGAACCTCGCCTTCATGGCGCTCGCCGCGGCCGGCAAGAGCTGGCCCCTGATGGTCTTCGCGGTGGGCTTCGAAAACTTGTGCGGCGGCATGGGCACGGCGGCGTTCGTCGCGCTCCTCATGGCGCTGTGCGACCACCGGTTCACGGCCACGCAGTACGCCCTGCTCTCCGCGCTTTCGGCCTTCGGGCGCGTCTACGTCGGCCCCGCCGCCGGCTACGCCACGGACCCGTCGTACCTCGGGCTCTCCTGGACCGTCTTCTTCTTCCTGACTTTCCTCGTCGCGCTGCCGGGGCTCGTGCTGCTCTGGTGGAAGCGCGACACCATCAAGGCCCTCTAGCAACGGGGACGGTTCCTGGGAACCGTCCCCGATCACCCCCGGCGGCGGAAGCGGAAGACGCCCAGGCTGCCGAGGAGGTTGGGCAGGGTCTGGACGATCTGCCCCTCGTGCAGCACGCGCTCGTCGAGGATCTCGGCGCCCACCTTCGTGCACAGGGCCTCGAAGTCCTTCACCGTGCACAGGTGGATGTTGGGCGTGTCGTACCACTCGTAGGGAAGCGACTTCGACACCGGCATGCGCCCCAGCAGGATCGACAGGCGATGGCGCCAGTAGCCGAAGTTGGGAAAGGTCACGATGCCCTCGCGGCCGACGCGCAGCATCTCCGCGAGGATCAGGTCCGAGCGGCGCATCGCCTGCAGCGTCTGCGACAGGATCACGAAGTCGAAGGCATCGTCCTCGAAGGCGGACAGGCCGCTCTCGAGGTCCACCTGGATCACGTTGACGCCGTGGCCCACGGCGGCGAGCACGCGGTCGGGATCGATCTCCACGCCGTAGCCCTTCACGCCGCGCGTGGCCGCCAGGCTCGCGAGGAGCTCGCCGTCGCCGCAGCCCAGGTCCAGCACGCGCGCGCCCTCGGGGATCCAGGAGGCGATGAGGTCGTAGTCGAAGCGCGGCGTCATGGCTTCCCCCGCCCCGAGTAGCCCTTCATCTCCTCGAGTTCCGTGCCGCCGACGATGAGCGGCCGCGCGCGATCGCCGGCGCCCACCTCCGCGGCCACGTTGTCCATGTAGGCGGCCACCAGCTTGTGGTAGTGCGCGTTGTCGAGCAGGAACGCGTCGTGGCCGTGCGGCGCGTCGATCTCCGCGTAGGTCACGTCCTTGCCGCCCTTCACCAGCGCCTTCACGATCTCGCGCGAGCGCTCCGGCGGGAAGCGCCAGTCGCTCGTGAAGGAAGCCACCAGGAATCCCGCCTTCGCCGGCGCCACCGCCTTCGCGAAATCCCCGCCCGCCTCGCGAGCGGGATCGAAGTAGTCGAGCGCCTTGGTCATGATGAGGTAGGTGTTGGCGTCGAAGGTCAGCGCGAACTTGTCGCCCTGGTAGCGCAGGTACGACTCGATCTCGAACTCCACCTCGTAGTTGAAGCCGTAGTCGTCGCCCTTGATGTCGCGGCCGAACTTCTCGCCGAGCAGGTCCTCCGAGAGGTAGGTGATGTGGCCGAGCATCCGCGCGAGCTTCAGGCCGCGCGCGGGCACCGTCTTCATCGCGTAGAAGTTGCCGCCGTGGAAATCCGGGTCCGAGACGATGGCCTGGCGCGCCACGTCGTTGAAGGCGATGTTCTGCGTGGACAGCTTGGGCGCCGCGGCGATCACGATGGCGTGGCCGATGCGGTCCGGGAAGTCGAGCGTCCACTGCAGCGCCTGCATGCCGCCGAGCGAGCCGCCCATCGCCACCGCGAGCCTGCCGATGCCCAGCCGGTCCATGAGGCGCGCCTGCGAGGCGACCCAGTCCTCCACGGTCACGAGCGGGAAGCCCGCGCCGTAGGGCTGGCCGGTGGCGCGGTCGACGGAGGCCGGGCCGGTGGAGCCGTGGCAGCCCCCGAGGTTGTTCAGCCCGATCACGAAGAAACGCTCCGTGTCGATCGCCTTGCCGGGGCCCACCATGTTGTCCCACCAGCCGAGCTTTTTCGGCTCGCCGGCGTGCCAGCCGGCCACGTGGTGGTTGCCCGAGAGCGCGTGGCAGACGAGCACGGCGTTCGACCGGTCCGCGTTGAGCGTCCCGTAGGTCTCGTAGACCAGCTCGTAGGAGGCGAGCGTCTTGCCGGCCTTGAGGATCAGGGGCTCGAGGAAGCCCGCGCGCTGCGGCGCGACCTCTCCCACGGAGCCGGGGGGAATGGCAGTCATCATTTCCATCGAACCATGAAAAAACCCGACCGGCTCTCAGCGGGGTCGGGTTCTCGTCGGGAGACCTGCCTCTCGCTTTAGCCGCATTTATTACGCGCCCGCAAGCTGAGTTCAAATTCGGCGCGACGGGGTCATTCTAGCCGCTTGCGCCCGCGCTGGCGAGGGGCCTTGGGCCGGCGCGCGATCGGCGGCGCGCGGCCCTTCGCGAACTCCTCGAGCCGCGCGAAGAGGAAGTCGTGGAGCGGCCCCGGGAGCTGGCTCGCGGCGTCCAGCAGCCTGCGGGAGACCGCCGCGAGCGGCATCACGCCGTCCACGACCAGGATCGCGGTCATCGAGCGTCCCGGCTTCGTCTCCGGCCGGTCCACGCCCTCGTGCAGGAAGCCGGAACTCGCCGACCAGCGCAGGATGCGCTCGCGCTCGGTGCGGTCGTAGCAAAGCTGGAAGGCGTCGACCGCGCCGTCGGGCCTCTCCCACACGAAAAGGTCGAAGTACTCGTCGCGGAACCACCGGCGCACCAGGCCCGGCTTGTCCTGCAGGACATCGGGGACTTCGCGCAGCATCAGGCGTTGAGCCTTTCGATGAGCGAGACGAGCTTCTCCGGCTCGTCGGCCTTCATCACCTTCGCCACCATCGGCGCGATGTCCGGCAGGCTCGAGCCGAGCACGCGCTGCTTGACCGCGAGAATGCTCGCCGGGTGCATCGAGAAGTGGCGCAGCCCCAGGCCCAGCAGCAGGCGCGAGAGGTCCACGTCGCCCGCCATCTCGCCGCACACCGCCACGGGCTTGCCGTGCAGGTTCGCGGTGCGGATCACGCTGGCGATGAGGGAGAGCACGGCGGGGTGCAGCGGGTCGTAGAGGTGCGCCACCGTGTCGTCGGCGCGGTCGATGGCGAGCGTGTACTGGATCAGGTCGTTGGTGCCGATCGAGAGGAAGTCGAGCTTGCGGATGAACATCGGCAGCGCGATGGCCGCGGCCGGGATCTCGATCATGCCTCCCACCGGCACCAGGGCGTCGAACTTCACGCCCTCCGCCCTGAGCTCCTCCTTGGCGCGGTCCACCGCGGCGACCGCCTGGTGGAGCTCCGCGTAGGAGGAGAGCATCGGGATCAGGATCTGCGCCTTGCCGTGGCGCGAGGCGCGCAGGATCGCGCGCAGCTGCGTGTTGAAGATCTGCGGCTCGGCCAGGCAGTAGCGGATGGCGCGCAGGCCCAGCGCCGGGTTCTCGGTGGCGTACTCCTGGCCGTCGACCGCCTTGTCGGCGCCGATGTCGAGGGTGCGGATGGTGACCGGGCGACCCTTCATGCCTTCGACCACCTCGCGGTAGGCCTCGTACTGCTCGTCCTCGTCGGGAAGGTCGCGCCGGTTCATGAACAGGAACTCGCTGCGGAAGAGCCCGATGCCCGCCGCGCCGCTTGCCCGGACCGCGTCCAGGTCCGAGGGCAGCTCGATGTTGGCGTAGAGCTGCACGACGGTGCCGTCGAGCGTGGACGCGGGCGCCGACTTCAGGCGCTTGAGCTTCTCCTTCTCCAGCCGCGCCTGGTTCTGGCGCAGGCGGTACTCGGCGAGCACCGCCCGGTCGGGGTTGACGATGAGAACGCCCTGCGTGCCGTCCACGATGACGAGCTCGTCCTCGCGGATGAGGGTGCGCGAATGGTGCAGGGCGACGACGGCGGGAATGGCGAGCGAGCGGGCGATGATCGCCGTGTGCGAGGTGGCGCCGCCCATGTCGGTCACGAACGCCGCGAACGGGTGCTCGCGGAACAGGATCACGTCGGCGGGCGAGAGGTCGCGCGCGACGAGGATCATGTCGGCGTCCTGGCGCGAGGGCCTCATCGCCAGCAGGCGCTTGGAGCCGGCCAGCGCCGTGAGGATGCGCTCGGCCACCTGGCGCACGTCGGCCTCGCGCTCGCGCAGGTACTCGTCCTGGATGTCGTCGAACTGGGCGGTCAGCTCGTCGAGCTGCGTGCGCAGCGCCCACTCGGCGTTGCAGCGCTGCTCGCGGATGATCTCGCGCGGGGCCTCGGAGAAGGCGTCGTCCTCGAGCAGCATGAGGTGCACGTTCACGAAGGGCGCGAGCTCGGAGGCGGCGCTGTGCCGCACGCTCTCGGCGAGCTCCTTCAGCTCGTCGCGGACTTCCTTCACCGCGCGGTCGTAGCGGCGCTGCTCGCGGCTCACGTCGTGGCTCGCGACCTCGTAGTGGTCCACCTCGGAGGTCATCCCGAGGAAGAGGTGCGCGTGCCCGATCGCGACGCCGCCGGAGACGGCGATGCCGTGCATCGTGAAGCAGACGTTGCTCGCGCCGGGAGCGGCGCCGTCGGCGGCCATGGCGGGGCGGCCCTACTCGCCTTCGCCGAACTTGTCGGCGAAGAGCTTCACGAGGGCGGCCATGGCCTGCTCCTCTTCCTGCCCGTCGGTCTCGATCTCGACCGTCGACCCGATTCCGGCCGCGAGCATCATCACGCCCATGATGCTCTTGGCGTTCACGCGCTTGCCGTTGCGGGAGAGGTGGACGCCGCAGGCGAATTTCGCGGCGGTCTGGGTGAGCTTGGCGGAGGCCCTGGCGTGCAGCCCCAGCTTGTTCACGATGGTGACGGCCTGCTTCTGCATGGGCGGAGGCGCTCTCAGGCCTTCGCCGGCATGCGCGTCATTCCTTCCGTGCCGCCGGACAGCGCCTTGGCGACAACGGTATCGAGCGGCTCGTCGCGGTAGGTCAGCGCGCGGATGAGCATCGGCAGGTTCACCCCGGCGATCCCCTCGACGCGCCCCGGCACGAGCAGCTGCGCGGCGATGTTGGAGGGCGTGGCGCCGTAGATGTCGGTCATGACCAGGACGCCCTGCCCCTGGTCGAGGAAGCGGATCAGGTCCTGCGCGGTGGGCAGAATCTCCGCGGGGTCGTCGTGGACCGTGACGCCCAGCTGGCGCACGTAGAGGGGCCGCTTGCCCAGGACGTGGCTCGCGCAGTGGATGAGGCTTTCGCCGAAGGTGCCGTGGGAGACGAGGAGGATGCCGATCATGCGGTCATTCTAGGCCACCGGCGCGGCCTTCGCAGCCCTCAGGCGGCCCGGATCGGCGTCACTTCGGCGACGGCGCGGGAGGCGGGCGCGGCGCGCGCCGCCGGGAACACGCAGGAGAAGGTGCTGCCCTCGCCCAGCCCGCTCGCGATCTCGAGCCGGCCCTGGTGGCGCTGCAGCACGTGCTTCACGATGGCGAGCCCCAGCCCCGTGCCGCCCGAGGAGCGCGAGCGGCTGCGGTCGACGCGGTAGAAGCGCTCGGTGAGCCTCGGGACGTGCTCCGGCGCGATGCCCTCGCCGTTGTCGCGCACGCGAAACGCCGGCGCCCCGTCCTCGTTGCCCCAGGAGACGAGGATGTCGCCGCCGGCCGGGGTGTAGCGGATCGCGTTGGTGACGAGGTTGGAGAAGGCGCTGCGGATCTCCTCGCGGTTGGCGAGCAGCCACAGGGGCTCCACCTTCGAGGCGATGCGGTGCTGGCCCCGGTTGAGGCTCTCGGCCTCGGCGAGCACCGACTGGACGAGCGCCGGCACGTCCACGGGCTCCTCGCGCAGGGGATAGCGCGAGTCCTCCAGCCGCGAGAGCGTGAGGAGATCCTCGACGAGGCGCTGCATGCGCTCGGCCTGCCCGGTCATGAGCTCGAGCGAGCGCCGGAAGAGCTTCTCGTCGGTCTCGCGGGCGTCGGAGAGCGTCTCCAGGAAGCCCTTCATCACGGTGAGCGGCGTGCGCAGCTCGTGGGAGACGTTGGCGACGAAGTCGCGCCGCACGGCCTCGAGCCGCTCCCAGCGCGTCACGTCGCGCGACAGCAGGAGCTTCTCGTGGTTGCCGTAGGGGACGAGCTGCACGGAGAGCACGCGGTCGGCCTCGCCGGAACCCTTGAGCAGGAGCGGCTCGCCGTAGTGCTGCGCGTCGAGGTAGCCCGCGAAGGCGGGGTGCCGGATGAGGTTGGTGATCGCCTGCCCGCGGTCGCCCTTGAAGGTGATGCCGAAGTGGCCCTCGGCCGAGGGATTCATCCATTCGATGCGGTTCCCGGCGTCGAGGACGAGGACGCCGTCGGGCATCGCCTCGCCCGCCTGCCGGAAGCGCCACAGCGCGTGCGACATGCTCGCGCGGCTGGCGGCCTGCTCGCGCAGCATCCGGTGCAGGCGGGCGTAGATCTCGCCCCAGGTGCCGTCGTCGTCGGGCATGTCGTCGGTGGACGGGTCGGCGAGCCACCCGGCGAGGCGCGCTCGCGCGCGCAGCGCAATCGCCACGGCGAACACGAGGTAGGCGAACAGGAAGAGGGCGGCGAACGCCGCGCCGGCGATGTATCCGGTGAGAAGGGCCCCCGCGCCCGCGATGGCGGCGATGGAGGCGAGGCGGCCGATCCAGGCGCGCATGGCGGCGTCTGCCCTATGCGCGCGAGAATCGATAGCCGCTGCCGCGGATCGTCTGGACGAACGTGTGGTGACCGCTCTTCTCCAGCGCGGCCCGCAGGCGCCGGATGTGCACGTCCACCGTGCGCTCCTCGATGAACACGTGGTCGCCCCACACCTGGTCGAGGAGCTGCGTGCGGGAGTAGACGCGCTCCGGGTGGGTCATGAAGAAATGCAGCAGCCGGAACTCGGTCGGCCCCATCGCGACGTCCTTGCCCTTGCCCGTGATGCGGTGCGAGGCCGGGTCGAGCTGGAGGCCGTGGAAATCGATCGCGTCGTCGGTGATCTCGGGGGCGCGGCGGCGAAGCACCGCCTTGATGCGCGCCTGCAGCTCCTTCACCGAGAAGGGCTTCGTGATGTAGTCGTCGGCGCCCGTATCGAGCCCCCGCAACTTGTCTTCCTCGTCGCCGCGCGCCGTGAGCAGGATGATGGGGAGCCTCGTCGTGCGCGCGTCGCCCCGGAGCCGGCGGGCGAGCTCGATGCCGCTCTGGCCGGGCAGCATCCAGTCGAGGAGCACCAGGTCCGGAAGCTCCTCCTGGATGCGCTCCAGCGCCTGCTCGGCGCTCGCGGCCACGATCGCGCGCTGCCCGGCCTGCTCGAGGTTCAGGGCGATGAGTTCCTGGATCGCGGGTTCGTCTTCGACGACGAGGATGTTGGCGGGCATGGGCGGTCGATTGTTTCGGGCATTTTACGGTCCGGCCGTGACAGGTTGGTTACAGCCCGGAGCCTGCCGGCCGGCGCGCCGATCGGGCGAGGCAGCCGTTCCGTGGGAAAATGGCGCCTTGCCCTCTCCCTAAGCATGCCATGGACCGCAACACCCCCCGCCCCACCGAAATCAAGCTGCACCAGAAGTCGCGCATCCTCGAGATCGCGTTCGACGACGGCAAGCGCTTCAGCCTGCCCTGCGAGTACCTGCGCGTGTTCTCGCCGTCGGCCGAGGTCCGCGGCCACGGCCCGGGCCAGGAAGTGCTCCAGGTCGGCAAGCGCGACGTCGAGATCAAGGAGATCGAGCCGGTGGGCAACTACGCCGTGAAGCTCGCCTTCTCCGACGGGCACGACACGGGCCTCTTCTCCTGGGAATACCTGCACGAGCTGGGCGAGAAGCAGGAGTCGAGCTGGAAGAGCTACCTCGCGCGCCTCGAGCAGGCCGGAGCCTCCCGCGACCCGAAATGAGCGAGAAGACCACCCATTTCGGCTACACGCAGGTCCCGGAGGAGGAGAAGTCCTCCCACGTCGGGCGCGTCTTCAGCTCGGTCGCGACGAACTACGACCGGATGAACGACTTCATGTCGATGGGGATGCACCGGCTGTGGAAGCGCTTCGCCATCTCCATGGCGGACGTGCGCCCCGGCCAGCGCGTGCTCGACGTGGCCTCGGGAAGCGGCGACCTCGCGCTCGCCTTCGCCCGCCGGGCCGGCCCGACCGGGCAGGTGGTGATGACCGACATCAACGATGCGATGCTCGCCGTGGGGCGCGACAAGGTCCTCGATCACGGCCAGGTGGCTCCGCCGGCCCTCTGCAACGGCGAGAAGCTTCCGTTTCCCGACGACACCTTCGACTGCGTCACCATCGCCTTCGGCCTGCGCAACTTCACGAACAAGGACCGCGGCCTCGCCGAGATGGCGCGCGTGACCCGCCCCGGCGGCCGCGTGCTGGTGCTCGAGTTCTCCAAGGTGTGGAAGCCGCTCTCGAAGCCGTACGACACCTACTCCTTCACGGTGCTGCCGTGGCTGGGCAAGCACGTCGCCCGGGACGAGGCCGCGTACCAGTACCTCGCGGAGTCGATCCGCATGCACCCGGACCAGGAGACGCTCAAGGGCATGATGGAGGCGGCGGGCCTGGTGAAGGTGCAGTACTTCAACCTCACCATGGGCGTGGTGGCGCTGCACCGCGGGTTCAAGCCGTGATCGCCGCGGCCTCGGCCTCCCTCGCCGCGGGCGCCATCAACAGGCTCACCGGGGCGACGCCGCTCGCCCGCGAGAGGCTGTCGCGCTTCGCCGGCAAGACCGCGGTCTTTCGCGTGGGTCCCCTGGCGGTGTCGCTCACGGTGCAGACCACGGGAGAAGTGCTGCCGGCCGCGGCCGAGGCGCCGGGCGACCTCGTGGTGCGCATCTCCCCCTTCCTGTTGCCGCGCCTGGCCGCGCACGACGAGAGCGCCTACCGGGACGTCGAGACCACGGGCGACGTCGAGTTCGCGGGCGAGGTCGCGTTCCTCGCCAGGCACCTCGAGTGGGACGTGGAGGAGGATCTCTCGAAGGTCGTGGGCGATGCCGCCGCCAACCGCATGGTGTCCGCCGCCCGCGGCGCCGCGGCCTGGGGCAAGGGCGCCTCCGAGCGCCTGGCGGCCGGCGCCGCCGAGTACTGGACGGAAGAGGACCCCCTCATCGCCTCGCGCGTGAAGGTGGAGGGCTTCGTCGCCGGCGTCACCGAGCTGCGCGACGCCGTCGACCGCCTCGACAAGCGCATAGGGATACTCGAGAAGAACGCGGGGTAACCACCCCGTGCCCCGTCCTTCCGCTTCCGGCATCGCCTTCATCGTCGTGTCGGCCTTCGCGTTCGGCGCGATGGCCATCTTCGCCCGCTTCGCCTACGCGAGCGGGGCCAGCGTGACGGGCGTGCTCGCCGCGCGGTTCGCGATCGCGGGGACCGTCCTTGCCGCGGTGATGCTCGCCACCCGGCGCCCGTGGCCGCGCGGCCGGCCGCTCGCGGTGGCCGTCGGCATGGGCGCGATCGGCTACGTCGGGCAGGCGGTGTGCTTCTTCGCCGCGCTGAACCACGCTTCCGCCGGTCTCGTGGCGCTGCTCCTCTACGCTTACCCCACCCTCGTCGTCCTGCTCTCCGCGGCCTTCCTGCACGAGCGGCTCACCGCGAGGAAGGCGGCGCTCCTCGCCGCGAGCTTCGCGGGACTCGCCCTCACCCTGGGTGGCGGGCAGGGGACGGCCACGGGAATCGCGCTGGGGCTCGCCGCCGCCGCGTTCTACTCCGTCTACATCGTGATCGGCGCGCGGGAACTCGGGCACACGGACGCGCTCGCGAGCACCACCGTCGTCTGCCTTTCGGCGGCGGCGGCGCTGGCGCTTTCGGCCGCGGTGACCGAGCCGCGGTTTCCGGGCGCAGCCTGGGGATGGGCGGCCATCGGCGCCATCGCGATCGTGTCGACGGTCGTCGCGATACTCGCCTTCTTCGCGGGGCTCAAGCGTGTCGGTCCCGCGGTCGCCTCCATCGTCTCCACGCTCGAGCCCGTGGTCACGGTCGCGCTCGCGTGGGTGGTGCTGGGAGAGGCCCTCACGCCGATGCAGCTCGCGGGCGGCGCCGTCGTCCTCGCCTGCGCGGCCTTCCTCGCCCGCGCGGGAAACACGGGATAATCGGCCTTGTCCCACGCTGGATCCCCGAAGGCGTTTCCCTCCCCATGGCCGGCGTATTGCCTTCCCGCGTCACCATCGTCGAGCTGGCGGGCCGGCTGAGCGCGCGCGCAGCCATCGCCCTGGCCCTGCTCCTGGCGGCGGGGACGGCGATGGCGCAGGCGGGCGCCACCTTCACCGTCGAATGGGATGCGCCGCCCGAGCTGCGCGCCGTGTTCGAGAAGCACCTCCAGCCGCCCCCGGTGGACGCGAAGGACGACCGCGGGGTGCTGCGCCGCTGGATGCGCGACGTGCGCCGCCGCGCCCCGGAGATCGCCGCGGCCGAGGGCTGGTTCTCGGCGAAGATCGCGGTGACCGAGGCCGATGGCCGCGTGCGCGCGGTCCTCACGCCCGGCGAGCGCACGACCGTCGCCTCGGTGAAGATCGAGTTCCGCGACGACCTCGCGGGCGAGGGCGGCTTCCGCGAAGCCAGGCGCAAGGCGCTCGAGGAAGCGTGGCTCCTCGCTCCCGGCCAGGTGTTCCGCCAGGCCGCCTGGGACGAGGCGAAGGCGCGCCTGGTCGAGGCGCTCACGGCCGACGACTACGCGGCCGGCGAGCTCGCCATGAGCGAGGCGCGCGTGGACGCGGCCTCCGCGAAGGCGCACCTTCTGCTGGTGCTCGACAGCGGCCCCGCCTTCTCGCTGGGCGAGGTGCAGGTCACGGGCCTTTCGCGCTACCCCGGCTTCCTCGTCGAGCGGCTGCTCGACATCGACCCCGGCGAGCCCTATCGCACCGAGCGGCTCCTCGACCTGCAGCGGCTGCTGCAGAGCGCGCCGTGGTTCGCCAACGTCCAGGTGGAGATCGAGCGCGACCGGGCCAACCCGAAGCGCGTGCCCGTGCGCGTCGCGCTGCTCGAGCGGCCCGCGGCCGACGTCGGCGTCTCGCTCGGCTACGGCACTGACGTCGGCGCGCGCGGCGAGGTGTCGCTTCGCTACCGCAACGCGTTCCGGCGCGGCTACGACATGCACTCGGCGCTGCAGGCCGACAGGACGCGGCAGATCGGCTACGTGGATTTCCACCTGCCGCCGGGCACGGCGGGCGCGCCTTTCGTCGGGACCGTGGCCACGCGCGACAGCGTGGGAATCCTCGGCGAGCGCACTTCCAACCAGGGCCTCGACACGCGCCGCGTCGCGGTGGCGGGCTACCGGCAATTCCTCTACGAAGGCCTCGAGCTTCGCCTCGGGCTTTCCTACCAGGCCGAGCAGGCCACGCCTTCCGGGGGCGAGCGCACGCTCAAGCGCGCCCTGGCGCCGGTGGGCCACGTCGTCTGGCGCAACGTCGACAACGTGCTCGATCCGAAGCGCGGCGGCGTGCTCATGCTGCAGCTCGCGGCGGGCGCGAAGTCCGCCCTCTCGGACCAGGACTTCGTGAAGACCTACGCGCACTACCAGCACTGGTTCCCGCTCTCGCCCGTCGACCAGCTGATCCTGCGCGCCGAAGCCGGCTACACGATAGCGCCGGCCCGCGCGGGGATCCCGGAGGACTTCCTGTTCCGCGCGGGCGGCTCGCGGTCGGTGCGCGGGTACGCGTACCAGAGCCTGGGGCCGCGCGACGCAGACGCGGTGGTGGGCGGGCGCTATCTCGCCACGGGCACCGCGGAGTACGTGCGCTGGTTCTCTTCCACCTGGGGCGGTGCGGTCTTCGTCGACGTGGGCGATGCGGCGGACGCGCGCGGCGAGCTCGGGGCGAACAAGGGCTATGGCGTCGGAGCCCGCTGGCGCACGCCCGCGGGCCCGCTCGCCATCGATCTCGCCTATGGCGATCGCGACCGCAAGGTCCGCCTGGGCTTTTCCGTCTCGATGGCCTTCTGAGGGCGAAATGGGCGAACCGCGAAAACCCTCGCCGATGCGCCGCTGGTTATTCGGCAGCGCGTGGATCGCGGGCCTCGCCGCGGCGCTTGTCGCGGCCGCCGCATCCTGGCTTCTCGCCACGACCTCGGGGGCGCGGTTCGCCCTGGAGCGCGCCGTGGCGCTGGCAGGGGGGCGCGTCGTCGCCGTCGAGGGGACCCTGGCCGGTCCGCTCTCCGTCGGTTCGATCGCGTGGGCCACGCCGAAGCTGCGCCTGCGGGCCGAGCGAGTGGCGCTCGACTGGTCGCCCCTGCGTCTCCTCGGAGGCGAGGTGCGCATCCTGAGGTTGCACGCCGTCGCGGTCGAGATCGACACCGTGGCCGCCAGCGGGGCCGCCCGCAAGCCCGCCACCCTCGCGCTCCCGCTGCGGCTTTTCGTGGCGCAGGCCGGGGTGGACCGGCTGCGCATGGGGACGATCGGCGACGAGCAGGGCGGCGTGGAGCTGCGCGAGGTGTCGCTGAAGCTCGCCGCCGATGGGGCGGCGTGGATACTGGGCGGCGCGGAGGCGGCCACGCCCGTCGGCCGGGCGACGCTGTCCGGAACGGTCGGGTCGCGCGCGCCGTTCCCCGTCGACATGAAGGGCGAGCTCGTCGGGAAGAGGAACGACGCCCCATATCGCGCGACCATCGAGGCGAAGGGCCCGCTCGCGAACCTCGAGGCGAGGCTTGCCGTGCGCGAAGGCGGGCTTTCCGGCACGGGTGCGGCCAGCCTGGAGCCCTTCTCCGAGTTTCCCCTGCGACGGCTCCTGGCGAAGCTCGAGGGCGTGGATATCGCCGGGTTCTCCGCCGCGCCCCATACGCGCCTCACGATGGCGGTGGATCTCGCGCCCGCGGGCGCGGCGTTTCTTGCCGGCCCGGTGACGATCACCAACGCCGATCCGGGTCCGCTCGACATGGGGCGCCTGCCCGTGGCGTCGGCAGCCGCGCAGCTCGTCATCGCGAAGAATCGCGTCGAGGCGAGGAACCTCGTGCTCGCGATGGCGAAGGGGGGCGGCGCGACGGGACAGGCGGCGTGGTCCGGCGGAAAGCTCGACGCGAAGCTCTTCGTGAAGGACGCCGACCTCCTCGCGTGGCACACGTCCCTCAAGGCGACGAGGCTCACGGGGGACATCACGGCCAGCGCGACGGGCGAGGTGCAGGCCTTTCGGGTGGCGCTCGCGGATCCGCGCTTCGGGATCCGGGGCGATGCGAGCATCGCGCAGGGCCTGCTCACGGTCGAACGCGCCCGCCTCGCTCGCGGTGCCGCGTTCGCGGAGGCGAAGGGGACGCTCGCGCTTCGCGGCACGCGCGAGTTCGTGGCCGAGGGGCGCATCGAGCGACTGGACCCCGCGGCCTTCGCGAACGTGCCGGCGGGGCAGCTGAGCGCCACTTTCACGGCGAAGGGCAGCCTGGCGAAGGGGCTGGTCGGCGAGGCGTTGCTCGAGATCGCGAAGAGCCGCTACGCCGGCATGGACGCGCAAGGCCGCGTCGCGCTCGATGCCGAGGGCGAGCGTCTTTCGCGCGTCGAGGCCGATGTCTCCCTCGGCGCCACGCGCGTCGTGGCGAAAGGCGCCCTGGGCCTTGCCGGCGACACGCTGGACGTGAAAGTCGCCTCTCCGGACCTCGCGCCCATCGGCCGCGCCTTCGGCATCGCGTTGGGCGGCCGGGTCGATCTCGATGCGCGCATTTCGGGGACTTTCGCCGCGCTTTCGGGGCGCGCCGCGTTCGACGCGAAGGACCTCGCCCTGCCCGGCGCGATTCGCTTGGCGGCGGCGACGGGCCGCCTGGAGCTGGGCTCGGGCGACGCCGGTGCGGCAAACGCGCAAGTGGACTTGCTCGGGCTCGCGCGCGGCGGGGAGAAGGCGGCCCTGGTGGAACGCGCCTCGCTCGTGCTCAAGGGGACGCGGCGCTCGCACGAGATGCGCGTCGAGGCGGACTTGCCGGACAAGTCCTCGCTGCGTGCCTTGTTCGACGGCGGCGTCGTGCCCGGCGCGCGGCTTCCCGAATGGCACGGCCGCCTCGAGTCGCTCGCCACGACGGGCCGGACGAGCCTCGCCCTCTCGGCGCCCGCGACGCTCGTCGTGAGCGCCGGCCGTGTCGAGCTGGGCGAGGCGGTCTTCGCGGGCGAGCCGGGCGAGATGCGCCTCGCCGTCACCCGCTGGACCCCCGGAAGGCTGGAATCGCGCGGCTCCTCGAACGCCATCGTGGTCCGTGCCATCCGCCGGATCCTGAACCTGCAGGGCGAGGCGGGCTCGAACCTCGTGCTCGCGGGCGAATGGGACGTGCGCGTGGGCGACTCCGTGGACGGTTTCGTTTCCGTCCGGCGCGAACGCGGCGACGTGCGAGTGGGAGACCCGCGCCAGGCGTTGGGGCTCGAGACGCTCACCCTGCGGGCCGATGCGAGCGGCGGGAGAGTGAAGGCCACCATCGACGTCCGCGGAAAACAGGCGGGCCTGCTGAGAGGCGAGGCCTCCGCGATGCTGCGTCGCGGCGACGATGGCTGGGAAGTCTCTCCCTTGGCGCCCATCGAGGGCCGCTTCGCCGTCGACGTGCCGGACCTCTCGTGGACGGCGGCGTGGTTCGGTCCCGAGGCGCGCGCCGGCGGCAGGCTGAAGGGCGAAGGCACGCTCGCGGGCACGGCGCGCGAGCCCGCGTGGAGAGGCCGCCTCGAGGCGACGGGGCTCGTGATCCGCGACCCCGCGCTCGGCGCGGAGGTGGCTGACGGGACCATCGCCATCGTGCTCGAGGATCGCGAGGCGCGCATCGAGCGCTTCGCGCTTTCCATGCCCTGGCAGCCGACGGATGAGGCCGCGCGGGCCATCTCCGCGGCGAAGCGGCCGGCGGCCGGAACCGTCACCGCCGAGGGAGCGGTCGACCTCGGCACGCGCAAGGGGACGATTCGCGTGAAGGCCGCGGCCTGGCCGCTCACGCGCCTGGCGACGCGCTTCCTCGCGGTGACGGGCGAAAGCCGGGTGGACCTCGACGGCACGACGACGGTGGTGGCGGGCGAGTTCACGGTCGACGCCGGCTGGTTCGGCATCCCGGCCTCAGCGCCGCCCGCGCTCTCGGACGACGTGATCGTCGATCGCGGCGCCGAGGCTCCCGCCGCCGCCAGGAGCGCGGAACGCGTCCGCCTCGGCCTGCGCGTGGACCTGGGCGAACACCTGTACTTCCGCGGGCGCGGGCTCGCCACGCGGCTGGCGGGATCGCTGCGGCTCGCGGGCGACGTGGGCGTGAACCTGCGCACCACGGGCACCATTCGCGCGGTGGGCGGCACCTACGATGCCTACGGCCGGACGCTCGCGATCGAGCGCGGCTCGCTCAACTTCCAGGGGCCCGTCGACAACCCGGGAATCAACGTGCTCGCGCTGCGCAAGGGGCTCCCGGTGGAGGCGGGCGTCGAGGTGCTGGGCACGGTGGCGCGGCCGAAGGTTCGCCTCTATTCCTCTCCCGACGTCGCCGACCCGGACAAGCTCACGTGGCTCGTGCTGGGGCGGGGGCAGGGCGATATCTCGGCGGGCGATGCGGCGACGCTGGTGGAGGCGGCCAACGCGCTCCTCGGGCGCGACACGCCGGCCAGCGAGAAGCTCCTCGGCCGCCTCGGCTTCGACGACTTCCGGCTGGGCCGCGACGAGTCGGGCCTGCTCGGCACGATGCCGCAGAGCACCGTCGCCGGCCGTACCCGCACCGCTTCCGCCGCGGAGGTGGTCTCGGTGGGCAAGCGCCTCACCGACGACATCTACGTTTCCTACCAGCAGGGCCTGGCGGATGCGGAAGGATCGTTGCGGGTCGCGTGGCAACTCACCCGCAGCCTGCAGCTCATCCTGCGTGCGGGCCACCTACCCGGCATCGACGCCGTCTACCGCTTCTCCTTCCACTGAAAAGGGGACGGTTCCCAGGAACCGTCCCCTTTCTACATCGCCTCCAGCGCGGCGACTACTTTTTCGCGCACCTGGCGGGCCAGCGGCGCGATGTCGTCGCGGCCGGTGAGGGTGACCATGGTCTCGGGGTCGAGCACCGACACGACCGTCTTCCCGTCCGCGGGATTCTCGTAGACGGTGACGTTGCAGGGCAGCAGCAGCCCGATGTCGATCTCGTTCGAGAGCGCCTGGAACGCGAAGCCGGGGTTGCAGGCGCCCAGGATCACGTACTTCGTGAAGTCCTTGTCGATCTTCTTCTTGAGCGTGGCCTTCACGTCGATCTCGGTGAGGATGCCGAAGCCCTGCTCCTTGAGGGTGGCCGTCACGCGCTCGACCGCCTGCTCGTAGGAAAGCGCGACGGTGCGCGCGTAGCCGTACTTGCCCTTCTTCACTGTCGACATGTGCCTTGCTCCCGGTTCGTTAATAAGGAAACGCTAATTCTACCGCGCGCGCGTGGATCGCCGTCGTGTCGAAGACGGGCACCGGCGCGCCCGCCGTCCCGCGAGGCGCTACTTGTGCGCGATCGGCTTGTCGGTGAAGAGGTAATCCTTCAACTGCTTCGAGAAGGCCGGGTCCTTGCGGCGGATCCACTCCAGGACCATCGCCGCGTGCTCCTTCTCCTCGTCGCGGTTGTGTTCGAGGATGGCCTTCAGCCCGGAATCCTTGCAGGCGTCCGCGCGCTGGTTGTACCAGTCGACAGCCTCCAGCTCCTCCATCAGCGAAACGATGGCCCGGTGCATGTCCCGGGTTTCGTCGGACAGTTCGGAAACGGGCTCGTGGTAGCCGACACTCGACATGGGACTCTCCTGTTGGACGAAGGGTATGCGGTCGATGTTACCGCCGATTTCCGGGAGGGCCCGGGGGATCGGTCAAGCTTGACGCCGGTTATATTTCGATTATGATAGAAATACTGAAACATCCCGATCCGGGAAGGAGACGATATTGGCCACCAGGGAATCCCGGGACCTGTCCCGCTACGCCGACATGCTCTCGGCCATGGGGACGGAGCCGCGCCTTCGCATCATGCGCCTGCTCCTGTCGGCCCATCCGGACGGCCTCGTCGTGGGGGACATCGGGGCCGCGCTGGAGATCGCGAACTCGACGCTGTCGCACCACCTCGAGCGGCTGAAGAACGAGGGTCTCGTGAACGTCCGCCGCGACGGCACGTTCCTCTGGTATTCGGCCAACGCCGGGGCGCTGCAAGACCTCCTCCGGTTCCTCTATGCGGAATGCTGCACGCGAAGCGGCGCGTGCGAGCCGAAGAAGATCCTCCCCGCCGCCTGACGAAAGGAATCATCCATGTCCGAACCGACGAATGTGAAGCAAGCCGTGCGCGAGAAGTACAGCCAGGCCGCGTTGCGGGTGACGAACGGCGGCGGCAGCTGCTGTGCCCCTGCGCCGGCTGCCACGAGCTGCTGCACGACGGCGCCCGCCGCCGCGGCGGGCTGCTGCGCTCCCGCTCCCGCCGCCACGGGTTGCTGCGCGCCCACCGCCGGCGCGAAGGGCTCCTGCGACCCGATCACCTCGAACCTCTACGACGCCCTGCAATCCGGCGACGTGCCCGACACGGCGCTGGCCGCATCGCTCGGCTGCGGGAACCCGACGGCGCTCGCGGAACTGAAGCCCGGAGAGACCGTGCTCGACCTCGGCTCCGGCGGCGGCATCGACGTGCTGCTTTCCGCCAGGCGCGTGGGGCCCGCCGGCAAGGCCTACGGCCTCGACATGACCGACGAGATGCTCGCGCTCGCGCTGGAGAACAAGCGCAAGAGCGGGCTCGCGAACGTCGAGTTCCTTCGCGGCGAGATCGAGAATATCCCGCTGCCCGGCGCGAGCGTCGACGTGATCATCTCCAACTGCGTGATCAACCTCTCCGGCGACAAGGACCGCGTATTGCGCGAGGCCTTCCGCGTGCTCAAGCCCGGCGGCCGCTTCGCCGTGTCGGACGTGGTCGTGCGGGGCGAAGTGCCGCCCGCCATCCGCAGGAGCCTGGAGCTCTGGGCCGGCTGCATCGCCGGCGCGCTCTCCGAGGACGACTACGCGGGCAAGCTCGCCGCCGCCGGCTTCGTCGACATCGGTGTCGAGGTCACGCGCGTCTATGGCGGCGACGACGCCCGCGTTTTCCTCGCCGGCCAGGGCTTCGACGACGCGATGGCCGCCGCGGTCGACGGCAAGTTCGTCTCCGCCTTCATCCGCGCCCGCAAGCCCTGACCCGCGTTCATGTACCCGGTCCGCGTACCCGGTTCATGAACCGGGTACGGACCGCTACAATGGCGGCCCGCAAGCTTTCCGCACTGCCGTCGCTCCGCAATGACCGCCTCCGCCTCCGCATCACGATCCACGCAGCCCCGAATCACCCAGCTCATCGCAACGGAACTCGGCGTGAAGGCCGCGCAGGTAGGCGCCGCCGTGGCGCTCCTGGACGAGGGGTCCACGGTCCCGTTCATCGCCCGCTACCGCAAGGAGGCCACGGGCAACCTCGACGACACGCAGCTTCGCACGCTCGAGGAGCGCCTCGGCTACCTGCGCGAGCTCGAGGAGCGCCGCGCCGCGATCCTCGCCTCCATCGGCGGGCAGGGGAAGCTCACCGACGAGCTGGGCGCGGCCATCGAGGCCGCGACGACCAAGCAGGCGCTCGAGGACCTGTATCTCCCCTACAAGCCGAAGCGCCGCACCAAGGCGCAGATCGCGCGCGAGGCGGGGCTCGAGCCGCTGGCCGACGCGCTCTACGGCGATCCGCGCCTCGACCCGAACGCCGAGGCGGCGAAATACGTCAAGTCCGTTCCCGCCTCGGAAGGCGTCGAAGCCATCGACGTGCCCGATGCGAAGGCCGCCCTCGAAGGCGCCCGCGACATCCTCGCCGAACGCTTCGCCGAGACGGCCGGCGTCCTCGAGAAGCTGCGAGCGCGCCTCTGGGAGCAGGGCATCCTGTCCTCCACCGTGGTCGAAGGCAAGGAAGCGGCGGAGGAGGAGAAGTTCCGCGACTACTACGCCTACGCGGAACCCATCCGCGCGATTCCCTCGCACCGCGCGCTGGCGCTCTTCCGCGGCCGCACGCTGGGCGTCCTCGACGTGGCGCTGGGCCTGGGCGAGGAACTCGAGGCCGCGATGCCGCACCCGTGCGTTGCCGTCATCGCCGCGCACTTCGGCGTGTCCGACCAGGGCCGCCCCGCGGACAAGTGGCTCGCGGACGTCTGCCGGTGGACGTGGAAGGTGAAGGTGTCGTGGCAGCTCTCGGGCGAGCTCATGAACCGGCTTCGGGAGTCGGCGGAGGCGGAGGCGATCCGCATCTTCGGCAGGAACCTGCGCGAGCTCCTGCTGGCCGCCCCCGCCGGCCCGAAGACCGTGCTCGGCCTCGACCCCGGCGTGCGCACCGGCTGCAAGGTGGCGGTGGTGGACGCGACCGGCAAGCTCCTCGAGACCGCGACCGTCTATCCGCACCAGCCGCGAAACGACTGGCACGGCTCGCTCGCCACGCTCGTCCGCCTGGTGGTGCAACACGGCGTCGAGCTCGTCGCCATCGGCAACGGCACCGCCAGCCGAGAGACCGACAGGCTCGCCGCCGATCTCGTCAAGGCGGTCGCGTCGAAGGCGCCGGAGCGCGGCCTCGCCAAGATCGTCGTGAGCGAGGCGGGCGCCTCCGTCTACTCGGCCTCCGAGCTCGCCGCGAAGGAGTTTCCCGACCTCGACGTGAGCCTTCGCGGCGCGGTGTCCATCGCGCGCCGCCTGCAGGACCCCCTCGCGGAGCTGGTGAAGATCGACCCCAAGGCCATCGGCGTCGGCCAGTACCAGCACGACGTGAACCCGTATGGCCTCGCGCGCACGCTCGACGCGACGGTGGAGGACTGCGTGAACGCGGTCGGCGTGGACGTGAACACGGCCTCCGTGCCGCTCCTCGCCAGGGTGTCGGGATTGAACAACGCCCTCGCGAGGAACATCGTCGACTACCGCGACGCGCACGGGCCGTTCGCCAACCGCGCGAAGCTTCGCGACGTGCCGCGGCTGGGCGACAAGACCTTCGAGCAGGCGGCGGGGTTCCTGCGCATCGCGGCCGACCTCCCCGGAGCCAATCCGCTCGATCGTTCCGCCGTGCACCCCGAGGCCTATCCCGTGGTGGAGCGGATCCTCGCGCGGATCGGCAGGGACGTCCGCGAGGTGATGGGCCAGCCGGCGCTGCTGAAGGGCCTGTCGCCCGCCGAGTTCACCGACGGGAAGTTCGGCGCGCCCACGGTGCGCGACATCCTCGCCGAGCTCGAGAAGCCCGGACGCGACCCGCGGCCGGAGTTCAGGACCGCCACCTTCCAGGAAGGCATCGAGTCGCCCGCCGACCTGCGGCCCGACATGGTCCTCGAGGGCGTGGTCACCAACGTGGCGGCCTTCGGCGCCTTCGTGGACATCGGCGTGCACCAGGACGGGCTCGTGCACGTCTCGGCCCTGTCCAGCCGGTTCGTGAAGGACCCGCACGAGGTCGTGAAGCCCGGGCAGATCGTGAAGGTGCGCGTGGTGGAGGTCGACCTCAAGCGCAACCGCATCGCGCTCACCATGCGGCTCGATGGCGGCGTCCGGCCCGGGACGGACGGCCCGCAGGGCGGCACGCCCCGGCGCCGCGACGCGCGCCCTTCGCGACCGTCGCAGCCGGCGCCCGCGGGCGCGATGGCCCTCGCGCTCGCCAAGCTCAAGCGCTGAACGGGCCCTTGATGTCCCGCTGCATGCCGGAGCGCCTTCCGGCACGCGGCCGGCACGCTATGTGCGCCTGCGTACAGATGGGGCGGGGTCGCGATGCTAGCCTTGCAGTGGATTCTGCGAGTGCACCCGGAGGTCTCGACGCCGGCCAAGATCCGCCACCTCGCCACGGAAAGGCAATCCCATGAACAAGCTCTCCATCACCGCAATCGCGGCCGCCCTCGCCCTCGCGTTCAACGCCGGCGCGCTGGCTTCGCAATCCATGTCGAAGGAGCAGTACAAGGCCGGCAAGGACAAGATCGCGGCCGAATACAAGTCGGCCAAGGCAGCCTGCGACTCGCTGGCGGCCAACGCGAAGGACGTGTGCGTCGCCGAGGCCCAGGGCCGGCAGAAGGTCGCGAAGGCCGAGCTCGAAGCCGATTTCAAGCCCAGCGACAAGACCCGCTACGACGTGAGCGTCGCCAAGGCGGAGGCAGGGTACTCGGTGGCCAAGGAAAAGTGCGACGACAAGACCGGCGCCGACAAGAACGCCTGCGTGCAGGAAGCCAAGGCCGAGGAAGCGCGCGCCAAGGCGGATGCGAAGGCGGCGATGAAGGCCCCGGTCGCGAGCAAGCCGGCCAAGGCGAAAGCCGCGGCGACCTCCAAGAAGGAAAGCGCGGGAGCTTACGTCGACGACAGCGTGATCACGGGCAAGGTGAAGGCGGCTGTCCTGCAGGAACCGACGCTCAAGTCGGCCGAAATCAACGTCGAGACCTTCAAGGGCGTCGTGCAGCTGACCGGCTTCGTGAGTTCGCGCGCCAGCATCGACAAGGCCGTCGAAGTCGCGCGCCGCGTCGAGGGCGTGAAATCGGTCAAGAACGACATGCTCGTCAAGGGACAGAAGTAGGGCCTTCCGTCGCGCACGCGACGGGGAAGCGCACAACCCGAGGAGAGACACATGAGCATTGGAATGATCCTCCTGATCATCTTGATCCTGATTCTGGTGGGCGTGATTCCGACCTGGCCCCACAGCAAGGGATGGGGTTACGGCCCTAGCGGCGGCATCGGATTGGTGCTTCTGATCATCGTGATACTGCTGCTGCTGGGCAAGATCTAGGCCGGCAGGTCCGGCCCCTGGCGCGGCGCCGGGCACCGTGCCCGGTGCCGGCGCCGGAGCGGGGAGCGCTACAATCCGGAGTCCAGACGCAAGTCGAATCCACCCGGAATCCCCATGAGCAAGATGAACGGCGCCGATGCGCTCGTGCGCATGCTGCAGCTCAACGGCGTGAAGCACATCTTCGGGCTGTGCGGCGACACGAGCCTGCCGTTCTACGACGCCATGGCGCGCCTCGACCACGGCATCGACCACATCCTCACGCGCGACGAGCGAAGCGCGGCCTACATGGCCGATGCCTACGCGCGCGTCACGGGCAGGCCCGGGGTCTGCGAAGGTCCCAGCGGCGGCGGCGCGACCTACCTGCTGCCCGGCCTGGTGGAGGCCAACGAGTCCTCGATCCCCGTGCTCGGCATCACCTCCGACGTCTCCGTGGGCTCGCGCGGCAAGTTCCCGCTCACCGAGCTCGACCAGCAGTCGCTCTACCGCCCGCTCACCAAGTGGAACACCACGATCGACCGCGCGGACCAGATCCCCGGCGCCGTGCGAAGCGCCTTCCGTGCCATGACCACGGGTCGGCCGGGCGCCGCCCACATCTGCCTGCCCTACGACCTGCAGAAGCACGAGATCGATCCCGCCGACGTGTGGGCGCAGCCGGGCCACGACCGCTATCCGTCGCTTCGCACGCGGCCCGATCCGGCGCAGGTCGAGAAGGCGGCAGCGCAGCTCGTCGCCTCGAAATCCCCGGTGATCATCTGCGGCGGCGGCGTGATCATCGCCGGCGCCTGCGACGCGCTCGAGACCCTGGCGACGATGCTCAACGCCCCGGTGTGCACGACGGTGAGCGGCAAGGGCACGCTGGCCGATGCCCACCCGCTGAACGCCGGCGTCGTCGGCACCAACGGCGGCGTGCCCGCCACGCGCGAGGTGGTGATGGGCGCGGACCTCGTCGTCTTCGTCGGCGCCCGCGCGGGCTCCACCACCACCGAACACTGGAAGCACCCGGCGCGCGACGTTCCGATCGTCCACATCGACGTGGACGGCATGACCATCGGCACCAACTACCGCACCGACGTGTCGCTCGCCGGCGATGCGCTGCTCGCGCTCGCCGACCTGAACGAGGCCGTCCGCGCGCGGCTGGCGAGCCGTCCCGCCCGGGTCGCCGACGGCCGCGCCATCGCCGGCAGGGCCCGCGCGAGGAAGTTCGCGGACTTCGCGGTGCTCGCCGCCTCGACCGACACGCCCATCAAGCCGGAGCGCGTGGTCGACGCGCTCAATCGACACCTGCCCGCGAAGGCCATCGTCGTGGCCGACCCCGGCACGCCGTGCCCGTATTTCTCCGCGTACTTCGACGCGCCGCAGGCCGGCCGGCATTTCATCACCAACCGGGCCCACGGGGCGCTGGGGTTCGCGATGTCCGCGGGCGTGGGCGCGCAGTTCGGCCGGCCCGACGCGATGGTGGTCGCCGCCATGGGCGACGGCAGCTTCAACTTCACCTGCGGCGAGATGGAGACGATCGTGCGCCGCGGCGTGCCGCTCAAGATGATCGTCTTCTCCAACACCGTGTACGGCTGGATCAAGGCGAGCCAGAAGTCGGGCTACGGGGAGCGCTACTTCTCCGTGGACTTCAACCGCACGGACCACGCCCGGGTGGCCGAGGCCTTCGGCGTGAAGGCCTGGCGCGTGGAGAACCCGGGCGACGTCGATGGCGTCGTCAAGGCGGCGCTGGCGCACGACGGCCCCGCGCTGGTGGACGTGATCTCGCAGCAACTGCAGGACACCGCCGTTCCCGTGAGCCAGTGGATGGGCTGACGGCCTTCCGATAACCCACGATCCAGGAGCAACGACCATGCCCCACGACTTCTCCCGCCGCGACGCGCTCAAGTTCACCGCGGCCGCCGTCGCCGGCGCGTTCGCGCCTTCCGCCTTCGCGCAGTCCGAGGCCGCGCTGAAGCTCGTCGTGACCTTCCCGCCCGGCGGGAGCACGGACATCACGGCGCGCATCATCCAGCCCCAGCTCGCCGAGCGCATCGGCCGCTCCGTGGTGGTCGACAACCGCCCCGGCGCGGCGAGCCAGGTGGGCACGCAGTTCGTGGCCAGGGCGGCGCCGGACGGCAACACCGTGCTCGTCTGCTTCGACACGCACGCCATCAACCCCATCGCCAAGAAGAGCCTGCCCTACGACACCTTCAAGGATTTCGTGGGGGTAACGCTCGCCGTGCGGTTCCCGCTCGTGATCGGGGCGAACCCCTCGGTGCCGGGCCGGACCCTCAAGGAGTTCCTCGAGGCCGCGAAGAAGCAGCCCGGCAAGTTCAGCTACGCCTCCACCGGCATCGGCTCCATGAACCACCTGGTGGCGGAGGACCTGAAGCGCCAGTCCGGCGTCGACATCCTGCACGTGCCCTTCGGCGGCGGCGGCCCGGCCGTGCAGGCGGTGCTGGGCAACACCGTGAGCTTCACGCTCCTCAGCTACGCCGCGCTCAAGGGCGGCATCGCCGGCGGCAGGATCAAGCCGCTGGCGGTCACCGGGACCAGGCGCCTGGCGGACCTGCCGGACGTTCCCACCGTGGCCGAGTCGGGCTTCCCCGGCTTCGAGGCCTACTCGTGGATCGGCATCTTCGCGCCCGCGGCGACCCCGGCGGCGACCGTGAAGAAGCTCACGGACGATTTCCAGGCGGCGCTCGCGCACGCCGAGGTGACGAAGAAGCTCACCGATGCCGGGTTCGAGGTGATGGCCACCGACGGGCCGGCGCTGGACCGCTTCGCGCGCGGCCAGTTCGACCGCTGGAGCGACTTCGTCAAGCGCACCGGCCTCAAGATGGAAGAATGAACCCGGTTCACGGCCGGCCATGAAGTTCCGGCTCGATCATCTCGTCATCGCGGTGGCGGACCTCGCGAAGGCCGTCGAGGACTACCGCGCGCTGGGCTTCAGCGTGCAGATCGGCGGGCGCCACCCCGGACGCACGTCGCACAACGCCCTCGTGGCGTTCGAGGACGGCGCCTACCTCGAGCTCATCGCGTGGCAGGAGCCGGGGCCCGCCGAGCGCTGGTACAACGAGCACGCGAAGCACGGCGACGGGCTGATGGACTACGCGCTGGTCCCGGAGGACACGGCGCGCGCCATCGATGCGGCGAAGGCGCGCGGGCTCGCGCTCGACGGCCCGCTCGACGGCGGGCGCGTGCGCCCCGACGGGACGCCGGTCAAATGGCAGACGGGGCGGCAGGCGACGTTCGACCTGCCCTTCCTGTGCGGCGACCTGACGCCGCGCGAACTGCGCGTGCCGGCGGGCGAGGCGCGGCGCCATGCCAATGGAGCGCTGGGCGTGGCGAGCGTGGCCGTGGCGGTGCGCGACATCGGGGTCTCGCTCTCGCGCTACCGCGCGTTGCTGGGCATCGAGGGCACGGGCCGCGAGGGCGTCGCGACGAGCATGGAGTCGCCGGCTGCCTTGCCGGGTGAGGGGCTGCGCATCGCCGTCGTCGGGCTGGGGCAGACGGCGATCATCCTGATGACGCCCACGGGCGACGACACCGCGGCGGCGCGGGCCCTGGAGGAGCGGCTGGCCACCCGCGGCGAGGGCCCCTGCGCGATGGCCCTGCGCACGTCGGCCGGTCCGGCGGCGCACGTGCTCGATCGGGGGCTCGCCCACGAGGCGGCCATCGAGATGGTTCCCTGAGCGCGGGCGCCTCGCGCGGAGCCCACGATGTCGATCGAGGTGAGCGAGCAGCAGGGCGTGCGCTACCTGCATTTCGGCTCGCACCTGGTGCAAGGGGCCATGCGCATCGCCCGCCCCTGGTCGCTGGAGCTCGCCTACACGCGGGACATGATGTTTCCTCTCCTGCTGCATTCGCGCCGGAACTGGCCGGCGCGCGTGCTGCAGGTCGGGCTCGGCTGCGGCTCCGTCACCAAGTTCCTGCATCGCCACCGGCCGGAAGCGAGGATCACCGTCGTCGAGATCCTGCCCGAGGTGGTCGCGGCCGCCCGCCAGTTCTTCAGGCTGCCCGAGGAATCCCCGCGCCTGCGCATCGAGATCGCCGACGGGCACGACTACCTGGCGGGCACGCGCAGCAAGTTCGACCTGATCCTCGTGGACGGCTTCGATTCGCGGGGCCGCCCCGGCATGCTCGACACGGTGCCCTTCCACCTCAACGCCCGCGCGCACCTTGCCGCGGGCGGGATGGTTTCCATCAACCTCCTCGCCGGGCGCCAGGGAGTGGCGCCGAGCGTGGCGCGCCTTCGCGAGGCTTTCGGCGATCGCCTGCTGGTGCTGCCGCCGTGCGACGCGGGCAATACCGTCGCGCTCGCCTCGAGCGGGCCGATGGCCTTGCCGTCCATCGAGGATCTGCTCGCGAAGGCATCGCGGCTCAAGGCGGAATCGGGACTCGACCTCGCGCCGACGGTGGCGCGGCTTGCGCGGGACGCAGGACGATGATGGTCCTAGGGCTTTCGCGACCCCCGCACCGACGAGGAGCGCGATGAGGCCGGCGCCGTCCCGTGCTGATCGGCCAGCGCGCTTGCGCGTTGCGCGACCTCCAGCCGCAACGCATCCGGCTCCCGCACCTCGAAGCGGAACGGCAGGCGCATCAGTTCCCGCGCGTACCACGCGAGATCGTCGGCGGACCCGCGAAGCAGGACCCCGCCTTCGCACGCCTCGGGCGCGCCGAGGGTGTTGAAGAGCTCCCGGCGGGCGCATTCCAGGTCCGTGCGCAGCATCACTTCCACCGGCGTGGCGCGCGGCAGCGTCGCCAGCGCGCGCGTGAGGTATTCGGAGGCGTCGAAATCCGCGGGCCGCTCGAAGGCGCGCTCGGCGACGTCGGCGTGCGCGACCCGGTCGAGCCGCAGCGTGCGCAGACCCGCGCGCAGGTGGCAGAACCCCACCACGTACCAGCGGCCGGCGCGAAACACGAGCCCGTACACGTCGAAATCGCGCGAGGTGAGCGCCCCGTCGGCCGCGCGGTAGCGCAGGCAGGACGTGCGGCGCGATTGCGCCGACTCGCTCAGCACGCGAAGGAGCTTCGCGTCGGCGCTGGCCCGCGCGTCGCCCGTCTGCAGCGCCACGCTTTCCCGGAGCGCGGCGATCGTCTTGCGCGGCGCGCCGGGCAGCACGCGGTCGAGCTTCGCCTGCACGCTCTCGATGGCGGGCGCGGCATCGGCGAGCCCCAGGCCGCGCGCGGCGATGAGCCCCAGCGACAGGGCCTGGGCCTCCTCGTCGGTGAACATCATCGGCGGCAGCCTGAAGCCGGGCACCAGCCGGTAGCCGCCATAGCGCCCCTGCTCGGTGGTGATCGGGATGCCCATCTCTTCGAGCATCGCGATGTAGCGGCGCAGCGTCCGCCTGTCCACGCCGACGCGGCTCGCCAGCTCCGCCCCGCCGATGTGCGCCTGGGACTGCAGGATCTCGAGGACGGCGAGGACGCGGGTCGTGGGGTGGGACATAGCGCCACTTTACTCATGAACTAGGACGGGAAATGCCCTAGATGCGGCGTAGTGTACGCCGCATGAGCCGATACCCCCGAGTTGCCGCCGTCCTCCTTCTCCTTGCAGCCCTCGCCGTGGCGGGCTGCCAGCGGTATGCGGCCGCCGAAGTGCGCCGCGGGCTGGACGGGCCGTTCGCGACGCCTTCCTGAAGGCCCTCCGCCCTTTCTCCGCTGCGCCGGCCCGGAAGGTGTATCCTCCGCCGGTCCTGCGCGCCTGCGCAGTCGTCGCCCTTCGCCTGGCACACCGCAAAGGAGGCAACATGGAGCCTCTCGCCGCAACCCCCCGCTCCGCCGCGGAGCGCCGTTTCTACGGCATCGCCGCGGCCGTCGTCGCGATCATCGCGTTCACCGGTTTTGCCCAGAGCTACTACCTGAAGTCGATCTTCGGCGCGCCGGAGCTGCCGCGGCTCGTGCATTTGCACGGCCTGGTGATGACGCTGTGGGTGGCGCTCTTCATCGCGCAGACGCGGCTGGTGGCCGCCCGGCGGGTGGATCTGCACCGCCGCCTGGGCGTCGCCGGCGCGGTGCTCGCCGCGCTCGTGGTCGCCGTCGGCATCGCGACCGCGATCGAAGGGGCGAAGCGCGGCGTCTCGCCCGGTCCGCCGCCGCTCGTCTTCCTCGCCATCCCCATCGGGGTCGCGCTCCTGTTCGGCGCCTTCCTGGGCGCGGCGCTGCTCATGCGGCGGCGAAGCGACTGGCACAAGCGCCTGATGCTCCTCGGGACGCTCGCCATCCTCACGCCCGCCATCGCGCGCATCCCCGTCGATGTCGTGCACCAGGGCGGAATCCTCGTGTTCCTCGGCCTCACCGACCTGCTGGCGCTCGCATGCGTCGCGTGGGACACGGTGCGCAACCGCCGCCTGCACCCCGCCTTCGGGTGGGGGATCCTCTTTCTCGTGCTCTTCCAGGCGGCGATCCTGGCGACCGCCCGATCCGGCGCCTGGATGGCGATCGCGCAACGCCTCGTGGTCTGACGCGGGCACCGGCCGAGGACAATGACCGCACCGGGATTGCGCCTCGAGCACCTCCGGCAACGCCTGCGCGCCCTCGGCGCCAAGCCCTGCCACGAGCGGCTCGTGCTGCGCGCCTGGATGCAGGCGCGTCCGCTCGACAGCGGCCCGCGCGCGGCGGAGGACTTCCTGCCCGGGCGTCTTCGCGAGGCGCTGCCGGCGATGGCCGTGCAGTGGGGCGCGCTCGCGCGACTGCGATCCAGCCACCCCGGCCAGGACGGCTCCGAGCGGTTGCTCGCGGATTTGCCGGACGGCCAGTCGGTCGAGTGCGTGCTGCTGCCGCGCGACGGGCTGTGCGTGTCGACGCAGGTCGGCTGCGCGGTCGGCTGCGCGTTCTGCATGACGGGGCGCCAGGGCCTTGCCCGCCACCTGGGCAGCGCGGAGATCGTGGCGCAGGTGGCGCTCGCCCGGTCGCGGCGATTCGTGAAGAAGGTGGTCTTCATGGGGATGGGCGAGCCGTCCCACAACCTGGACGAGGTGCTCGACGCGATCGACCTCCTCGGCACCGAGGGCGCGATCGCGCACAAGAACCTGGTCTTCTCGACCGTGGGCGACAGGCGCGTGTTCGAGCGGCTGCCGCGCGGGCGCGTGAAGCCCGCGCTAGCCCTTTCGCTGCATTCGACGTTCGCCGGACAGCGCGAGAAGCTGATGCGGCACGCGCCGCGCATCGACCCCGCCGAGCTCGTGGCGCTGGGCGAGGCCTACGCCCGCGCGACGCACTACCCGATCCAGTACCAGTGGACGCTGCTCGCGGGCGTCAACGACACCGACGAGGAGGTGGACGGGATCGTGCGCCTGCTCGCCGGCAAGTACGCCGTGATGAACCTGATCGCCTACAACGCCGTCGAGGGCCTGCCGTTCGAGCGCCCGTCGGCCGGGCGCACGAAGGCGATGGCGCAGCGGCTGAACGAGCGCGGCGTGCTCACCAAGCTGCGCAATTCCGCGGGGCAGGACGTGGAGGGCGGCTGCGGGCAGTTGCGCGCGCGCGCGATCCGGTTGCGGCAGGTCGCGCCGGCATAGCCGCGGCCGCCGCGGCGCGGGCCGCTCAGGCGGCTTTCCGGAGGCGCTCCACGATCAGGGCATGCAGCGTGTCGTCGCCGCACGCGACGACCGCGCCGCCGTGCTGCGCGTCCCCGCCGTCCCAGGCGGTCATGCGCCCGCCCGCGCCTTCGACGATGGGAATCAGCGCCTGCACGTCATAGGGCTTCAGGCCCGACTCGATGACGGCGTCCACGAATCCCGAGGCCACCATGCAGTAGGCGTAGCAGTCGCCGCCGAAGCGCACCATCTGCGCCTGCGCGGCGACGGATTCGAAGGCCGCCAGGCGCTCGGGGGTGTCGAAGAGCTCCGGGCTGGTGCACATCACCCGCGCCTCGGCGAGGCGCGGGCACGGCCGTGTCTCGAGCGGCTCGCCGTTTCGCCACGCGCCGGCCGGGGTGCCGACATAGCGCTCGCCGGTGAACGGCTGGTTCATGACGCCCAGCACGGGGCGCGTGCCGTCGTTGAGCGCGACAAGCGTTCCCCACAGCGGCAAGCCGGTGATGAACGCGCGCGTCCCGTCGATGGGGTCGAGCACCCAGGTAAGCCCGCAACGGCTGGCCACGGCGCCGTCTTCCTCGCCGAGGATGCCGTGGTCGGGGTAGTGCCGGCCGATGAGCTCGCGCATGGCGCGCTCGGCATCGCGGTCGGCGGCCGTCACCGGATCGAAGCGCCGGCCGCCCTTGTCGTCCACCGGGAGCGCCGAGCGGAAGTAGGGCTGGATGGCGAGGGCGGCCGCGTCCGCCAGGCGCTCGGCGAAGGACCGGTACTCGTTGATCTCGTGGGCGGTGAGGGGCATCCGCCTTCAGTTCAGCTTGATGTTGGCAGCCCTGATGATGGGCCACCACTTCTCGATCTCCGCCTTCTGGTGCGCGCCGAGCGCCTCCGGCGTCTGCCTGTCGCGCGGCACGATCTCCATGCCGAGGTCGCCGAGCCGCTGGCGCGTGGCGGGATCGGCGAGGGCGTCGACCACGGCCGCGTTGAGCCGGGCGACGATTTCCTTCGGCGTTCCCTTCGGCGCCCAGATGCCGTACCAGATGCTGATGTGCAGTCCCGGCAGCCCCGCCTCGTCCACCGTCGGCATGTCGGGCGCCGCGGCGGAGCGTTCCTTCGCGGTGATGGCGTAGCCCTTGATCCGGTTCGCGCGCACCTGCGGCAGCGAATTGGAGAGCTGGTCCACCATCATGTCGATCTGGCCGCCCATGAGGTCCTGCATCGCCGGTCCCGTTCCCTTGTAGGGGATGAACTGGAGCTTCGCGCCGATCTCGTTCTGGAAATAGATGCCGCTGATGTGCGTGGACGAGCCGGCGCCGGCGGTGCCCACGTTCACCTTCTCCTGGTTCGCCTTGACCCACGCGACCAGCTCCTTGAGGTTGGCCGCCGGCACGTTGGGCTTCGTGACGACGATCATGGGATTGCCGCCGATCATCGCCACGGGCTCCAGGTCCTTCAGCAGGTCGTACGGGAGCTGGTAGACCGCGCCGTTCACGACGTGCGTGCTCCAGTGGCCGATGCTCAGCGTATAGCCGTCGGGCGCGGCGCGGGCCACGCGGCCGACGCCGATGCTGCCCCCGGCTCCGGTCGTGCTCTCGATCACGACCGCCTGCCCGAGGGACTTGCGCATGGGCTCGCCGAGGATGCGGGCCACGACGTCCACCGGGCCGCCGGCGGCGAAGGGGACGACCATCACGATGGGGCGCGACGGAAACGACTGGGCGAGCGCGCCCGGCGGGAATGCGGAAAGCGAAACGAAGGAAACCAGCAACGCCAGCAGTCTGATCACGGCCTTCCCCCTTTATTGTGTATTGCCGCTTGCGGCTTGCGCGCTACCTGGCCACGTTCTTCGTCCGGATCGCCGTCACGTAGCGGTCGTTGGAGTGGATGAGGCGCCGCACGAGCAGCTTCACGATCGCCCGGCCGAACGCCGCCTGGAGCGCGCCCGTGGCCTGCCTGAGCGCCTCGGCAGAATACGCGATCACGGTCGTGGGTGTCACCGTCCGGACGCTGGCGCAGCGCAGGCGCTCCGTGCCCTCGACGAAGGCGATCTCGCCGAAGGCTTCGCCCGTCGGGATGCGCCCCAGGCGCACGCCGCGATTGACGACCTCGAGGTCGCCCGACTCGACGACGTACAGCGTGGTGTCCCCGGATCCCTCGGCGATCACTTCCGTGCCGGAATCGAACGCGCGTTGCTCGCCGATGCGGACGGCCTCCCACACCTGGGTCTCCGAAAAGGCGGCGAAGAACGGGATGCGGCGCAGCACCTCGAACCGCGCGCTCTCGCTCACCGTCGCCGACTGCGCGATGAGATCCGGGAACGCCTGCGCCAGCGCCTCGCGAAACGCCTGCCACGTGGCGAAGCGCTTGCCGCGGTCCCGGTGGATGGCGAGGCCGACGGCCGCGACGAGCGCGGGCGGCAGGCCCTGGCGGCGGCTCGCCAGCGGCACCGGCTTGCCGCCGAGCTTCTCGTTGATGAGCTCGGCCTGGGTCACGGCCTTGTGGGGGTAGCCGCCGCTCAGCAGGTTGTAGGCCATGACGCCGGTGGCGTAGATGTCGTGCTGCACGCTGGGCTCCGCCCCCTCGAAGTGCTCGGGAGGCATGAACGCGAGCGTGCCCACGCCGATCACCTGCGTGTGCTCCTCGCCGAGGAGGTAGGCCGCGCCGAAGTCGCTGATCTTGGGCGTGCCGTCGGCCGCGAGGAGGACGTTGGCGGGCTTCACGTCGCGATGGAGCAGGCCCTGGGAGTTGGCGTACTCGAGCGCGTGGCTCACCTTGAACACGATGTCGGCCACGCGGGACGGGGGCAGCAACGCGCCGGGCGAGGTGTACGGCGCGAGCGTGCCGCCCGGCAGGTACTCCATCACGAGGAAGCTGTTGCCGTCCTCGGTTCCCGCCTCGTAGACCTCCAGGATGTAGGGGTGCTTGAGGCGCCCGGCGAGGCGCATCTCGTTCAGCCAGAGATGCTCGAGCTGCTTGCGCTCCCCGGCCGCGCTCGGGCTCGCGCGCACGATCTTGAGGGCCACCTCGCGCTCGTGGAACCGGTCGCGGGCGAGAAAGACTTCCGCCATTCCGCCCTCGCCCAGGCGGCGAAGAAACTCGAACCGCCGTCCGAGCGCGCCGGAAAAGGCCTCAGGCAGGCCCTTCGCCATGTTGTTGTTCTCCCGTTGAAGGGAACCTTAATACCGGCGGGCGGGGGGGCGCAAGGCCGTCGCCGCGCGGGCCCTCAGATTTCCGGCTCGGCGAACGGGTCGCCGGTGCGCTGCCCGGCAAGCGCGCGGTCGCGATTGCCGCGCGCCTTCGCGTAGCCGGGATCGAGCGCCAGCGCGCGCTCGAATGCCGCCCGCGCTTCGTCCCACCGGCGCTCGCCCACGTAGGCGACCCCGAGATTGTTGAGCGCGCGCGGCGTGGCGTGCGAGTCCCGCGCGGCCGCTTCCCATAGCGCGACCTCGGTCGAGTAGTCCGCGTTGCGCATCACCGTGGCCGCCGAGAGGACGAGGGCGGCCGCGCAGCCCGCCGCCACCGCCATTGCGCGTCGCAGGCGGACGGCGAACTCGCAGGACACCGCGAACCCGACGCCCCAGAGCACCGGATAGAAGTGGCGCTCGGCCACGCCGTCGTGCCGGATCGGCACCAGGTACACCGGGGCGAGCGTCAGCACGGCCCAGACCGACGCGATGATCCACCAGGGGCGGCTCTTCCGGCAGCGCCACGCGAGCAAGAGCGCCGCGGCTGCGACGAGGCTCGCGACGGCGCGATGCGCCACGCCGAGGTGCTCGGGCTGGATCGCGGGATCGATGCTCAGCGGCGACAGCAGCAACAAGCGTGTCGCGAAGTACTCGAGCGCGAGCAGCATCGAGGGGCTGTCCAGTCGGCCCTGGGCGATGACGGCCGACAACTCGAGCAGCGGGCCGTAGCGGCGGTGGCCCAGCATCGCCACGACGGCGACCGCGGCCACTGCCCACAAGGCCGAGGTGCGCCGCAGCGCGAGACGCAGCCGCGCGATGGAGAACGCGGACTCCTGCCCGTCGCCCCGCCCCCATTCGAGCAGCATCAGCAGCGCCGGAAGCAAGATGAAGGTTTCGCGCGAAAGCAGCGCGGCGGCGAAGGCCGCGAGGGCTGCCGCGCGCCAGGCGAGGTTCCGCGTGCGCGCGACCGTTGCACCGCCCGCCTGCACCTGGGCGAGAGCGGCGGCGAGGGCGAACAGCGTTCCGAGCGCGACCGATCGCCCGGTGATGTAGGTCACCGCTTCCGTGGCGAGCGGATGCAGCGCCACCACCGCCGCGCAGCCGAGCGCCGCGCGCCCCGCGATGTCGGGAGCCATGCGAAAGGAAGTGGCCAGGACGAGCGCGAGGCGCCAGGAGAGCGCGACCACGACCAGGTGGATCAGGAGGCCGCCCAGATGGTGCCCGAGGGTCGCATGCCCGAGCCAGCCGCCGAGCTGGTGCGTGGCGACATAGGTCGCCTTCAGCAGCGGCCGGATGCGCTGCGCGAGCGTTTCCCGCCACGCGGCCCATCCCTGCGCGGCGCGGTCGGTGGCCACCACCGCGAAATCGTCGAACTGGAACGGGCCGAAGAGGCTATCGAGATAGACGAGCGCGGTGAGCGCGATCAGCGCGGCGAGCGCCGGCGGGCCGAACCGCGGATGCGCGCCACTCGGGATCGGCGGCATGGGCGGGCCCGCTCACCGCAGGGTGCATTCGGACTTCGGCGGAGGCGGGCGCCTCGGGCAGGGATCGTTGGTCAGGTCGTACATCTTGTACCTGCGCTTGCCGTCGCTGTCGGGCGTCGTGTTGTCCCACATCTGCTGGCCGACGGTGTCCGGATTGTCCAGCTCGGCCACGAACGCCTCGGCGACGCATGCCTTCTGCAGGATCTGCCACCTCTCGGCGATCAGCTGCATTTCCTGCGTATAGCCGGTCTCCTCCTCGAACGCGTAGTCCGACGAGGTCATCACGTACTTGGTGTCGCCGGAATAGTGCAATGCCAGGGCGCTCGCGATGCCGAGCTGCGAAAGGATCCCGGCGTATCCCCGATCGATGAAGTCCTTGCGGAAGAGGCATGCCTGGCGGTGCACTTCCTCGTGCGCCTCGACGATCTGCTTGAGGCACGCATTGTCGGCTCCGCGCGTGACCACGATCCGGCAATCGGCCATGCCGGCGAGGCTCTGGGTCGGAAGGTTCTCGTTGGTCTCCGCGGTCGCCTTCTCCACGCCGCGGTCGGTCGCCCGGTTGATCGCCTCCTGCACGCACTTCTGGTTGATCATGTCCTTGTCGGCCGTGGAGAACATGCGCGTTGCCTTGCTCGTCCTGCGCTCGGCCTCGAGGAAGGACTGGATGCGTTGGTATTCCGCCTTGGCCGCGCGCGCCGCGCACCAGCGTTCGCGCATCTCCCGGACGTGGTTGCATTTGCAGTCGCCCAGGGTCTTGGCCGCAATGTCGGCCGGCCATGCGGCGATGAGGACCATCGCGATCAGGACACCGCGCATCGAGAGATCTCCGTATCGAGGGGTCATCGGCCGACGGGCTCCACGGTGGCCGTGCTCGGCGCGGGAGCGCCCGGGGCCGCCGCCGGGTCCACCACTTCGGCCTTGCCGTCCTTCACCAGCGCCATCTTCCCGGACGGCTTGCCATGGTCGAACATCCCGACGAGCACGCCGCCGGTGGGGATTTCACGGGTCCCCAGGCCATGGAGCTTCGCGCCGGGCCTGAACATGCCGCGGTCCTTCGTCCCGTCGGCGCCGACGTACAACCCGGGGCCCATCGAACGGCCGTCCACGAACATGCCTTCATAGCGCCGGCCGTCGCGCCAGGTGAGCTTGCCCATGCCCATCTGCTGGCCGCCGGCGAAATCGCCTTCGCGCACGCGACCGTCCGGATAGGTGATCTTGCCGTTCTGCAGGCGGCCCTCGGCGAAGGTGCCCTCGGTGCGCGTGCAATCGCTGCGCACGCCGACGCCCGTCCCGTTGTCGGGCGGCTTCTGGGCCTCGCAGGCACCCGCCTTCGCCCGCGCCACGGGCTGCGGAGCGGCGGCGACGGGGAGGCTGCGATGCAGGTACTGCCAGGAGCCGATGCCCAGTGCGGCCAGCGCGAGGGGAACGCCCAGCATTACGCTCCAGAACTTGGCCATGGTGGCGCCGGCGAGAGAGCGCGTCTCGGCCAGGGATGCCGCGAGCGTCGACTCCGATTGCGCGCGGGTGCCGTCGATCGAGGCCACGCGCGCGACCGGCTCGGCGAGCGCGGCGTCGCGCGCGCCGGCGTCGTAGAGGGCCTTGCCGAGTTCGCAAAAGGTTCCCGAGCGGTCCTTCTGCACGGCGCCGGATTGTTGCGAGGCGCCCTGCAATTCGGACCGCAGCCGAGCGAGGTCCGTGTCGATGCGGCCGATGGCCGCCTTCTGCTCGGCGTCGATGGCGGCGATCTCGGCGGCATGCCGCTGGCTCTCGGTCGCGAGCCGGCTGTCCTCGGCCGCGTGCGCCGGCAATTCCGCTCGCGATGCCGCAAGCGTCGCTCCCAGAACCCCCTGTTCGGCGGCGAGCTTCGATCGCTCCGCCTGTGCCGCGGCGACCTTCGGCTGCCCGTCGGCGCCGGCGGCTGCCCCGAGGGTAGCGATGTCGCGCTCCAGCGCCGCAAGCCTGCCGGCGATCGCGGCCAGGCGCGATTCGCCCTGCTTGATCGACTGCTCGCAGGCGGACTTGCGGGATCGCGCCTCCCGCAGCGCCGCGTCCACCGGGCTCTTCTTCGCCTCCACCGCCTTTCGGCGCGTGGCGAACGCGTCGAGCTCCGCGCGGCGCTGCGCTTCGAGATCGGTCTTCTCCTTGTCGAGCCGGCTCGTCGTCTGCGAAAGCTCGCCGGCGCGCGAATCGAGGCCCGCCAGGCGATCGCGAATGCCGGCGTGCGCCGCGAGATCGACCTTGTCGTCCCAGGCTCTCTGTCCGAGGGCGGTCAGGGCGACGAGGCGATCGGATTCCTGCTGCCGGATGGCGCGCCGCAGCCGGGAGCGGGCGAGCTTGCGGCCCAGTTCGCGAAAGCCTTCGGAGAGGAAATTGCCGCGCCCGGAATCGGGTGCCTTCTGTGCATCGGTCACGGGCTTGATCCCTTGGTCTGCGCGCGAGCCCCGGGAAAGGGCCGCGCGTGTGCGCATGGTATATCCGTATCCGTCGCAGGGGATAGACGTGCCGGCCGGTGTCCGGCGCTATTTGCCAGGCGCGGTATAGATGGCGGTTCCACGCCGGATGGTGCAACGGACTTTCGCGAAGTTCGCCGGGTGGGCGGCGGGGTCGGCGTCGAGCACGACGATGTCCGCATCCATCCCTGGCGCCAGGCGGCCGCGCCGCCCGCCTTCCTTCCAGCGCGCGGCGGGCGTCGTGGTGAGGGAGGCGAGAATTTGCATCGGCGCAAGGCCGGCCTTCGACAGGAGGACGTACTCTTCCGCGGGATCGTAGTCCGTCATGTAGCCGGCATCGGTGCCGAAGATCACCTCGCCGCCCGCGGATGCGAACGCCCTCACGTGCTCGACGGAAGCCGCGACGAGCCGCTGCGCGATGGCCTCGGGCACGCGCTCCTTGCCCAATTCGTGACCCATCAGCTTCAACGTCGGCATGACCGCCATCCCGGCATCGATCACCTGGCGGCGCAGGGTGTCCGGCCACGGCGTCTCGACGCCGAGCGTCGTGTGCGCCAGCACGTCCACGCCAGCGGCCAGCGCGGAGCGCACCCCGTCGATGTCCGTCGGGTGCGCCATGACCATCTTGCCGCGACGATGGGAGGCGTCCGCCGCCGCACGGGCAAACTCCGCGGGCATTCTCCTGACCGCGCCGTTGCCTTGCGGCGTCGCCACGAAGAGCTTCGTTGCGTCGGCTCCGGCGTCCAGGTTCTCCCGAACCCGATCCACGCCGGCCGCGACGGTGGCGGGTTGCGGAAACTTCGCCAGCAGGCGCGGCGGAAAATGCGCGAGATAGACGGGAATCCCGTTCGGCGGGAACAGCGGCAGGCCCGCCGTGAGTATTCGCGGTCCGCGCACCTCGCCGCTGTCGATGCGCGCGCGCAGCGCCAGCGTGTTGTCCCGGTCGGAAGCCAGGTCGAAGACCGTCGTATAGCCGTAACGGGTGAGCATCGCGGCGAGGCGGCGCGACAGGGCCTCGGCCGGCTGGCCGCGCGCATCGTTCCATTGGTCCTCGGTGAAATGGACGTGGCTGTTCTGGAAGCCGGCGGCCACGACGCGTCCGCTGCACTCGGACTCGCGCGCTCCGGCCGGTATGGAGACGCTGGCCCGCGGGCCGACGGCTGCGATCCTGTCCCCGCGAACGAGGACGATCCCGTCCTCGATGGGCGGCGTGTCTGGGGCGACGTAGACCTTCGCGCCCCGCAGGACCCACAGGTCGGGCTTGTCCGCGGCGCGAACGTCGAACCAGGCCGTCACGCCGATCGCGACGATCAGGAGGATCCGGCGCGCGGGCATTGCATCGATGACAGGTGCGGGCATGCGTTTGGCGCTCCGGGTATTCGATGAGGGATGTCGGGACGCGCGGCGGGCCGGATGCGGCGCCCCGCCCGCAGTCTACGCAAGTTGCCCGCTGTCGATGAAGTACGCGTTCGCCGTTTGGAGGCGTCGTATCATGGCGCCCATGCGAAGACATTCCGCCGGCTTCACCTGGATCGAGCTCGTGTTCGCGCTCGCCGTGCTCGCCATCCTGGTCGGCCTCGCGATCCCGGGCATGCGGGACGCCGCGGTGAAGAAGCAGGTGAAGGAGGGCCTGGTGCTCGCCGAACTCGCCAAGCAGGGAGTGCAGGCGGCGTGGACCGCCACGGGCGAGATGCCCGCGGACAACGCGGCCGCCGCCGTCCCGCCGCGCGACAAGATCGTCGGCAACCTCGTGAAGGGCGTGAACGTCGACGGTGGGGCGATCACCCTCACCTACGGGAACAACGCGAGCAAGTTGCTGGAAGGCAGGCATGTGACGCTTCGGCCCGCGGTCGTGGCCGACCAGCCCCTGGTGCCCATCGCCTGGATCTGCCACGACCTCCCCGTGCCCAACGGCATGGAGATTCGCGGCCGCGACGAGACGGACCTCCCGCCCAGCTTCCTGCCGATCGAGTGCCGGGGGGCGGCGGCGAAATGAACGCCGCGGGCCGGGTGGCCCGCGGCCGGCCGGTCACTGCGGCTGCTTGACGATGGAGACGAGCGTGTCCTTCATCATCGCGCCGCTCTTCATGTTCATCCAGGGGGACTGGATCGTCACGTCGACGGCGCCCTTCTTGAACATCGCTCCTTCCCCGGTGGCGTCGCCGATGGCCTTGAGGCCCTGCGTCCTGTAGAACGCGGCGACCTTGGCGACCGGGTCGGCGGTGGTGAAGCACGCCGTCTCGCCCTGCGTCATTTCCTTGACGGCCTTCGACGTGTCGGCGTCGTACTTCGCCCCGGGGTAGACCGTGACGCCCAGGCGCTCTTCGGCGTTGGCCGCTCCGATGGCGGCGAGGCAGGCGAGGGTGGCCACGAAGACTTTCAGTTTCATTTCGGTTCCTGTGTCGAATTTGAGTTTGCGGGTTGCCCTGCCGGCAGGACGTTCCGCCGGGCAGGCCGGCAGTATAGGAATGCCGGCAGCCGGTTTCCACCGGGATATTCGCTTGACCGCCGCGACCAGGCGGTGTGGCTACTTGTAGAACGCCTCGACCTTGCCCCTGAGCTTGATCAGCAGCGGCTGGCCCCTGCGGTCCACCTTCTTGCCGACCGCCACCTTCACCCAGCCCTCGCTGATGCAGTATTCCTCCACGTCCTTGCGCTCGTTGCCGTTCAGGCGGATGCCGATGTCGTGCTCGAGCACGGCGGCCACGTGGTGCGGGCTGCGGGCATCCACGGACAGGCGGTCGGGAAGGGGCGGGCGTTCGGGGGTGGCGTTCATGGGGAGCCTTGAGTTGGCGGATCCTGCGAATCTATATCCG
>JAGRPO010000193.1 GCA_019449455.1 Betaproteobacteria bacterium | reverse complement strand
TAGCCCGTGATGACCGGATCGGGGATGTCCATGAACGCGGCCTGTCCCGGCGACTCTCCCCGGCGCAGGCGCTCGAGCGCCTCCCTTTCCTTGGGCGAGTGGAAGAGCGTGCCGAGCTGCTGCGCCGAAGCGGCGGCCGAGGCGAGCAGAAGCACGATGGCGAGGCTAGTTCGCACGGCCGATTCGCTTGTCCTTGAGGGATATCCACTCTAGCGTGCAGTCGGCCTCGGCGCGAGGCACGAGGGCATCCGAGGTGCCGGTGTCGATCTTTCGCAGGGCGCAGCGATTGAAGGGGTTGAACCCCTGCGGAGGATTCGCGAGTTCCTCGAGGAACGCGAGCGCATCCCCCTCGTGCAGCGCGAGGACCTTCAGCTTCACGCGGCTGCCGAGCACGTCGACGGAGTTGAAGACGCGCCCTCCGGGGAGCGGCAGCAGCCTCTGCGGCGCGATCTCGTACTCAAGGCCGAGAAGCCGGTGGCGAATCTTCAGGCGCTCGAGCCTCTCGACGAAATCGAGGCGGTTCTCGTGATTCAGGATTCCGCGTTTCACCAGGTCCTGGAAGATCTCCGCGGAGTCCTTGAGGTCGTCGCGTTCGCGCATTGCCGCGTCCAGGCGGGTCTGCGCCTCGCGCAGCTCGCGTTGCGTGGCAAGGCCGTCGCGCTGTTCCTTCTGGAGGTACAGGTGGCTTCCCCACGCGAGCGCGGCGGCGGCCAGGACGGCCAGACCGAGGAGGGCCCACGCCAGGCGCAGGGAGCGAAAGCCCTCCTTGGTGAGGACGATCGTCATCCGCGGGGCTCCGTCGGCCGCGACACCCTGATGGTGAACCGGGCATGGCTCGCCGCCGGGGCGCGCTCGCCCAGCTTGGCCTGGATCGCGGATCGGGTCGTGACGTCCAGGGGGCTGTCCACGAGGCTCGCGCGGAATCCCGGGATCTTCCCGATGTCGGCGACGACGCCATCCACGATGGAAATCGCCTCGCGGAAGTCGACTCCCTCGACCGTCACCGTGCCCTCGAGGATCGCCACGGAGTGTCGCCCCGAGGAGAACGGCCCATCCGCCGTCTCTGCCGGGGGCCTCTGCCCCGCCGCCGCGGAAGTCTCGGCGCCCTTGGCGACAGCCTTCAGCGGGGGAAGATCCCGAGGTGCCGTCGGGACGAGCGATGGCATGGCCTTGTCGTCGTCCGCCGCCTGCCATGCGATTTGCGTGAGACGGATCTTCGGATACTTTTCCAGGACGCCGGACACCGGACGCAGGAGCGACTCGACGCTGGGAATGCCTCGAAGCGAACTCGAATAGAACGCCACCGTGTCGCGCATGGTCTGCCCGCCCACGTCCTGCACGGGCATCGAGCGCGCGATCTGGTCGACCTCGCTGTTGATGGCCTGGATCCGCCTCGCGGTCGCGAAGTCCTTTTCGCGGTTCTGGAGGGCGAAGGAGAGGTTCCACCCGGCATAGGCGAGCCCGACTGCGAAGATGGCGCCGGCGGTGATGCCGATCGCGTTCCGCGTGCTGCGAAGAACGGCGAACCGCCGAAGCTCCGGCGCGGCGAAGTGGTTGGTCGCGGGCCTGCGCAGGAAGAGGTGCGCGAGCACCCCTTCGGCGCTGGACGACACGGGGGGCGGCTTGAGACCGAGCTTCGCCGCCACCTGCCCGATGTCGAGCAGGCGGTACAGGATCTGGTCGTAGTCGCGCAGCACCGGCTCGACCGTGGAGCGGTCCTTCGGGTGGATGAGCACGCACACCTCGAGCCGGTCGGTCGGCGAGAAGCTGCGCTGGCTGTCCAGGTACTGCCAGGTCCTTCCCACTTCCCCGGAGAGCATTTCCCCCAGCGTCTCGCCCTCCTCGAGGTCCACTGGCGTGAGGCGGCTGAACTTGATCTCCTTGTTGCGGAAGTACGTCTGCCGCACGGCGTCGCCGGGCGTGAAGGTCACCAGCAGCGTGTGCGGGAAGACCAGGTGAAGCTCGGCGAGGAGGCGGCCGCTGAAGACGGCGGAGGAGTGGATGCCCTCGACGGGGATATGCAGGCGCTCCAGCATTTCCACCCAGGGCCGCAGGATCTCGCCGTTGGTGATGGCGGTGTAGATCACGCGATCGTCCCGCCGGCCCTCGCCCTCGCGGCCCTGGGCGAACGCATGCTTGTAGGGGGTGTTGCGGAAGATCTGCGAGAGCTTGCGGGCGAGCACGGCGTCCCGGTCGCGCGTGCCCAGGTGCGGGATCGTGTCGAGGCGGAAGTCCTCCTCGGCGAGGTCGGTGATCACGTGCGTCGGCACCGAGCGCAGGTCCTGGATGTGGCGCTCGAAATCGGCCTGGCCGGCGGCGGAGACCGGGAAGACCGTTCGCCCGGTGATGCGCCCCCCGTGGGCGACGAGGCTCACGAGGTTCTCGTTGGTCAGGTAGATGAGGTGCCGGGCGGCCATTGGCGGGCTAGAACTTGATCTTGCTGATCACGTCGTAGAGCGGAAGGAAGATGGTATAGAGGATAGCCACGATCAGCCCCCCCAGCAGGATAGTCGTCGCGGGGCCGATGAGGCTCTGCATCCTGGCGATGCCCTCGCGCACTTCCCGGTTGTAGAAGTAGCTCACGTTCAGCAGGGCGGCATCCAGTCCGCCGGTCGATTCCCCGACGCGCAGCATCCGCAGCACCAGCGGGGGGAAGAGCTTCGTGGCCGTGAAGGCCTGGCTGATGCCCTGGCCCTCGGAGATGGACCGGCCCACGCGCTGCAGCGCCTCCTCCATCACGCGGTTGCCCATGATCTTCTCGCAGATCTGGATGCAGTCGAGCACGCTGATGCCGGAGCGGTAGAGCATCGCGAAGAAGGTCGAGAAGCGCGCGAGCATGATCTTGAAGCGGATGGGGCCGAGCACGGGGAGCTTGATCGAGATGGTGGCGAGGCGGTGCTGGAGATCCTCGTTGGTTTGCGCGACGACGTAGATCGCGGCGGCCGCACCCGCCGGAATGCCGATCATGAGGTACCAGTACTTCACGAACACGTTCGACAGGCCGATGAGCAGCTCCGTCTCGCGGGGCAGCTTGGGCACCAGCGACTTGAATGTCGCGGCAAGCTGCGGGACGAGGAAGATCATCAGGATGAAGATCACGGCGACGACGACCACGAGCACGATCATCGGATAGATGAGCGCGCGCTGCGCCTGGCCCGCCATCTCGTCCTGCCACTTGAGGTTCTCGGCCAGCTCGTCGAGCACCTCGTTCAGCTGCCCGCTCTGCTCGCCGGCGCGGACCAGCGCCACGAAGACGCCATCGAAGATGTACGGGTGGTTCGCCATGGCCTCGGAGAGCCGCAGGCCGCCCTCGATGTCCTCGATGAGGCCCGCCACGACCTGGCGGAATCCGGCGTTGTCCACGGTGTCGCGCAGGTCCGTGAGGGCCTCGATGATGTTCACGCCGGCGCGCAGGAGCTGCGACAGGTGGAAGCAGAAGGTGATGAGCTCGGGGCGCGTGACGTGCCGGGACCGCGCGGCGACGCTGCGCTTGACCGACTCGTAGGTGACGAGGTCGAGGCCGAGGCGGCGAAGCCTCAGCTCGAGGTCGATGGCGTTGGTGGCATCGAGGCTCCCGGAGGAGATCCGGCCCTCCTCGTCGACGGCGCGATAGGCGAAGAGCGCCACGGCGGCCCCTTAGATCACGCGGTCGGTCAGGTCGACGATCCGCGAAATCTCCTCGAGGCTCGTCTGGCCCATGAGCACCCGGGAAATGGCGTCGTCGGCCAGCGTCCGGAAACCCTTGGCCGTGGCCGCGGAGCGGATCTCGCGGCCCGTCGCGCGGCGTGCGATCAGTTCGTCGATCTCCGAATCCAGCTTGAAGATCTCCATGATCGCGAGGCGGCCCGTGTAGCCCTGGTTGTCGCACTTCGGGCAACCCACCGGCTGGTAGACGGGCCGGTCGTCGGACTCGTCCATGGCGAGCAGGCTGCGCGTGGCCGGGTCGGGGTCGTAGGGGGCGCGGCAGTGAACGCAGAGCTTGCGCATCAGGCGCTGCGCGATCACGCCGATGATGTTGCCGGCCATGATGTCGGGGAGCACGCCAAGGTCCATGAGGCGCGGGATCGCGCCGATGGACGAGTTCGTGTGCAGCGTGGAGTACACCTGGTGGCCGGTCATGGCGGCACGGAAGGCCATCTCGGCCGTCTCCTGGTCGCGGATCTCGCCCACCAGGATGACGTCGGGGTCCTGGCGCATCATGGAGCGGATGCCCGAGGCGAAGTCGAGCTTCACCACCTCGTTCACCGAGGTCTGGCGGATCATCGCCATCGGGTACTCGACCGGGTCCTCGAGCGTCATGATGTTCACGCCCTCGGTGTTCACGTAGTTGAGCACCGAGTAGAGGGTCGTGGTCTTCCCGCTTCCCGTGGGGCCGGTCACCAGGATGATGCCCTCGGGGCGGGCGAGCATGAGCTTGAGGATCTTCAGCTCCTCGGGCTGCAGGCCCAGGCCCTCCAGGGGAACGATGCCCTTGTCGCGGTCGAGGATGCGCAGCACGATGTTCTCGCCGTGCGTCGTGGGCTGCGCGGAGACGCGGAAATCGACCTGGTGGCCGGAGAGCATGAGGGAGATGCGCCCGTCCTGCGGCGCGCGCGTCTCGGCGATGTTCATGCCGCTCATCACCTTCAGCCGGACCACCATCGCCGCCCAGTAGTTCTTGTGCAGGCTGCGGATCTGGCGGAGCACCCCGTCGATGCGGTAGCGGATGCGCAGGAACCCCTGTTCGGGCTCGAAGTGGATGTCGGAGGCGCTGCGCTTTACGGCGTCGTTGAGGAGCGCGTCGACCAGCCGCACCACGGGCTGGCTGTACTCGTCGAACTCGGCGGCGAGGCTCTGGTAGTCGATCTCGCCGGTCTCGATCTCGTTCAGGATGCCGTCGATCGAGAGCTCGAACCCGTAGTGGTGCTCGATGCCGATGGTGATGTCGGAGTCGCGCGCGAGCACCTGCTCGATGCGCAGGTCCTCGCGCACGAGCGCGCGGATCTGGTCGAGGGCGACGACGTTGGCCGGGTCCGACACCGCGATGAGGAGCGAGCGCTTCTCGTGGTCGTAGGAGACCGGCAGCACGTGGTAGCGCCGCGCGAGGTCCTTGGGCACCAGCGCGATGGCGGCCGGGTCCACGATGGTGTTCTCGAGGTCGATCGACACCTGCCCCAGCGTCTCGGAGAGGATGTCGCGGATCGTGGCCTCGGTGACGAACCCGAGCTGCACCAGCACCTTGCCCAGCGGCGCCTTGAAGCGCTTCTGCTCGGTGAGCGCGATGTTGAGCTGGTCCTGGCTGACGATCCCCTTCGTGAGGAGTGTCTGGCCCAGCGGCAGTTGGGATAGGGGCGCGGCTTGCACGTTGCCCATCGCTAGGGCTTGAGCTCCGCGATCCGCCGCGTGACCTGGCCCTTGTCGAACTGCGCGGCCTGCTGCCTGGAGGCCGCGAGCGCACGTCGGTAGAAATCCGCGGCGAGCTTCGCCTGCCCCAGGTGGTCGAGGCTGATGGCGAGGTTGTACGCGAGGTCCGCGCTGTCGGGATCGAGGCGGTAGGCCTCGAAGTAGGCGGCCTGCGCCTCGTTCCAGCGCGACTGGGAGGCGTAGAGGTTACCCAGGGTGAAGTGCAGGGCGGGGCTTTGCGGGTAGCGCGTGATGTCGGCGCGCAACTGCTCCTCGAGCCCTTCGGGGCGCGAGAGGTCCGCAAGGGCGGCGAGGCCCGCGATGGACGACGCGTTCTTCGGATCGAGCGCGAGGGCGCGCCGGTAGTGGCGGGTGGCGGTCTCGCGATCGCCGGTGCGGGCCGCGGCGGTGGCGAGCCCCAGG
>JAGRPO010000192.1 GCA_019449455.1 Betaproteobacteria bacterium | reverse complement strand
GCGCCCTGCATGCGGAACTTCTGGTAGCCCAGGAGCGGCGAGATGCCCAGCGAATGGTTGGGGGAGAACTTCCAGGCGATCGTCGGGGCGACGATCAGCTGCTCGAGGTTCACGCCCAGCCGGCCCATGCCGCACAGGCCGTTGGCCGAGGGCGGGCCGCCGAAGGCCGAGCAGTCGAGCTGGCCGCCCTCGAAGTCGGTGTTCATGCCGCCGTTGCCGTAAATGGTGACGCCCAGCGAGAAATTGGGCGAGACCATCGTGTTGAAGCCCAGCTCCGGGATCGCGAAGAGCGTGCTGTCGCTGTTGACCGAGAAGTCGAGCATTCCGCCGGCGCTGCCCGAGCGCTGCACCTTGCGGCGCGGGCTGAAGAAGTCGACGCCGGCGTCGAAGCGGTTGCCCACCCACACCATGCTGGCCGGGTTGTTGGCCCCGCCCATGGCGTCGGCGGCCATCGCGGTGGAGGCGCCTGCCATGCCCTTGCCCTTCATGCCGTAGCCGTGGGAGAAGTAGCCGTCGGTGGCGAACGCGGCGGCCGGCAGGACGCACGCCGTCACGGCAAGCGCACGGCGAACGGCGATGGAAATGCTTTTCATGGTCTAGTTTCCTCCGGATGTGGACGCGAGAGCGTGGAAAACCGCGATGTCAGACGAAAAGGCAAATGTCGGTGCTGCCGGCGAATTCGAAGAACGTGGAGGCGCCGCCGTACTCGATGCCGTCGATGAAGTCCTCGCGCTTGAAGTCGAAGAGGTCGACGGTCATCTCGCAGCCGATGAACTTGACGCCCGACTCGATGCAGGCCGCGCGCAGCTCCCCGATCGAGGCCACGCCCTTCTTCTTGATCTTCTGCTTCATCATCATCGTGGCCATGCTCTCCATGCCCGGCAGCGCGGCCACCAGCACCGGCATCGGCACGGGCATCGGCATGGCGGGGTTGGCGAGCGGGCTGATCTTCACGCCCGACAGGTCCTTGCGCAGGAGCGTGAGGCCGTAGAAGGTGAAGAAGATCTGCACTTCGTAGTCCAGCGCCGCCGCCGTGGAGGCGAGGATGAAGGGCGGGTACGCCATGTCGAGCGTCCCCTTCGTTGCGATGATCGCGAGCTTCTTCTGGGTCATGGCGCGCCCTTATTTCTTCTTCAGGAAGAAGACGTATTCCTTGCCCTCGGGCATCGAGGAGAGCAGCTCGTTGCCGGTCTGCTTGGCGAACGCCTCCATGTCCTTCACGCTTCCGGCGTCCGTCGAGATCACTTTCAGCACCTGGCCGGTGGTGAGCTCGCCCAAAGCCTTCTTCGTCTTGAGAATCGGCAGCGGGCAGTTGAGCCCGCGCGCGTCCAGTTCCTTGTTGAAATCCATGTGCGCTCTCCTTGCGGTGTCCAACGGTTCACGGGCGCACGAAGCGTCCAGTCAGTCCTTCGGGTATCGCACTTTCGCGGCCCCGGCTCCGGCGGGTCTATACCCGCTTAGGGTAATCCCTCACCCCCCACATGGGTAATGTATACCAACGCTTCCGGGCGCGGCGCCGGCGCCGGGGACTGGGCTACACTGGCTCCCGGCGCCTCGTCGGGGCGCGTGGAAGCTCGCGAGGGAGGCAACGTGTCCCACCGGCTGTCGCTATCGAGGGCGGCCCATCTCGTCGGCGTGCATCGCAGCACGCTGCAGAAGATGATCGGCGAGGGGACGCTCGCCACGTCCGAGGGCATGATCGCGACCGACGAACTCCTGCGCGCGTTCCCGCTCGCGCAGCTGGAGGCCTCCGGCGCCGTCGAGTGGGTCAACCGAATCAGGGAGGAATCCTTTGGCCGCCGCGTGCGCGAACGCCTGCTTCCATCGCAGGAGATCCTCGCCCAGCGCCTGTTCGCGCAGGGCCTCGAGCTCGCCGAGCTGCGGCGCACCGTGCAGCGCTACCACCGGCTCGTGGAGGAGACCGAGCGCACGCTGCGCGACGCCTTCGCGGGCCATCCGCAACTGCCGCGGGCGCTCGCCGCGATGGCCGACGGCCTCGGGCGCGCGCTCGCGGGCGATGCTTCCGACGCCGTCGCCGCGATGGACGTCGCGCTGCATTCCATGACGCCGCGCGTCGAAGTCCGGCCCAGCGGCCACGAGTACTTCGTCGAGGGCCACGACTCGATCCTGCAGTCCGGCCTCAAGGCCGGCCTCCAGCTCTCCTATGGCTGCGAGAACGGCACCTGCGGCCTGTGCCGGGCGCGCGTGGTCGACGGCGAAGTGCAGCGCATCCGTCCCCACGATTTCACGCTCTCGGAGGCCGAGCGCGCCCAGGGCCACATCCTGATGTGCGCCTACTCGGCCGTCACCGACCTGAAGATCGAGACGCTGGAGGCGGCGGGACCGGAGGACATCCCGCGGCAGGAGATCGTGGCCACCGTGCGATCGATCACGCCGTTGGGCGAGGACACCCGCCTGCTGCACCTGCAGGCGCCGCGCTCGAACCGGCTTCGCTTCCTCGCGGGCCAGTCCGCGAGCCTCGGTGCGGCGACGCCGGCGGGCGACGTGCAGGCCACGTACCCGATCGCGAGCTGCCCCTGCGACGACCGCAACCTCCACTTCCACGTCGGCCGGGACGAGGCCGACGGATTCGCGACCGACGTCTTCTCCGGGGCCATCCGGCCGGGAGAGCGCGTGACGCTCGTCGGACCCGAAGGTCGCTTCGTGCTCGCCTCGGAGCCCGGAAGGCCCCTGGTGTTCGCCGCGTGCGACCTGGGCTTCGCGCCGGTGAAGAGCCTCGTCGAATACGCGCTCTCGGCCGACGCCGCGCCCTCGTACACCGTCGCCTGGCTCGCCACGCGCCGCGACGGCCACTACCTCGCCAACCAGTGCCGCGCGTGGGCCGAGGCGCTCGACGGCTTCAGCTGGCTGCCGCTCGCCGGCGAGGACGCGGCCGCGGGCGCCGCCGAGCTGGTGGCGGCCCTTGGCGCGACGACGGATCTCGCGCGCGCGGACGTCTACGTGGCGGGGCCGGAGGAGTTCGTGCGCAACGCGGAGTTCGAGTTCCGCGCCGCGGGCGTGCCCGGCGAATCCCTGGCGATGCTCGCCCTCTGATCCGGCCATGAACGCCCCGGCCACGCCTGCCCGCCGCGTCATCCCCATCGCCCCTGCGGGCGAGGAGGAGCAAGGCGCGTGCAGCGGCTCGGAATCGTTCGCCCTCATGGTGCTGGGCGACTCCATGGAGCCGGAGTTCGCGGAGGGCGACGTGATCGTCGTCGAGCCCGACGGCCTCGCCACGGACGGCAGCTTCGTGCTCGCGCGCCACGACGGCGAGTGGATCTTCCGGCAACTGGTCGCCGCGGGCGGCGGCTGGCAGCTTCGCCCGCTCAATCCCCGGTACCCGGCCGTCGGCATGGGCGACCTCTCCGCGGTGCGCGGCGTGGTCATCCAGAGAACGACCCCCGGGAAACGCAAGTCGACAACCCGCTACGGCGAATAGGACCACCCGCGCCCCATGCCCTACTTCATCTACAAGGTCTTCCCGTTCCACAGCCTCGAGAAAGTGGCCGAAATGGCCGCCTTCCCGCAAGCCTCCGCGCAGGCCAAGGCCCTGCGCAAGGACCCGGCCCTGCCCGCCAACTGCAAGGTGAAGGTGATCTTCGCCGAGGACGAGCTGGGCGCCGAGACGCTTCTCACCGAAGTGCGCGAGCCGCAGCCGCGCCTCGATGACGACTGACCCGCCCCCCTGCGCTTTCGCCAAGGCGGTCCTCGCGCGGCAGGGCGCCTGCCCCCTCGTGACGATGGCGCTCGAGGGCGAGGCGGAGCGGCCGCGCTGCGCTTCCCCCGTGGCCAACGCCAACTGCCGCACCCTGCACGCGCTCCTGCGCGAACGCGCGACCTTCGCGCTGCGCCTGCCGACGCCCGGGTCCTCGCTGCCCCACGCCGCGGAGCAACGCCTGCAATGCGGCGGCCTGCGCGGCCTTGCCGCCGCGCTCGGCGAACCGGAGGCGGCGCCCTCCGACATCCACGCGCTGGTCACGCGGGCGCAAGCGGCCTTCGACGGGCTCACCGGCATTCCCTTCGCGACCGTGGTCGCCTCCATCGTCCGCTGGGAAGGCCGCCAGCGCGCCGCGGGCAAGGCGGGCGAGCCATGAGAACAGCCCTCGAGCCGCTCCTGGCCGCGGTGCAGTCGAACTGCCACCTGTCGGACGCGCGGCATGCGCAGGACCTCACGCTGTGCAATTACCTGCTCGCCATGCGCGAGTACTACCGCTGGGAGCACGACCTGCCGCGCGCGGCCGTGCCGCCCCGCGCCGACGTGGCGCTGTGGATCGCCGAGCGCGAGGCACTGTGGGAAACCCTTGCACAGGACGAGTGGTCGGGCATCCCGCTCGCGGGCGGCGAGGCGGATCCGTTCGACGCCGACGCCGTGAATGCCGAGCTGATCCCTTCCGGCCTCCTCTACGGCGCGGGCCGCGGCCGCTTCGGCAAGCCGCATTTCTTCGTCGCCCGCCTCGCCCGGCGCGAGCGCCGCGACGGCGTCGAGATCCTCGAGGCGGGCTGCGAGTACGTGCGCGACATGGACGCGGCCCCGGCCGCCCTCCAGGGCGGCACGATCGTCGTTCGCCGCGAGGCCTTCGAGCGCTGGCTGTGGCTGCGCGCGGAGACGTGGGAATCCCGCGCAGCCGAAGGCGACATGGCCGCGGCCCTCGACGCCTACGGCTACGGCCGCGAGCGCGACCGGGCGCTCGAGCGCATGGCCGAGGCGGAACGCGAGACGCTCATCCTGCACGAGCTGGGCGAGGTGGCCGCCGGCCGGCTCCTCGGCGAAGAGTGGGAGCGGTTCATGGCGGGACTGGAGGACCGGCGCGTCGAGATCACCGCGCGCGCCGTGCGCGACCTGGTCGCCGACACGCTCGTCACCCTGCCGACCCTCCTCGAGCGCGACGCCACGCCGTCGCTGCATTTCTGGTTCGCGACCTTTTCCGGGCTGCGCAAGGAACTCTTCCCGCGCCTGTCGTCGGCCCACGCCGCCTGGAGCGCCGGGGCGGGCCGTGAACGGCTGCGCGACGCCCTCGAATCGGGCCGGGAGCACTGGCTTCGCGTGGCACGCGAGATGGCCGCCGACGCCGGCGCGGCCCGGCGGTTCGCGCAGGAGCCCGGCGCGATCGCCCTGCCGTGAAAGGTGCCCCGCGGGGCACCTGGACGATCGGCGGCGCTCAGCCGTTCCGCGCGACCACGTCCTTGGCGGCCGAGCGGAACTCCTCTGCACGCGACTCGTCGATCGTGAGCCGGATCAGCTTGTAGCTCGCCTCGACCGCGGCCGCCAGCTCTTCCCGCGTGCCGCCGGCGTCCTCGAGCCTCTTCACGATCTTGCCCGATTTATCCCCAAGCACGCTATCGGCGACCGCGATGAGCGCCTTGCGAAGCACCGCCCCGCCCGGATCGGCGGCCGACCCGTTGTGACCGACGGGCGCGGCCAGCCCGCGCGCGACCAACTCGCGAAGAGCGGCCGGGAAGTTGGGGATGATGGCCCCCCGGTGCTCCAGCTTCGCGACAGGCGACCTCCCGTCGATCAGGATCAGGGCGTGGCGCAGTTCCCGGGGCAGGTCGTGGTCCTGCCTCGCCAACGCCTCGGCGCCCCGCGGCGTCTTTGCCAGGACGACATCCGGATCCATGGGCCTACCCCGCCAGTTCCTCGATGATGCGATAGATGAGCTTCACCGTGATCACGACGTAGATCGCGCCGAACAGGAAGATGAGCGAGACGATCACGTTCATCAGCAACGGCGGCAGCATGCCGAAGAACGGCGTCACCAGGTAGCCGAGGGTGAACAGGACGACCAGCGCGGTCAGCGTCTTCCAGGTCTTCCCGACGACCCCCCCCGGGACGTTCTTTCGCAGCGTGAGCACCAGCCACAGGCAGTAGAACATCACCAGGATGGCCAGCACGCTGATCACGATGCTGATGTCGAACTTCATCACTTTCTCTCCTTGTGAGTGAGTCTTGACACGGCCCCGGTCGTGCCGGGGCCGTTCGCCCCAGACACTGTGCCCGCCTTTACCCGATTTTCTTTGAGCTTCCTTAAGGAAACTGCATTCCCGATGGCCCGCACCGGATCCGGCGGTGCTAGTACCCGCCCTTGCCGTAGGGCTGCGGGAGCCCCGCCACCTTGCAGCCTTGCTTGGCGGGCCCCATCGGGAAGAGGACATACAGCGAATTCGAGTCGCAACCCGGCAGGACGTCCTGCAAGCCCTTGACCATGTTGCGGAAATTCGGCGTGTGGCCGTTGTCCCGGTACTCGTCGCGAAGGTAGCCCACCACCTTCCAGTGGTCAGGCGTGAGCGTGATGCCGTCCGCGGCCGCGATGACCTGCACGGCCTCCTCGCTGAAGTCCGCCTCGATGAGGTAGCCGTCCGCGTCCGTTTCCTTTTCGATGCCGCCGATCACGTAAGTCATTCGATTCCCCTGTCGTCGTCTTTGTCGGCCCGCTTCGGGGCCTTGGTCAAGAATCCGTTGCGCCCTAGTGACCGCCCGAGAGGTATCCCGAGGCCGCCATCGCGATCACCGCCACTTCGATTCCGCAGATCGCGAAGAGCACGCGCTGCCCCGAGGCCCAGTAGATCGGCATCACGGCGATCAGGCACGGGACCGAGCAGAAGGCGAGCATCACGATCCCGATGAGCGTGAGGATGTCCGCATGCGCGATCCTCGCGGTCCAGCCCCATCCCGCCTCCAGCCGGACGAGCTCGAGGAAATCGGCGGCGGGCAGGTGCCACAGGTCCGGCAGCCGCTCGTGCGGAACGTGCGGGTCGACGGCGCCGAGCATGTAGACGCCGAAGAGGATCGCCAGCGTGGCGAGCCCCGTGTTCGTGCCGATCGCGAGCAGGCGCGCATAGCGCGCCTGGTCGGGGGCGGGCGTCGTCGTCCCGGTCATGCCGCGCAACTCACTTCGGGCAGACGGCCGTGTCGCCGGGCACCTTGCCCACGAGGAGCAGGAAGCTCTCGAAGGGGCCCATGTTGCCCATCGCCTCGCCCATCGGCCCGTCGAAGCTCAGGCGCCCGAACATCATCGCGCGCATGGGGCCGTACTCGCCCTTGCCCATCTCCGTCCAGCGCTTCGTGTCGGCCGTCATCGCGTAGTCGACGTCGAGGTCGAGCTTGTCGACCGATCGGCCTCCGGAGACGCACAGCGCCTTGCCGTCCTTCGCCGCGATTCGGACCTCCACCTTCGGGCTCGACGCGCAGTCCTTGCGCGCCACCTGCAGCGCCTTGTAGCCGCGCTTCTTGTCGTTGGCCGCCCAGCCGCTCTCGTGCAGTCCGCCGGTCAGGGTGGCGTCCGCGTTCCAGGCAACGCATGCCGCCCTGGCCCATTCCTCCGACATCAGTTCCGTGGCCGCCGTGGCGGCTCCGGCAGCGGCCGCGAGGGCCACCCCGGCAATCATTTGAACTGCGCGCATCGTCGTTCTCCTGTCAGTCGTGAAAGTCATCGCAGCGGTCAGGGCCAGACGCCAAGCCCCTTGAGCAGCGCCCGCAGGCCCGCGAAGGCGAGCAGCGCGAGCACCAGCTTCCTTACGGCGGCCGCGGGCAGCACCCGCAGCAGCTTCGCGCCGATCTTGGCGCCGAGCATCATCCCGATCACCGAGGGCACCGCGATCATGGGCAGCACCGCGCCCTTGTTCAGGTAGACCCACGCGGCGGAGCTGTCCACGAGGGACAGGATGAAGCTCGACGTGCCGGCCGATATCTTGAGAGGGGCGCCCATGAGGAGGTTCAACGCGGGCAGGTTGGCCCACCCGGCGCCCAGCCCGAACATGCCGGCGAGTATCCCGATGACGAAGAAGACGGCCAGCCCCGCGGGCGTGCGGTGAACCTGCCACGGAATCTGGCGGCCGGTGCCGGCCTCGACGAGCACGCCGTTCATGCCGAGCGCCACCGAGATCGCGTCGGGCTCGCGCACCTCCGGGTACTCGGAGCGCTTCGCCACCGCCATGAGCACGACGATGGCGAGAATGGTTCCGCCGAGCGCCACCTGGACCGCGCTGGTGGGAAGCGCGAAGCCGATCATCGCGCCGAGGATCGAGCTGGCGGAGGCCACCACCGCGAGCGGCAGCGCCAGCCGCAGGCTGGCGAGGCCGGACTGCAGCAGCGCCGGCCCCGCGGACAGCGCGCTCGCGAGCGCCACGAGGAGCCCGGCGCCGCGCACGAAGTCGAGGTGGAACGGGAAGAAACCGCCGACGATCGGCACGAAGAGCACGCCGCCGCCGACGCCGGCCGGCACCGCGACGATGCCGAGGAAGAAGCACACCACGAAGAGGATCAGCGGCCAGGCCCACCAGGGCAGGTCGGCACCCGATCCGGCCTGCGCCGCCGCGGCGTCCGCGGCCGTGGCAGCTTCGGGCGCGAAGGCGAGGACCGCCGCGGCGGCCGCGAGCACGGCGAGTCGCCTCACCGCTTCTTCCCTCCGGCGCGGTAGGCGACATCCACGGGCGCCGCGCTCATCCCCGGGTAGGGATGCATGGCCTCGCCCGCCGGCGCCACGGTGCCCGATTCGCCCGCCCCGGCCTTGCGGATGCGCACGCGCACGTCGTACCACGCCGCCTGCCCCGTGACCGGGTCGGAATTGGAGAAGCGAGCGCCGTCCGCATCGGGCGGGAGCTCGTCGCTGATGAGGCCGTTGACGAGGAACCCGCGGCGCGCCTCGTCGGCGCCGGGCGCGAGGCTCCACGCCCCCGGCGCCTTGCCGATCGCGTTCCAGGTCCACACGGTGCCCGGCTCCACGGCCTCGGACAGGCGCGCCACGCAGCGCACCTTGCCCCAGGTCGATTCCACCCAGATCCAGTCGCCGTCCGCGATGCCCTGCGCGGCCGCGGTGAGCGGGTTGACGAACAGGCTGTTGTGGCCGTGGATCTGGCGCAGCCACGCGTTCTGCGAATCCCACGAGTGGTACATCGCCATCGGGCGCTGCGTGACCGCCGCGAGCGGGTAGCGCACCTTGTCCGTGGCCTGCGACTCGAGCGGCTCGTAGTAGAACGGCAGCGGGTCGAAGAACGTGTCCACCCGCTTGCGCAGGCCCTCGGGGGGCCGGCGGGAAATCCCCTTGCCGCGCGCCGCGAGCCGGAACTTCTGCAGCACCTCCGAGTAGAGGTGGATGAGGATCGGCTCGTCGTATCGCGTGATGCGGTTCCTGAGCGACCACTCGAGGTAGCCCTGGTTCCAGTTGCGCATGTACTGGTAGCTCTTCGGCAGCTCGTAGTGGAAGACGCAGTTGTTCTGCGCGTACATCTCCCACTGCCGCGGGTTGGGCTCGCCGCGAAGCGACTTCTCGCCGCCCTTGCCGCGCCAGCCCGAGAGGAACCCGATGCCGGAGCCGGGCTCGGTCTCGTAGTTCACGATGAAGTCGGGGTAGTCGCGGTACCTGCGGCGTCCGTCCTTGTGCACGAACGCCGGGAGCTTCAGCCGCGCGCCCAGCTCGATCAGGACCTCCTGGAACGGCTTGCACTCGCCCGTGGGCGGGACCACCGGGATGCGCACCGAGTCGACCGGCCCGTCGAACTCGGAGATCGGGCGGTCGAGCAGCGACATCACGTCGTGGCGCTCGAGGTAGGTGGTGTCGGGCAGGATCAGGTCCGCGAACGCGGTCATCTCCGACTGGAACGCGTCGGCGACGACGATGAACGGGATGCGGTGCTCGCCGTCATCGCCCTTGTCATTGAGCATCCGGCGCACCTCGTCCAGGTTCATGGTCGAGTTCCACGCCATGTTCGCCATGAAGATGAGGAGCGTGTCGATGGGATACGGGTCGCCTCGCCAGGCGTTGGTGATCACGTTGTGCATCATCCCGTGCACGGCGAGCGGGTATTCCCAGGAAAACGCCTTGTCGATGCGGACCGGCCGGCCCTCGTCGTCGACGAAGAGGTCGTCGGGCTCGGCGGGCCAGCCCAGCGGCGCGCCGTCGAGCGGATGGTCGGGCTTCACCGCGAGCGGCGTCGACGGGGTCTTGGCGCAGGGCGGGATGGGCCGCGGGAACGGCGTCTTGTGGCGGAAGCCCCCGGGGCGGTCGATCGTGCCCAGCAGGGTCATCAGGATCGCGAGCGCGCGGATGGTGTGGAAGCCGTTCGAGTGCGCCGCGAGCCCGCGCATGGCGTGGAACGCGACGGGATTGCCCGTCACCGTGTCGTGCTCCTTGCCCCAGCTGTCCGTCCAGGCGATGGGCAGCTCGATCTTCTGGTCGCGCGCGGTGATGCCCATCTCGTGCGCGAGCCGGCGGATGGTCGCCGCCGGGATGCCGGTCACGCCCGCGGCCCAGTCGGGGGTGTAGTCGCGCACGCGATCCTTCAGCAGCTGGAAGGAGGGGCTCACCTCGGTGCCGTCGTGGAGGCGGAAGCGGCCGAAGAGGAACGGGTCGGCTCCGTCGGTGTGCGTGACCACCGGCTTGTCGGCGTGCCGGTCCCACCAGAGCTTGTTCTGCGGGTCGAAGCAGCCCTCCTCCTCCGGCACCTCGGTGCGCACGAACATGCCGAACTCGTCGCTCTCGCCGTCGAGGTTCACGAGCTCGCCGGCGTTCGTGTAGCGGACCAGGAACTCGCGGTCGTAGAGGCCCAGCTCGATCAGCTCGTGCACCAGGGCGAGGATGAGCGCGCCGTCCGTCCCGGGGCGGATGGGGACCCATTCGTCCGCGATGGCCGAATAGCCCGTGCGGATCGGGTTCACGGAGATGAAGCGGCCGCCGTCGCGCTTGAACTTCGAGATCGCGATCTTGAGCGGGTTCGAGTGATGGTCCTCGGCCGTGCCCAGCATCACGAAGAGCTTCGCGCGCTCGAGGTCGGGGCCCCCGAACTCCCAGAAGGAGCCGCCGATGGTGTAGATCATCCCCGCGGCCATGTTCACGGAGCAGAAGCCCCCGTGCGCCGCGTAGTTGGGCGTGCCGAACTGGCGCGCGAAGAGGCCCGTGAGCGCCTGCATCTGGTCGCGGCCGGTGAAAAGCGCGAACTTCCTCGGATCGGTCGAGCGGATCTTCGCCAGGCGCTCGGCGAGCGTGGTGAACGCCTCCTCCCAGGAAATCGCTTCGAACTCGCCGGCGCCCCGCTCGGCGCCGGCCTTGCGGCGAAGGGGCTTCGTGAGCCGGGCCGGCGAGTACTGCTTCATGATCCCGGAGGCGCCCTTGGCGCAGATCACGCCCTTGTTGAGCGGATGGTCGGG
>JAGRPO010000191.1 GCA_019449455.1 Betaproteobacteria bacterium | reverse complement strand
CCACGATCGCCGGAAGCAGCACGTCCACGAAGTTCACCGCGCGCCCTCTCCGCGCCAGGCCGCGGCTTCCGCCACGCCGTCGGCGAGCGACACGCGCGGCGACCACCCGAGGGCAGCCACGAGGGTGGCGGGATCGGCCTCGAGCGAACGGGTGAGGCGGCGCATGCGATCGCGCAGCCCCACGACCGTCGCCGCGGCCTCGAGCGCGGACGCGGGCACCGGAAAGAGGCGCGATGGGCGACCGAGGCTGGCGCGGATGAGCGTCACCAGCTCGGGCGTGGACGCGGGCACGGGATGCGCCGCGACGTAGGCGCGGCCCGGCGCCTGCGGATGGCCGGCCGCCAGCATCAGGGCGTCGGCGAGATCACGCACGTGCACGAGGCTTCGGCGGTTGCGGATCGCCGCGAGCGGAAGCCAGGCGCCCGAATCCGCGAGGCGAAGCAGGTCGCGGAAGTTTCCTCCCACCCCGGGGCCGTAGGTGAGCGGGATGCGAAGGACCACGACCGGAAGTCCGGTGCGCGAGGCGATGTCGCGTAGGGCTTCCTCGGCCCGCCACTTCGACCGGGCATAGTCGTCGGCAGGGGCCGGCGGGGAGTCCGGGCGAAACGGCGCGCCGCGCGTTTCCTCGCCGTGGACCTTGACGGTGCTCGCGAACACGAAGCGCGCGGCGCCGCCCGCCGCCGCCGCCTCGGCGAGCACACGCGTCTTGTCCACGTTGTCGCGCTCGAAGTCCGCGGCATCGCCGCGCGGCTGATGCACCCGCGCGGCCAGATGGACCACCACGGCATCCCGGTAATCGGACCCCGCGACCTCCTCTCGCCATCCGGGGCCCCCCATCGCAATGCGCCGGTGGGACCCCAGCCGCGCCACGAACGCCGCGCCGACGAAGCCGCCGGCGCCCGTGACGAGGACCTTCGGGGGAAGTGCGTTCGCGGGATCCACGGGGGGAAAACGAAACGGGCATCCCGAGAGATGCCCGTTTTCGCGAGGCGTGTCGCTACGCTATGGGCAGTTGGCCGGCGTTGCGGTGATGTCGATCGTTTCGATGGTGGCGCCATCCGTGACGGTCACCGTACCGCTGGTCGGGTAGATCGTCGCACCGTCGCCGTTGAGGCGCGTGATGGAGATCGTCCCGGAGGAGGCCGTCGCCGTGATGCGCGGGTGCTGCGACGCGGCCGAGATCTGGCCGACGCCACCGACAACCGTGATCGTGGTGGTGGTGCCGCATGCCAGGGAGGCGATCGTCGTCGGCGCGAGCGAGAGGGGCGGCAGCGTGCCCGAGCCTTCGTTGTTTTCCACCGTGACCGTAGCCACCGAACCGCGGCTGTCGCTGACGACCACCGAGCCGGGCGAGCAAGGCGTCGAGGTCAGGAGAAGCGTGACCGCGGTCCTGCCGCCGGAAGCGCTGATCGTCGAGGGCGACACGGCGACCCCGGAGGAGCCCGTGACGTTGTAGGGCGGCGTGCCGCCGAACACGAAGATGTCCGCCGAACCCGCCCCGCAACGCCCGGCGAGCGAGCCGGAGAAGGAGAGCGTGGTCGGAAAGACCGAGATCGCATCGACCACCGGCTGTTGCACGATGACGAAGACCGCGTTCGTCGAGGCGCCGGTCGCGACGTCCGTGATCTTGTAGGTCGCGAACTGCGTCGGCGCGCCGGCCGACACGCGCACGCGCACGAACGCGCGGCCGAGATGGTCGGTGCGAACGCGGAGCTGGTCCACGAGCTGCGGTGTGGTCGCGGGATTCTCGACCAGGAACTGGTAGTCGCCGCGCACCTTGTCGAACTGGAGCTCGCGGTTTCCGTAAAGGGTGCCGTTGGAGACCGGGATCAAGGTGATCAGGGTGTCGGAGCCCGAGCAGGCCTGAGGCGTCTCGCCCGCGCCGCTGGCGGCGCAGGCGGCCGTATAGCTCTCGCCGTAGCCCGTGAAGAAGTTCTGCAGGACGTTGTAGGTGTTCGAGATCGAAATGCCGTTGCTGTCGCGCACCTCGATGATCACCGAGCGGCGCGGCACTTCGTCCGGTTCGAGGCCTACGTCGACCACGCCCGGATTGCGCGCGACGAAGGTGAACGTGTTGCTGTCGGTGGTGAAGTTCAGCTCGATGAGCGTCGGCTCATTCGAGGTGACGAGGTAGGGCTTGCGCCCCCCGACGATGTTGGCCGTGTACGGCACGCCGGCGTAGATGGTCGCCGAGCCCGGAAGGAGTTGGAGCAGGCCCGTACCGCCCGGCGTGGCGGTGGCGCCACCGCCGCCGCAGGAGGCGAGGATTAGCGCGGCCGCGGCCAGGAAGGCGACGGAGAGCTTCGATTTCAGGCGACGCAGCGGCTCAAGATTCACGATTGATTCCCCTTTTTTGCTGGGACCCGCCCTGAGATTTCTTCAAAATTAGCGGGTTATACCGGTTTATTAAAGCGCAACTTGCAGTTGCTTGCAAGCGGAAGTTT
>JAGRPO010000190.1 GCA_019449455.1 Betaproteobacteria bacterium | reverse complement strand
TTCGACGCCCTCCTGGAACTACCAGTGGCTCACCTTCGGGCTCACGGATCTCGTTCTGGCGGCGCTGATCGCGGCGGAGCGGCGCTCGGCCTCCGGGAGAGGCGTGTTTCCCGCCATGCTCGCGCTCTTCGTGCTCCTGCAAGCGCCGCCGCTTCTCGGTCTCACGGCATCCGCCCCGTGGCAGTCGTTCTCGCGGTGGTTCGCCGCATTGCCCCTGACCTGAACGCAGCCCGGCACCTCATGCCGGCTCATGCGCGAGCCGGCTCGCGGGCCTAGGCCGCCTTGAACCGGTTGCCGACCACGGTGGCCACGACGACCAGCGCCGTCGAGATCGCGATCATCACGATGCCCAGCGCCGAAAGCTTGCCCCACAGGCCGTCCTCGCTGAAGCGCAGGATCTGGACGGCGAGGACCTCCGTCCCGGGCCGCGAAAGCACCACGGAGAGCGTCAGCTCGCGCACGAACATCGACGCCATCAGTATCCATCCCGACACGATGCCCGGGATCAGCAGCGGCACGATGATGCGCTTCATGGTCGTCAGCGGGCTCGCCCCGCACACCAGCGAGGACTCCTCCAGGTGGCTGTGGATCTGGATGAAGGCGCTCGACATCGGCCGGATGCCGTACGGCAGGTAGGTGGCGATATAGCCGAGGAGCAGCGCCCAGATCGTCGCGTAAAGCGGGGTCTGCACGAAGAACCACATGAAGCCGATGCCGATCACGATGCCGGGGAACGAGAACGAGAGGTAGCTCAGCGAGTCCAGGATCCCCGACGCGCGGGTCTTCACCTTGACGATGACGTAGGCGACGAACACCGAGAGGATCACGCCCAGCGTGGCGCCGGCCACCGCCAGGAACAGGCTGTTCTTCAGCGACAGCAGCGATATCGGGTCGCCCAGCACGTCGCGCCAGTGCTTCAGGGTCATCATCGAGAAGGCCCTCGCGCCGGGCACCATCGAGTACGGCATGAACGAGGTATAGAGCAGCACCGCCACCGGAAGCACGATCAGCACGACGGACAGGAGGCCGACGAGCGCGAAGAGCGGCATCCTCGCCTTCCCGAGCTCGATCACCGTGGGCCGGAAGCCGCGTCCGGCCACCGTGACGAACTTCTCGCTTTCCGCCGTCAGCGCGCGGTAGACGACGATCAGCGTCACCGAGGCCACCAGTACGCTCATGCCCACCGCCGCCGCCTTGCCGTAGTCGGTGGCGAAGCCGGTGGCGATCATCTCGTACAGGTGCGTCGCCAGCACGGGCACGCGCCCCGGCATGCCCAGGACGGACGGCACCGCGAAGGAGGCGAGGCTTCGCACCACGCCCAGGATGAACGCCGCCAGGATCGCCGGGCGCAGCACCGGGAGCGTGATCCTGAACAGCGTCTTCCAGCTGCTCGCGCCGCACACGCGCGAGGATTCCTCCAGCGCGACGTCGAAGGACGCCATGGCCGGCGCGATGATGAGGTAGGCGATCGGCAGGTCGAGCAGCCCCTCGACCAGGATCATGCCCCACATCGAGTAGATGTTGAGCGGCGCCTCGTCCAGCCCGAACGTGTCCTTCAGCGCGAGGTTGATCATCCCGTTCGACGGATTGAGCAGCAGCGCCCAGCAGACCGAGAACAGCAGGTGCGGGATCATCATCGGGATGAGCGACAGGACCCGGAACAGGAACTTGAACGGGATGTCGGTGCGCGTGTTCAGGTAGGCCAGGAACACGGCCAGCACCGTGGACAGCGTCGAGGAGCCCAGCACGAAGATGAACGTGTTGAGCATCACCTTGAAGAATGCCGGGTCGGTATACGCCTCGACGTACTTGTCGGTCGTGAACTTGCCGAACGCGGTCAACCCCTCGGAGAAGCTGCCGAGGACCAGCATGAGCACCGGGCAGATCGTCAGGGCGCCGACGATCGCGATCAGGAGCCACGTGAGCCGGGCGGAACGTGGGTTGTCCATGGCCGGCCGTGCGTCAGACGGCGACCAGGAGGCAGTGCGCCGGGTCCAGCGTGAAGCTGACGGCGTCTCCTTCGCCGAGCTTCGCTTCCGGGTCGATCCGGGCGAGGAGCAGCTCGTCGCCCACGCGGATCTCGGCCTCGTAGGCCTCGCCGACGAACACCAGCGAATCGATGCGCCCGTTGACGACGTTCGGGCCGGCCTTGCCCTCTCCACCGACGACCTGGATGAATTCCGGCCGGATGCAGAGCGTCGCCTCGCTGCCGACGGCCACGTCGCGGCGCTGGCAGGCGATGGCGCCCAGCGCGCAATCGACCATCGTGAGGCCGCCCTCCACGGCGCGGACCCGGGCCTTCACCAGGTTGGCGCGGCCGATGAAGTCGGCCACGAAGCGGTGGTCCGCGTCGAAATAGATCTTCTGCGGCGTCCCGATCTCGATGATCTTCCCGGCGCGCATCACGGCGATGGAATCCGAGAGCGCCAGCGCCTCCACGCGGTCGTGGGTCACGTAGACCGCGGTGATCCGCAGCTTCCCCAGGAAGGCGCGCAGCTCCTTGCGCGTTTCCTCGCGCAGCTTCGCGTCGAGGTTGCTGAGAGGCTCGTCGAACAGGATGACCTTGGGTTCGCCCACCAGGGCCCGCGCCAGCGCCACGCGCTGCTGCTGGCCGCCCGAGAGCTTTGTCGCCGGCCGCCCCTCGAAACCCTCCAGCTGCACGAAGCGCAGCGTCTTCGCCACGCGCTCGCGGATCTCCTCCCTGGGCACGTTGCGCACCTGGAGCGGGTAGCCCACGTTGTCGAACACCGTCATGTGCGGCCAGATGGCGTAGGTCTGGAACACCATGCCCAGCCCGCGCTTCTCCGGCGGCACGGAGATGTTCCTGTCCTTCGACCAGACCAAGTCGTCGCCGATGGAGATCTCGCCGCTGTCGGGCATCTCCAGCCCGACGATGCAGCGCAAGAGCGTCGTCTTGCCGCAGCCACTGGGACCGAGCAGCGTGAAGATCTGGTTCGCGGGGATGGTGAGGTCGACGTCATCGAGGGCCTTGATGGTCTTGCCCTCGGAGTAGTAATACTTGCTGACGCCGCGGATGCGGATTTCCATGGTGGTATCCCGGTGGACCCTGGCAACGACAGCCGCCCGGCGGGCCGGGC
>JAGRPO010000032.1 GCA_019449455.1 Betaproteobacteria bacterium | reverse complement strand
CGAGCTCATCAACGCGCTCTTCTTCGCCGACCTCGGCGCCAGGCTGCTGCCGGCGGGAGACGGTCGCGCCACGATGTGCCCCACCGAGATCCTCTCGGACCCGTCGCGCCCGCCCTCGATCCGGCTCCTGCCCATCGAGACGCGCGAGAGTCCCCGGGCCCTGCGCGAGTTCATCGCCGAGGCCGAAGGGTGGAAGGAGATCCTCCTGGACCCTGCGCGGCCCGAAAGCCTCGCCGAAGCATTCGCCGTGCTTTCCGAAACGCAGAACGTCACCGCGACCGAGGCGCACAACCTCGGCCTTCCCGGCGAGGCGGGCGCGCGCGCCGAGATCCCGCGCTGGCGCTACGCGATCGTGAATTTCCCGCACCCGCTGCTCGGCATGGGGCTCACCATCCTGGACACCCCGGGCCTCAACGCGCTGCGCACGGAGCCGGAGCTCACGATGCACCGCCTCCAGGAGGCCGACGCCGTCGTGTTCATGCTCTCCGTGGAGTCGGGCGCCACCCGCACCGACCTGGAGCTCTGGCACGAGCACGTGGAGCCGATGGAAGGGCTGGGGCACACGCGCTACGTCGTGCTCAACAAGATCGACGGGCTGCGGGACGGCCTCAAGACCGAGACGCGGTTCCTCTCCGAGATCGACCGGCGGGTGCGGGAGACCGCCGAGACGCTGGGCATCGACCCCACGCAGGTCTTTCCGCTTTCGGCACGGCAGGGACTGACGGCCCGCATCGAGGGTGACGGCGACTCGCTCGCGAAGAGCCGGCTCTACCGCCTCGAGCAGGCGCTCGCGAGGGGGCTCGTGCACGCGCGCCAGGTCGATCACGCCACCTCCGTCCGGGCCGAGGCGCGCACGCTCCTCGCCGAGGCGCACGCCCTCATCGAGAGCCGCCGCACGTTCGTCGAGGAACAGGTTGCCGACCTCGGCCAGTTGCAGGGCAGGAACCAGAAGCTGGTGGAATCCCTCGGGCGCAAGGCGGCCGACGAGCGGCTTCGCATCGAGGACGCGCGCATGGCGGTCACCGGCCTGCGCGCCGTCCACAACCGCCACGTGGACGAGCTCGCGCAGCTCCTCGACCCGAACGCCGCGCGGGAGGCCGGCGTGCGGGCGCGCGCCGCGGTCCTCGCGACCTCCTTCAGCGCCGGCATCGGCGGGAATGTCGACGACTACTTCCAGGAGATCCGCGGGCGGATCACGCGCGCGGTCGAGGTGATTGTCGAGGTGAAGGCGATGATGGCCACGGTGAACCGCAAGTTCGCCGAGTCCTGGGGCCTCGCGCCAGTGGAGGTCGCGCCGTTCTCCACCGACCGGTTCCACCTCGAGCTCGATCGCCTCGAGGAGCATTGCTCGCGCGACTTCCGCAGCACCTCGAGCCTGCTCATGCGCGGCAGGCGCGCGCTGGCGGCGCTCTTTTTCGACACGGTGGCGCTCAAGGTGATCCACGTCTTCGAGATCGCCGACCGCGAGGTGCGGGCGTGGATGAACTCGTTCATCCGGCCCCTCGAGGCGCAGGTGAACGCATACCAGGACCAGGCCAACAGCCGCATCGAGGGAATGGCGAGGATCCGCGACGCCGAGTCGGGCCTCGTGGGCAGGATCTCGGACCTGCAGGCGTTCCTTCGCGAGTGCGAGGATCGCGCGCGCGAATGGGAGACGCACGACCAGCGGCTGGCGTACCTGCTCGACCTCGAGGCCGGGGCCGGATTCTCCCCGTCGAGCTAGCGCGCGGCCTTCGCCACCCCGGCGGCGACCAGCCGCTCGTACTTCGCCCGCAGCTCCTCCTGCGATTCCTTCCATTCGGGGTTGAGCGGGATGCAGTCCACCGGGCACACCTCGCGGCATTGCGGCGCGTCGAAGTGCCCGACGCATTCGGTGCACTTGTGCGGGTCGATCACGTAGATCTCCGGGCCCGGCGAGATGGCGCCGTTGGGGCACTCCGGCTCGCAGACGTCGCAATTGATGCACTGGTCGGTGATCATCAGGGCCATCGACCGCCCCTTGCCATCTGATCGCCCCGCCCGGGCGGGGACACCTGCCTCATTCCCCCGCGGTCGGGCGGCCGATCTTGTCCCGGATTCGCGCCGCGGTGATCGGGTGGACGAAGGCGGTGATGTCGCCGCCCAGCACGGCGATCTCGCGCACGATCGTCGCCGACAGGAACAGGTACCGGTCCGAGGGCGTGAGGAAGAGCGTCTCCACGCCCGGCGCGAGCGTGCGGTTCATGCCCGCGAGCTGGAACTCGTACTCGAAGTCCGACACGGCGCGCAGGCCGCGCAGGATCACGCCCGCCCGGTGCTCGTGCACGAATTCCGAGAGCAGGCCCGCGAACCCGAGGACCTTCACGTTCGGGTAGCCCGCGAGCACTTCCTTCGCGATCCCCACGCGCTCCTCGAGGGAGAAGAAGGGGCGCTTGGCCTGGCTGTGCGCCACGCCCACGATCACCTCGTCGAAGAGGCGCGAGGCGCGCTGGACCAGGTCCTCGTGGCCATTGGTGATCGGGTCGAAGGTTCCGGGGTAGACGGCGCGCTTGATGGTCATGTTTTTTCTTCCTGTCGGGCCGTTTCGCCGGCCTGCCCTGCGAATTCGTAGAGCGCGAACTTCACGGCCCCCGCGGAGCCCTCGCGCAATCGGGTCCACCTCGGCGACGGCGCCTCGGGGGCGGACGGCGCCTCGACGTAGACCCGCGCCCCCGGATTGAGCCTCGGCTCGAGCGCGCGCAGCGCGGGCAGCGCGAGGCCGGATGCGTAGGGCGGGTCGACGAAAGCGATATCGTAGCGCCCGCCGGGGCCCGCGAGCCATGCGAGCGCGTCGGCGTGCACGACCTCGAACACGTCCCCGCCGTCGAGTTCCTGCGCGGTGTGCCGGAGCTGCTCGTACACCCTGCGGTCGCGCTCGACGAGGACGACCCGGGCCGCCCCGCGCGAGGCGGCCTCGAAGCCGAGCGCTCCGCTGCCCGCGAAGAGGTCCACGCACGCGAGCCCGGCAAGGCGCTGCCCGAGCCAGTTGAACAGCGTCTCGCGGACGCGGTCGGGAGTGGGGCGCAGCCCTTCGGCATCGGGAAAGCGCACGACCCGGCTGCGCCACAGGCCGCCGACGATGCGAAGGCGGTTCGCCTTCGCGCCGGTGCGGCCCGGCTTCGGCCCGTTCGCAATTCGGCGCGCGGCAGTCATCGCGGGCGATCATACCGTAAAATATTCGCGACCCTTCCCCTCGCGGCGCACCGGGCCGCATCCCATGTTCCCCCTCGGATCCAAGAAACCGGACGACGCTCCCGCGCCCGACTGGAAATCCCGCCTGAAGCGCGGCCTCGCCCTCACCGGCGAGCGCCTGAAGCAGGTGGCCGGGATCTTCCGGGCGCACCCGGCGATCGACGAGGCGCTCTACGAGGCGCTCGAGACCCAGCTCCTCGCCGCCGACGTGGGGGTGCACGCGACCGCGCACCTCATCGCGGCCCTGCGCAAGGCCGCGCACGACAAGCGCCTGGAGGACGGCGCCCAGCTCGAGGCCGAGTTGCGTTCCGCCCTGTGCGCCCTCCTCGCCCCGCTCGAGCGGCCGCAGGCCTCCTCGCGCCCGAAGCCCTTCGTGATCCTGCTGGCCGGCGTGAACGGAGCGGGCAAGACCACGACCATCGGCAAGCTCACGCGCCTCTTCCAGTCGCAGGGGCTCACCGTCCTGCTCGCGGCGGGCGACACCTTCCGCGCGGCCGCGCGCGAGCAGTTGCAGTCCTGGGGCGCCCGCCACGGCGTCACCGTCGTGTCGCAGGAAGGGGGCGACTCCGCCGCCGTCATCTTCGACGCCATCCAGTCCGCGCGCGCCAAGGGCATCGACGTGGTGCTCGCCGACACCGCCGGGCGCCTGCCGACGCAGTTGAACCTGATGGAGGAGATCCGCAAGGTGAAGCGCGTCATCGCCAAGGCCGACCCCACCGCGCCCCACGAGTCCTGGCTCGTCCTCGACGCCAACACGGGGCAGAACGCGGTGGCGCAGGTGAAGGCCTTCGACGCCGCGCTCTCGCTCACCGGGCTCATCGTGACCAAGCTCGACGGCACCGCCAAGGGCGGCTCGATCGCGGCCATCGCCCGGGAGCATCCGGTGCCCATCCGCTTCATCGGCATCGGCGAGAAGCCCGACGACCTGCGCCCGTTCGTGGCCGCCGAATTCGTGGACGCCCTCTTCGAATGATCCAGTTCTCCGCGGTCGCCAAGCGCTACCCGAACGGGCACGAGGCGCTTCGCGACGTGAGCCTCGAGGTGGGCGCGGGCGAGTTCGTCGTCGTGACCGGGCATTCGGGCGCGGGCAAGTCCACCCTCCTCAAGCTCGCCTCCGGCATCGAGCGCGCCACGCGGGGCAGCGTCGTGGTCAACGGCCAGAACCTCTCGTCGCTGGGCGAGACGGCGCTCGCCATCCTGCGGCGGCACATCGGATTCGTCTTCCAGGACCACAAGCTGCTCTTCGACCGGACGGCCTGGGACAACGTGGCGCTTCCGCTTCGCATCGCGGGGGCCGGCGGCGACGAGGTGGGCCGGCGCGTGCGCGCCGCGCTCGACAAGGTGGGCCTGCTGGGCAGGGAGAAGTCGATGCCGATCGCGCTCTCCGGCGGCGAGCAGCAGCGGCTGTGCATCGCGCGCGCCATCGTGAACCGGCCCGCGATCCTCGTGGCTGACGAGCCGACGGGCAACCTCGACGCCGAGTCCTCGCGCGCGATCCTCGACCTCTTCCTGTCGTTCAACCGCGTGGGCGTGACGGTGCTCCTGTCCACCCACGACGAATCCTCGCTCGCGCAGCTCGGCGGCAGGCGCCTCGCGATTCACGACGGCCTGCTCTCCGGCGGGGCCGCCGCATGAGCGCCTGGTTCCGGCTGCACCGCCTGGCCCTGGCCGACGCCGCGCGGCGGATGGCGGCGCAGCCGCTGGCGAGCGCGCTCGCCGTGGCGGTCGTCGCGCTGGCCGTGGCCCTTCCCGTGCTCGCCGCGATGCTCGTGGGCAGCGTGTCGCGCGCGGCGGCGGTCCTCGACACCGACCCGCACGTCAACGTGTTCCTGGCGCTCGACGCCACCGACGACGACGTCCGCCGGATCGAAGCCGCGCTGAAGGCCCACCCGGAGACGGCCTCCGTGCGCTTCGTGCCGCGCGCCAAGGCGCTCGAGGAGCTCAAGGCCACCTCGCACCTGGCGGAACTCCTCGCCAACCTCGACCGCAATCCGCTGCCGCATGCGTTTTCGGTGCGTACCAAGGCGACCGACGCCGCCCGCCTCGGCGCCGCCCGTGCCGAGTGGGCGAAGCTCCCCAAGGTCGACCAGGTCTCGGCCGAGTTCGAGTGGGCCGAGAAGATCTCCCGCTGGACCCGCTTCGCCGAGCGCGCGCTGGCCGCCCTCGCGATCCTGCTGGCCGCGGCGGTGTTCTTCATCGTGGGCCACCTCATCCGCCTGCAGGTCCTCACCATGCGAGACGAGATCGAGGTGAGCCAGCTCATCGGGGCGACGGCTGCCGACGTGAGGCGCCCGTTCCTCTACCACGGCCTGCTCCAGGGCCTGGCCGGGGGCGGGGTCGCCGTTGGGCTGGCCGTCCTGGGCGTGGCGTGGCTGAATGCCGAGCTGCAAGTCCTTACTTCGTCTTATGCCAATGATTTCAAAATAAGTTTTTTGGACACCATGACGACGGGCTCGATCGTCCTCGCCGTGGCTTTCCTGGGAATCTGGGGAGCCTGGCTGTCCGTTTCGCGCGAGTTGAGGCGGTTCTCGGCGCCTGCGTGAGGAACCCGGCAGCCATTTAGCACTCCAATACCGCGAGTGCTAAAATGTCCTCAAGGAGGGTTGCTGAATGACCGCTTATACGTTGCCTGTTCTCTCGCCCATTTCCAGCCTGGATGGCTATATCCAGGCCGTGAACGCGATCCCGCTGCTCACCGCGGAACGCGAGGCGGAGCTCGGACGCCGCCTGCGCGAGAACGAGGACCTTTCCGCCGCCCGCGACATGGTGCTCTCGCACCTTCGCCTGGTCGTGGCGGTCGCGCGCAATTACATGGGATACGGCCTTCCGCAGGCGGACCTCATCCAGGAAGGCAACGTGGGCCTGATGAAGGCGGTGCGCCGGTTCGACCCGGGCCGCGGCGTGCGGCTGGCCTCCTTCGCGATCCACTGGATCAAGGCCGAGATCCACGAGTACATCCTGCGCAACTGGCGCCTGGTGAAGGTCGCCACCACCAAGGCGCAGCGCAAGCTGTTCTTCAACCTGCGCAGCATGAAGAGCTCCACCGCGACCCTTTCGCCCGCGGAGGTCCGCGCCATCGCGAAGACCCTCGACGTGAAGGAAAGCGACGTGGTCGAGATGGAAAGCCGCATGCAGGGCCGCGACATCGCCATCGACCCGGCGCCGGAAGACGGCGAGGAGCGCGTCGGCCCCATCGCCTTCCTCGCGGACGCTTCCGAGGGGCCGGCGGATTTCGTCGAGCGCCGCCAGAACGAGGCGCTCGAAACCGAGGGCCTCGCCAAGGCGCTCGCCTCGCTGGACGAGCGCAGCCGCCGCATCATCGAGGCCCGCTGGCTTTCGCCGGACAACGCGATGACGCTGCACGAGCTCGCGGACGAATTCGGCGTTTCCGCCGAGCGCATCCGCCAGATCGAGGCCAAGGCGCTGTCGAAGATGAAGGGCAGCCTCGCCGCGCTTCGCTAATGGAAAAGGGGACGGTTCCTAGGAACCGTCCCCTTTTCTTTAGGAATTGAGCAGGATCTTCAGGTCCGAGGCGATCTTGTCTCCCGGCGTCGCGTACGGAAGCATGAGGCGAAGCTTTCCCCGCGCGTCGAAGACCAGCGACTGCGCCGAGTGGTCCACGGTGTAGGACTCGGGCGTCTTGCCCGGGCGCTCCGCCGCGTAGATCTTGAAGTCCCTGGTCACCTTGGCGGTGGCCGCCGCGTCCCCGTGCAGGGCGAGGAAGGTGGGATTGAACGCCGGCACGTAGTTCTTCAGCAGCTCCGGCGTGTCGCGCCTCGGGTCGACCGTCACGAAGAGCACCTGGACGCGTTGCCCGTCGGGACCCAGCGCCTTCAGGGCGTTCGCCATGTCCGAAAGCGTCGTGGGACACACGTCCGGGCAGTGCGTGTAGCCGAAGAAGAGCACGACCGCCTTGCCGCGGAAGTCGGCCAGCGTGCGCTCCTTGCCGTTGTGGTCGGTCAGGCGGAAGTCGGGGCCGAGCTCGGAGCCGGTGATGTCCACGCCGTTGAAGGGCGTCTGCTGGCCGGGCATGAGCTTGTCGCAGCCCGCGACGGCGAGCGCCGCGAGCGCCAGGCCCAGGACTCTTCGGCGCCCGGTCAGGACCATTGCAGGAACGGCAGGTAGTGGTCGACCAGCAGCGCCGCGAAGAGCATCGCGAGGTAGAAGATCGAATAGCGGAAGGTGCGCTTGGCGAGGGAGTCGGTGTAGCTCACGTAGATCGCCACCGCATAGACGAGGAAGACGGCATCCAGCACCAGGGCCGAGCCCAGGTAGAAAAGCCCGGCCATCCCGGTCGCGAAGGGCAGCAACGTCGTCGCCACGAGGATCAGGGTGTAGAGCAGCAGGTGCAGCCGCGTGTACGCCTCGCCGTGGGTGACCGGAAGCATCGGAATGCCGGCGCGCTCGTACTCGCGGCGCCGGTAGAGCGCCAGCGCCCAGAAGTGCGGCGGGGTCCACGCGAAGATGATGAGGAAAAGTAGCAGCGGCTGGTAGGGCACGTCGCCGGTGATCGCGGCCCAGCCGAGCACGGGCGGCATCGCGCCCGAGGCGCCGCCGATCACGATGTTCTGCGGCGTGGCGGGCTTGAGGACCACCGTGTAGATGACCGCGTAGCCCACGAACGTGGCGAACGTGAGCCACATGGTGAGCGGGTTCACCGCGTGCCAGAGGATGGCGAGCCCGAGGCCGCCGGCCGCCCCGGACATGAGCAGGATCTGCGCCGTCGTGATCGATCCCGCGACCGTCGGCCGCCCCCGCGTGCGCGCCATCACGGCATCGAGCTTCTGCTCGACGAAGCAGTTGAACGCGGCCGCCGCCCCGGCCACGAGCGCGATGCCCACGGTGCCGTAGACCAGGGGCACCGCGGGCGGCAGCCCGGGTGCCGCGAGCAGCATGCCGATCACGGCGGTGAAGACGATGAGCGAGACGACGCGAGGCTTGGTGAGGTGCCAGAACTGGCCGAGCACGCCCGCGGCGCCCTGGATCGCTTGTGCCGTCATCGGTGAGCCTTTCGTTGCATGGGTTTCGCGCGCCTGTCGTTCGCCGGCGGCGCCGGCCGCCACGGGTCTGCAATTATACCGTCCCCCGCGCGCCCGCCCGGGAGCGCTCGCGGGTGAAAACGCCCCTTACCCGACCTGCGACGCCTTCAGCAGCCGCTCGAGGTCCTTGAACATGCGGCGCGGCTCCGCGCCGGCCGGGAACCGCATCATCACGTTGCCCAGCGGGTCGACGAGGTAGAAGTGCGCGCGGTCGTTCACCGCGGCCAGCGGCAACGTCGTTCCCTGGGGCGGCGTGATCGCCACCGTGCCCTCGTAGGGCGCCAGCGCCTCCGGCGCCAGCGGGCGGGTGTCGTCGGCGACGAAGACGCGCGCCACGCGGCCGGCGTTGCGGCCGAGCATGAGGCGCACCTG
>JAGRPO010000189.1 GCA_019449455.1 Betaproteobacteria bacterium | reverse complement strand
CATCGTGGTGTCGATCGTGATCACCGCGGTGATCATGATCTTCGTGATCCCGGTCTTCAAGGACCTGTTCAAGGGCTTCGGGGCGGACCTGCCCATGCCCACGCAGATCGTCATGGCCATGTCGGACTTCTTCGTGGCCTACTGGTACATCATCTTCGGCGTCATGTTCGGCGTGGGCTGGTTCACGTCGTTCACGTACAAGCGCTCCACGGCGATGCAGAACGGCGTGGACAGGCTGATGCTGCGCCTGCCGGTCTTCGGCGACGTGATCCGCAAGGCGTCCATCGCGCGCTGGTGCCGCACGCTCTCCACGATGTTCGCCGCCGGCGTGCCGCTCGTGGAGTCGCTCGACTCCGTGGCCGGCGCGGCGGGCAACTTCGTCTACTACGAGGCGACCAAGCGCATCCAGTCGGAGGTGTCGACGGGCACCGGCCTCACCGTGGCGATGCAGAACACGAACGTGTTCCCGAGCATGGTGCTGCAGATGACCGCCATCGGCGAGGAGTCCGGCGCGCTCGACTCGATGCTCTCCAAGGTGGCCGACTTCTACGAACAGGAGGTGGACGAGGCCGTGGAAGCGCTCTCGTCCCTCATGGAGCCGCTCATCATGGTGGTCCTGGGCGGGCTCATCGGCGGCCTCGTGGTCGCCATGTACCTGCCGATCTTCAAGATGGGCCAGGCGATCTGACGCGCGACACGGGCCGACCGATTGCCGGCCCGTTCCCCTGACACGACGACGGGCGCGGAAAGCGATTTCCGCGCCCGCTTTCCTTTGAGCCACCGAAGATGGATTTCTCCCCGCTGCAGTCGTCTCCCGCGCTTCTCGCGCTCGCCCTCGGGATCCTCGGGCTCGCGATAGGCTCGTTCCTCAACGTGGTGATCCACCGGCTGCCGATCATGATGCAGGCGGAGTGGCGCGCCGACTGCGCGGAATTCGAGGGCCGGGAGTCGCCCGCCGCGGAGAAGCTGAACCTGCTGGTGCCGCGGTCGCGCTGCCCGTCGTGCGGCACGCCCATCACCGCGCTGCAGAACATCCCGATCGCGAGCTGGATCGCGCTCGGCGGCAAGTGCGCGGCCTGCAAGGCGCCCATCAGCGCCCGCTATCCGCTGGTGGAGCTCTTCACGGGCATCGTCTCGGCCTTCCTCGCCTGGCGCTTCGGCTGGGGCCCGGCGCTCGCCGCGGCGCTCGTCTTCGCCTGGGCGCTCATCGCGGCCTCGGCGATCGACATCGACACCCAGCTCCTGCCCGACCGCATCACGCTGCCGCTGCTGTGGCTGGGCCTGCTCGCGAACGTCTTCGGGCTCTTCGTGGACCTTCGCTCGGCGGTGCTGGGCGCGGTCGGCGGCTACCTGCTGCTGTGGTGCGTCTACTGGGGCTTCAAGCTCCTCGCGGGCAAGGAGGGCATGGGCTTCGGCGACTTCAAGCTGCTCGCCGCGCTGGGCGCCTGGACCGGCTGGCAGACCCTGCCCCTCATCCTGCTCGTGTCGGCGGGGGCGGGTACGGTCATCGGCGTCGTCCTGATCTGGCTCTCCGGCAAGGGGCGGGATACGCGGATCCCGTTCGGGCCCTACCTCGCCGCCGGCGGGCTGGTGGCGCTGCTCTGGGGGCGGGAGGCGGTCGTGGCCTACCTCGGCCGGTTCCCGGCGTGACCATCCGGATCGGCCTCACGGGCGGGATCGGGTCGGGAAAGTCCACGGCCGCGGGCTTCCTGGCGGCGCTGGGCGCCTGCGTGGTCGATGCCGACGAGATTTCCCGCGAGCTGACGGCGGCGGGAGGTGCGGCGCTCGGGCCGCTGCGGGAGGCGTTCGGCGAGACTCTCGTCCCCCCCGGTGGGGCGCTCGACCGCGCCGCGATGCGCTCGCTCGCCTTCTCCGATCCCGCGGCCCGCGCGCGGCTGGAGGCGATCCTGCACCCCCTCATCCGCGAGGAATCCGCCCGGCGCCTGGCCGCCGCGACCGGGCCCTACGCCGTGCTCGTCGTGCCGCTGCTCTTCGAATCCGGGTCCTGGACCGGAAGGGTCGACCGCGTGGTCGTGGTCGACCTCGACGAGGACCTCCAGGTGCGGCGCACGGTTGCCCGCTCCGGGCTCGCGCCCGGCGAGGTGAGGGCGATCATGGCGACCCAGTGGCCGCGGTGGCGGCGGCTGCAGGCGGCCGACGAGGTGCTCTGGAACGGCGGCGACACGGCGGCCCTCGGGGCGCAGTGCGAGCGCCTGCACGGGCGGCTGGTCGCCATCCGGGCGCCCCGGGAGGGTGCCGGGGATTTGTCAAGGACGTGACGGATGGCCCACAATCCAGCGATCCCGAAAGTCGTCCAGACATCCAGGGGTTCCGCGCGGCCGTGATCACCTACGAATATCCCCTGAACGAGCGCGTTCGAACGCTGCTCCGCCTGGAGGACCTCTACGACCGCGTGCACTTCTTCCTGCAGCACGACACCCAGCACGACCATCACGCATGCCTCACGGGGATCTTCGAGATCCTCGACGTGGCGAGCCGGGCGGACCTGAAGAGCGACCTGCTGCAGGAGCTCGACCGCCAGCGCACCTTCCTCGACGCCCTGCGCGCCAACCCCGCCATCTCCGAGGAAAAGCTCGACCACATCCTCTCGGAGATCGACCGGGCGTTCGCGAACCTGCACGGCCTGTCGGGCAAGTCCGGCCAGAGCCTGCGCGAGAACGAGTGGCTCATGGCGATCAAGCAGCGCGCGAGCATCCCGGGGGGCACGAGCGAGTTCGACATCCCCTCCTACCATTACTGGATGCACCGGCCGGTGGACGCCCGGCGCGCGGACCTCGTGGCCTGGATCCGCCCGATCGACCCCGTGCACGCGGCGCTCGCCATCGTGCTGCGGGTGCTGCGCGAGAGCGGGCGCACGGTCTCGCTCGTGGCCACCCAGGGCATCTTCCAGCAGGGCCCCGGCGACAAGCCCGCCCAGATGCTGCGCCTGTCGATCCCGGAGGCGCTCGCCTGCGTGCCGGAGATCAGCGCCAACAAGTACGCGCTCAACATCCGCTTCCTCGTCCCCGAGGGAATCCAGAAGAGCCGCGTGTTCGAGCACGACGTGGCCTTCGACCTCGCCTTCTGCAACCTGTGAGCGGCGAGCCCAAGGCGCCCGAGCGCCTCGTCGCCTGCCCCGGATGCGGGGCGATGGTCGCATACTCCCCCGCCAACCCGTGGCGGCCCTTCTGTTCCGAGCGCTGCCGCCAGTCGGACCTGGGCGCCTGGGCCTCGGAGTCCTACCGCATACCCCTGCGCGGCGACGACCCGGACGCGCCCCCGACCCCGGACGGCGAGGGGGGCGAACCCGGGGAAAAGCGCTCCGGCGACTGAGGTTTCTTTGCGCTAGGTCAAAGGGTTCGGCTAGAATTCGCGCCTAGCCGCCTCCCGCCCCGAAGTCCTTCCCGCCAGATCAGCCACCGCAGATGTGGATTGGCGGCGCCCAGCCGATCGCTGGGCCCGCTCGGGCGGGCGGCATGCCTCGCGGCTGCCTTCCGGGTGCCCGCTCGCCGTGACGGCGGTTGCGGGCTGGACCGGCAACACGGACTTGATCGACAAGACTTACTAAATGGGCCTCGACATGCTTCGCAAAACCTTCCGATACGCCGCCTTGGCGGCCGCCGCCCTCGCCATGGGAGCCACGGCGAACGCCGCCTACGACGTCGACATCCTGCCGCCGGCTTCCCCCATCGCCCAGCAGATCTACGACCTGCACTGGGCGATCATGTGGATCTGCGTGGGGATCTTCGTCGTGGTGTTCGGTGCGATGTTCTATTCGGTGTTCAAGCACCGGAAGGCCGCGGGCGCGAAGGCCGCGCATTTCCACGAGAACACCACCATCGAGGTGATCTGGACGGTCATCCCGTTCCTCATCCTCATCGGCATGGCCTATCCGGCCACCAAGACCGTGCTGGAGATGAAGGACGCCTCCAGCCCCGACCTCACGGTCAAGGTGACGGCCTTCCAGTGGGCGTGGGAATACGACTACCTGCAGGACGGCGTGAAGTTCACCGCCCGCCTGTCGACGCCCCGCGCCCAGATCGAGGAGTGGGGCAAGAAGGGCCAGGCGAAGGGCGCCGACTACCTGCTCGAGGTGGACAACCCGATGGTGGTCCCCGCGGGCAAGAAGGTGCGCCTGCTCGTCACCTCCAACGACGTGATCCACGGCTGGTACGTGCCGCAGCTGGGCATCAACCAGTACGGCATTCCCGGCTTCGTGAAGGACGCGTGGTTCACCGCCGACAAGCCCGGCGTCTATCGCGGCCAGTGCAGCCAGATCTGCGGCAAGGAGCACGGCTACATGCCCATCGTCGTCGTGGCCAAGGCCCCCGAAGAGTACGCGGCGTGGGTGAAGGAGCAGAAGGCGAAGATGCCGGCCGCGCAGGCTCCCCAGCAGGTGGCCGCCGCCGCGCCCGCCGCGCCCGCCGCGGACCCCAACAAGAAGTGGACGGCCGAGGAACTCAAGGCGGCCGGCGAGAAGGTGTTCGCCGCCAACTGCGCGGCCTGCCACCAGGCCACGGGCAAGGGCATGCCGCCCGCCTTCCCGGCGCTCGACGGCTCGAAGGTCGTCAACGGGCCGAAGGCCGCGCAGCTCGCGCTCGTCCTCAACGGCAAGCAGGGCACCGCGATGGCTTCCTTCGCGCGCCTGTCCGACAGCGAGCTCGCGTCGGTCGTCACCTACACGCGCAATGCCTGGGGCAACAAGACCGGCGAGGCCATCCAGCCCGCCGAGGTCAAGGCCGCACGCAAGTAGCCCCACCCACCGGATTCGAGAAAGCGGAGTTCCGAAATGAGCGCAGCAGTCCCCGCCCACGATTCAGCACACCACGACGACCACGCGCACGCCCACCCGACGGGCCTGACGCGCTGGCTCTTCACGACCAACCACAAGGACATCGGCACGCTCTACCTGTTCTTCGCGCTCGCCATGTTCTTCCTGGGCGGCAGCATGGCGCTCGCCATGCGCGCCGAGCTCTTCCAGCCGGGTCTGCAGTACCTGAACCCCGAGTTCTTCAACTCCCTCACCACGGTGCACGGCCTGGTGATGGTGTTCGGCGCCATCATGCCGGCCTGGGTCGGCTTCGCGAACTGGCTCATCCCGATGCAGATCGGCGCGGCCGACATGGCCTTCCCGCGCATGAACAACTGGAGCTTCTGGCTCGTGGTCCCGGCCGCGATCCTGCTCGTGGCCTCGTTCTTCGTGCCCGGCGGCGCCGCCGCCTCGGGCTGGACGCTCTATCCCCCGCTCATCATCCAGCAGGGGATCTCGATCGACATGACGATCCTCGCGGTGCACATCCTGGGCGCCTCGTCGATCATGGGCTCGATCAACATCATCACCACGATCCTCAACCTGCGCGCGCCGGGCATGACCCTCATGAAGATGCCGCTCTTCGTGTGGACCTGGCTCATCACCGCCTACCTCCTCATCGCGGTGATGCCCGTGCTCGCGGGCGCGGTCACGATGCTCCTCACCGACCGCCACTTCGGCACCTCGTTCTTCAACGCGGCCGGCGGCGGTGACCCGACGATGTTCATGCACATCTTCTGGTTCTTCGGGCACCCCGAGGTCTACATCATGATCCTGCCGGCCTTCGGCGTGGTCTCGGCGATCATCCCGGCCTTCGCCAGGAAGCCCCTCTTCGGCTACGCCTCGATGGTGTACGCGACGGCCTCGATCGCGCTGCTGTCCTTCATCGTGTGGGGCCACCACATGTTCACGGTCGGGATGCCCGCCGCGGGCAACCTCTTCTTCATGTACGCGACGATGCTCATCGCGGTGCCCACGGGCGTGAAGATCTTCAACTGGATCGCGACCATGTGGCAGGGCTCGATGACGTTCGAGACGCCGATGCTCTTCTCGATCGGCTTCCTGTGCCTGTTCACGATCGGCGGCTTCTCCGGCCTGGTGCTCGCCGTCGTCCCGGTGGACATCACGCTGCACAACACGTACTACGTGGTGGCGCACTTCCACTACGTGCTGGTCTCCGGCGCGCTCTTCGCGCTCTTCGCGGGCGCCTACTTCTGGCTGCCCAAGTTCACCGGCAACATGTACAACGAGTCGCTGGGCAAGCTCCATTTCTGGCTGTCGGTGATCGGCTTCAACATCGCCTTCTTCCCGCAGCACTTCCTGGGGCTCGCCGGCATGCCGCGGCGCATCCCCGACTACGCGCTCCAGTTCGCCGAGTGGAACATGTGGTCGTCCATCGGCGCGTTCGTCTTCGGCTTCTCGCAGCTGCTCTTCCTCTACAACGTGATCGAGTGCATCCGCTCGAACCGGAAGGCGGCCGACAACCCGTGGGAAGGCGCCGACACGCTCGAGTGGACGCACCTGCCGAGCCCGGCGCCGTACCACACCTTCGAGACGGCCCCGGTCGTCAAGTGACGGAGCGCGCCATGGCCCGGGGACACAAGCCCACGCCCGAGCAGAAGCGGCGGGCGGCCGTGACCGCCGTCGTGCTCGCGGCGACGGCCGCGGCGATCTACCTCACCTACATGATCAAGTTCGTGCGCTGATGGACGCCGCCCTCGACGCCCGCAACCGCCAGATGATGACCAAGCTGCTGGTCGTCGTGGTGGCGATGCTCGGCTTCGGGTTCGCGATGGTGCCGATGTACCGGCAGATCTGCGAGTCGCTCGGCATCACGCAGGGGCGCGTCGTGGGCGCCGCCAACACGCAGGTGGACGCGAGCCGCTCGGTGACGGTGGAGCTCCTCGCCTCCAGCGCCGGGCTGCCCTGGCGGTTCGAGGCCCTCGAGCGCGAGGTGAAGCTCCATCCCGGCCAGCTCGTGACGGTGAACTACCGCGTGGTGAACACGCTCGACCGGCCGGTGACCGCGAACGCGATCATGAACGCCGCGCCGTCGAACGCGGCCCGGTACATCGAGAAGCAGGCGTGCTTCTGCTTCTCCACCCAGACGCTCGCCGCGGGCGAGGAGAAGGTGATGCCGGTCGTGTTCCTCGTGAGCCCGTCGGCGCCGAAGGACATGACGACGATCTCGCTTTCCTACACGTTCTTCGAGCAGCCCCGGAGCGCGTCATGATGGACGCCTTCAGGGCGGTCTTCTGGAGCTTCTTCGGGGTCCGGAAGAAGAAGGAGTACGACAAGGACGCGAAGACGCTCTCGCCGCAGGCGGTGATCGCGGCGGGGATCGTGTCGACGCTGCTGTTCGTCCTCGCGCTCCTCGCGCTCGTGAAGTTCATCACGCGGTAAGCGGCAAACGGATTCGAACCAGGCACTACAAGGGAGTCAAATCGTGGGCAACGCACAACCTGGCGGCTACTACTTCGCACCCCCGTCGCACTGGCCGATCGTGGGGTCGACCGCGCTTCTGGTGATGGCCATCGGCGGGGTCATGCTGATGAACGCCATCGACGGCGGCGGGATCGTCTTCGGCATCGGCGTGGCGATCCTCGTCTTCATGCTCTTCGGGTGGTTCGGCACCGTCATCCGCGAAAGCGAGGGGGGCCTGTTCAACAAGCAGGTCGACATGTCGTTCCGCTGGAGCATGAGCTGGTTCATCTTCTCGGAGGTGATGTTCTTCGCCGCGTTCTTCGGCGCGCTCTACTACGCGCGCGTGTACTCGCTGCCGTGGCTCGGCGACGCGGACAACAAGCTCCTGTGGCCCGAGTTCCGCACGCAGTGGCCCTCGGCCGGCCCGTACCTCCCGCCGCAGTTCTCCGCCATGCACGCGTGGGGCATCCCGGCGCTCAACACGTTCCTGCTGCTCTCCTCGGGCGTGACCGTCACCTACGCGCACTGGGCGCTCAGGATGGGCAGCCGAAAGGGCCTGATCCTCGGGCTCCTGGCCACCGTCATCCTGGGCTTCACGTTCCTCGGCTTCCAGATCTACGAGTACATCCACGCCTACGCCGAGCTGAACCTCAAGCTCACCACGGGCGTGTTCGGCTCCACCTTCTTCATGCTCACCGGGTTCCACGGCTTCCACGTCACGCTCGGCGCCGTCATGCTCACGGTGATCCTGCTGCGCTCGATCAAGGGCCACTTCACGCCGGAGCACCACTTCGCCTTCGAGGCCGTGGCCTGGTACTGGCACTTCGTGGACGTGGTGTGGCTGCTCCTCTTCGTCTTCGTCTACTGGGTGTAGGCGGGACCGCGGTCCGGGCCGGCCGGCCCGGGCGGAAAAAAGCCGCACCTCGGTGCGGCTTTTTCGTCTGGAGGGGCGGCCGGCCTAGAGGCGCCCGCCGGGCACGAGCCCGAAGAAGTACGATCCCACCAGTATCAGGAACACGACGAGGGACAGGACGATGCGGATGGTGAGCGAGACCACCGCCCGGTTCGACGCTCCCTTGTCCCTGTAGACGAAGAACAGGCCCGAGAACAGGCTCGCGACGATGGCGAGAAGCAGCAGGATGACGACGATCTTCATGGCGGGAATCCGCGCGGGAACGGCCCGCGACCGCGTATTTTACGCCGCGCGCGGCGCCGCGATCCGATGAGGATCGCCGGCTTCGTCTTCGCCCCGCGCCTCGTTCCGACGCTGGCGGCCCTGGCCATGGTCTCCCTTACGATCTGGCTGGGGCGCTGGCAGTCCGACCGCGCCGAGGAGAAGGCCGGGCGGCAGGCGCTCCTCGAGGCCCGGGTCGCCGAGGCCCCCTTGCGGCTCGCCGGTCAGGTGCGCTCCCCGGAAGACCTCCTCTTCCGGCGCGTGCGCGTGCAGGGGCGTTTCGACCCCGATGCGCAGATCTTCATCGACAACCGGATCTACCGGGGCCGCGCGGGATTCCACGTCGTGACGCCGCTCGCGATCGCGGGCTCGGGGGCGCTGGTGCTCGTGAACCGCGGCTGGATCGCGCGCTCCGCCGCCTATCCCGCGCCGCCGGAGGCGCCCGTGCCGGACGGCGAGCAGGTGGTCGAGGGGCTCGCGACGGTGCCCCCGGGCCGCGTCCTGGAGCTCTCGGGGGAGACGGTGACGGGTCGCGTGTGGCAGAACCTGTCGATCGCGCGTTACGCCGCCCGCAGCGGGCGCGAAGTGCTGCCGGTCGTGGTCCTCGCCTCGCCGCCGGGCCCGGGCCTCGCGGCGGTGGTGGAAACGCCGGACGCGGGAATCGCCAAGCACCGCGAATACTCGCTCACCTGGTTCTCCCTCGCCGCGACGGTGGCGGCGCTGTGGGTGGGGCTCAACCTGAAAAGGGCGCGGCCGTGATCGCCAATGCGCGGCTGAAGCTGCTCGCGATCATGGCGCTGTTCGCCCTGCCCATCGCGGCATCCCTGGTCGTCTATCACTTCTTCCGGCCGCAGGCGACGTCGAACTACGGCGAGCTCATCGTCCCCCCCGCGCCGATCACCACGGCCGAGTTCCTGCGCCCGGGGGGCGCGGGCGCGTTCCGCTTCGAGGAACTGCGCGGAAAATGGGTGCTCGTCGCGTCGGATTCCGGGGCGTGCCCGGCCTCGTGCACGGACAAGCTCACCCTGATGCGCCAGGTGCGCCTCATGCTCGGCCGCAACGCCGGCCGCGTGGCGCGCGTCTTCGTCGCCGACGACACCCGCCCGCTGGCGCCGGAGGCGCTGGCGCCCTACGAGGGCACGGTGGCGATCACGCCGCCCCAGGGAACGACGTTG
>JAGRPO010000188.1 GCA_019449455.1 Betaproteobacteria bacterium | reverse complement strand
CTCACCGGCGCGGGCCGCCCCTTCCGCCCGCTCGCGCCGCCTCCCACCCTCATCGACGGAGAATCGAGATGAAAACCCCCTTCACGCTCCTCGCCGCACTGTCGTTCGTCCTCATCGTGGCGGCGGCCGTCGTCACCGGGTCGCTCATCGCGGCATCTCCCGCCCTCGCGGCCACGACGGCCGCAGGCACGCTCGATCCGCAGGCGCTCTCCTGGGGCCTTGCCGCGGCCGCTGCGGCCACGGCGTTCTCCTCGCTGGCCGCGGGCTACGCGGTGGCCAAGGTCGGCACCGCCGCCGTGGGCGCGCTCGCGGAGAAGCCCGAGCTCATGGCCCGCCTCCTCATCTTCGTGGGCCTCGCCGAAGGCATCGCGATCTACGGGCTCATCGTCTCGATCCTCATCCTCAACCGGCTGGGCTGATGTCGTCCCTCGTCTTCATCGGCGATGAAGTGGCGGCGGCGGGCTGGCGCCTCGCCGGGGCGGCCACGCGCATTCCCGCGCCCGGCACGGAGCCCGCGGCTCTCGCCGCCGCCCTGGAGGAGGCGCAGCTCGTCATCGTGGCCGTGGAGGTCGCGGCGCGCATCCCCGAGGCGCAGCTTCGCGCGGCCCTTCGACGCGTCACGCCCGTCACCGTCGTGGCGCCGGACCTTCGCGAAGCGCTGCCCTACCCGGAAGTCGCCGCGCGCATGAAGCGCCAGCTCGGCATCGAAAGCTAGAACCGTGGATCCCCTCCAGGCCACCGAAGCGCTCCTCGCCGTGATCGAGGAAGACCGCGCGCGCCAGTGCGAGGCGATCGAGGCCGACGCCCAGCGCACCGCCGCGCAGCTTTTGGGCGAGGCGCGGCGCGCGGCCCTCGAGCGCGTGCGGGAGGCGATGGTGCACGAGCGCCGCCGGCTGCGCGACAGCCTCGCGGCCATCGACGCCGCGCTCGCCACCGAGGTGCGCCTGCACGACCAGCGCGGCTTCCGGGCGCTCCTCGACAAGACCTGGGATCGCCTCCCGGCAGCGCTCCGGGTGCGCTGGTCGGACGCGGCGCACCGGTCGGAGTGGGTGCACCACATCATCGAGTCGGCGCGCGCGGTGCTGCCCGTGGACGCCTGGACGATCGCGCACGGGCCGGGCTGGCCGCCGTCGGAGCGCGAGGCGCTCGCCGAATCGCTCGAGCGCGTGGGCATCCAGGCCACCTTCGTCGAGCAGGTGGCCTTCGGGCCCGGGCTGGAGGTGCGCTGCCGCGGCAATCGCGTCGATGGCACGGCCGGCGGGCTCACCGCGGACGCGGGCGAGGTGGGGGCGCGCCTGCTCGAGTACCTCGCCGCCGGCCAACCGGGCGCGCGATTCGTCGCGAGCCTCGCCTCCAACGAACTGGGGCCGCGCCCATGAGCATGGCCGCGATCCGCTGGATTTCCGGCCCCGTGCTGCGAGCCACGGTGCAGGGATCGTTCTTCCTGCGCGAATGCGTGCGCGTCGGCCCGAAGGCCCTGCTGGGCGAGGTCGTTCGCATCGACGGCGACGAGATCACCGTGCAGGTGTACGAGGACACCACCGGGCTCAAGCCCGGCACGCTCATCGAGGGCGAGGCAAAGCCGCTCGCGATCCGCGTGGGGCCGGCGCTGCTGGGCAACATCTTCGACGGCCTCCTGCGTCCGCTCACCGGCATCGACGCGCGCGTCAGGCCAGGCGCGCGCGCAGCGGCGCCGTCACGCCTCGCCTTCAGCCCGGCGCGCCAAGTCGGCGACGCCATTGGCGGTGGCGAGAGCCTTGGCGAGCTGCGGCCCGCCGCTGGCCGCGCCCTGGCTCTTCTCGTGCCGCCGGATGTCGCGGGTGAACTGGTCTCGATCCGCGAAGCGGGCGAGTACGACGACGTGACGCCGCTCGCCACGATCCGCACCGCCGACGGCCGCGAGACGGGCGTGGCCATGTCGCACTCGTGGCCCGTGCGCGTGCCGCGTCCCGTGGCGCGGCGTCTCCCGATGCGCGAACCGCTGGTCACGGGGCAACGCGTCCTCGACGCGCTCTTCCCCGTCGCCCTCGGCGGGAAGGCGGCGATCCCGGGCGGATTCGGCACCGGCAAGACGGTGCTCCTGGAAGCGCTCGCGAAGGGCTGCGCCGCCGACGTGATCGTGTACCTCGGCTGCGGCGAGCGCGGCAACGAGCTGGCCGGCGTGCTCGAGGAGCTTCCGCAACTCGTGGACCCGCGCTCCGGCCGCCGGCTCATGGAGCGCACGGTCATCATCGCCAACACCTCGAACATGCCGGTGGCGGCCCGGGAGGCGTCGATCTATTCGGCGATCACCGTGGCCGAGTATTTCCGCGACCAGGGGCTGCACGTGGCGTTGATGGCCGACTCCACCAGCCGCTGGGCCGAGGCGCTGCGCGAGGTGTCGGGCCGGTTCGGCGAGCTGCCCGGCGAGGGCGGCTACCCCGCCTATCTTTCCTCGCGGCTCGCCGAGTTCTACGAGCGCGCCGCCCTCGTCGAAACGCTGGCCGGCACGCGCGGCTCCGTCACCGTGATGGGCGCCATCAGCCCGCCCTCGGGCGACTTCTCCGAGCCCGTCACCAGCCACACCAAGCGCTACGTGCGCGCGTTCTGGGCCCTCGACGTCAAGCGCGCCCAGGCGCGGTTCTATCCGGCCGTGCACCCCTTGCAGTCGTATGCGGAGAATGCCGCCGAGTTCGCGCCGTGGTGGAACGAGAACGGCAACACGCAGTGGCTGGAGCTGCGCCGCCGCTTCCTCATGCTCCTCGACGAGCAGTCGCGGCTCGAGCGCATGGCCAAGATCATCGGCAAGGACGCGCTCCCGGCCCGCCAGCAGCTCACGCTCGCCTGCGCCGACCTGGTGAACGAGGCGTTCCTGCGCCAGAACGCCTTCGCCCCCAAGGACCGCGTGGCGGGCCCGGCCAAGCAGGCGGCGATGATGCGGATCATCGGCCGCTTCATCGAGCTGGCCACGCAGGCCGTGGCCGCGGGACTCGCCCCGGACCGGCTCGCGCGCCTGGAGTGCCTGCGCCCGCTCGTGCGCATGGGCGAGGAGATCGGCAACGACGAGCCGGAGAAGTTCGAGGCCGTGGGCGCCGCCCTCGAGGCGGAGTTCCACGCGCTCATTCCCACCCCGGAGAAACGCGATGAAGCCGCGGCTGCTGGCTGAAGGCTGCGCGACCCGCCTCGCGGGGCCGCTCCTCTTCCTCAAGCGCACGGTAGACGTGGGCCTGAACGAGGCCGTGGAGGTGAGCGGCGCGGACGGGCGCACACGGCTGGGGCGCGTGGCCGCGGCCGACATCGACACGCTCACCATCGAGGTGCTCGAGTCCACCGCGGGGCTCGCCCTGTCCGAGATCGTCGTGCGCTTCGTGGGCGAGCCGATGGGCTTCGCGCTGGGCCCCGGCATCCTCGGCCGCGTCTTCGACGGCGTGGGCCGCGTGATCGACGGCGGCCCGCCCATCCCGGCGCGCGAGACGTACCCGATCGAAGGGTTGCCGTGGAACCCCGTGGCCCGCGACGTGCCGCGCGACTTCATCGAGACCGGGGTCTCCGCCATCGACCTCATGAACAGCCTCGTGCGCGGGCAGAAGCTTCCCATCTTCTCGGGCGGCGGGCTGCCGCACGACCGGATGGCCGCCGACATCGCGACGAATGCGCGGCTCGCGCGCGGCGCCAAGGGCGACTTCGCCATCGTGTTCGCGGGCATGGGGCTGCCGCACGACAGCGCGGAATTCTTCCGCCGCCGGCTCGAGCAGGGCGGCGCACTCGAGCGGACCGCCCTCTTCCTCAACCTCGCGGCCGATTCCTCGACTCAGCGCCTGCTCACGCCCCGCTACGCCCTCACCGCCGCCGAGTACCTCGCCTTCGTCGAGGGCAAGCACGTGCTGGCCATCCTCACCGACATGACCAACTACTGCGAGGCGCTGCGCGAGGTGTCGTCCTCCAAGGGCGAGATCCCGAGCCGCAAGGGCTTCCCCGGCTATCTCTATTCGGACCTCGCCACGCTCTACGAGCGCGCCGGCTGCATCCACGGATCCGGGGGCACGCTCACCCAGCTCTCCATCCTCACCATGCCCTCCGACGACATCACGCATCCGATCCCCGACCTCACGGGCTACATCACGGAGGGGCAGATCGTCCTGTCGCGCGACCTCGACCGCCGGGGCATCAACCCGCCGGTCAACGTGCTGCCGAGCCTGTCGCGCCTCATGAAGGACGGCACCGGCGAGAAATACACGCACCGCGACCACCCGGCGCTCGCCTCCCAGCTCTACTCGGCCTACGCGCGCGCCGTGCAGACGCGGGTGCTCGCCGCGGTCGTGGGCGAGGACGGGCTCTCGGAGGCCGACCGCCGCTACCTCGCCTTCGGCGAGGGCTTCGAGCGCAACCTCGTGAACCAGGCGGGCGCCCGCAGCTTCGCGGAAAGCATGGACGCGGGGTGGCGCCTCCTGAAGGGGCTGCCGCACGCCGAGCTCACGCGCCTCTCCGACGAGCAGATCGCGCGCTGCCTCTCCCGGGCCTAGGAGCCGCGATGGCCGACGCCGTCCCCAGCCGCAGCGCCATCCTCGAACTCCGCGACGAGCGGCAGGCCATGGTCGAGGGACATGCCTTCCTCGACGAGAAGTGCCTCGCCATCGCCGCCGAGATCGTGCGCGAGCTTGCGCGCTACCTCGCCCTCGAGGCGGAGTTCCTGCACGCATCGCGCGAGGCGGCCCGGACGCTGCAGGGCGCCCTCGCCCGCCACGGCCTCGCGGAATTGAATCTCCATCCGGTGCCCGACATCGCCGCCGCCTCCCTCGCGATGCGCACGCGGCCGGTGATGGGGGTGAAGATCGCCACCGCCACGCTCGCCGGCGGCCGCGAGCCGCCTATTCCCCCGGACTGGGGCTCGCCCGAGGCGACCGCATGCGCCGCGGCCTTCGCGCGCCTGCTCGGGCTGGCCCCGCAGGTCGGCGCGGCGGCAGGCAACCTGGAGCGCCTCTCGGAGGAGTACCGCCGCTCGATCCGCCGGGCACGGGCGCTCGACGACGTCCTCATCCCCGAGGCCGGCCGCGAGCTCGCCGCCATGGAAACCGGGCTGGAGGACCTCGAGCGGGAGGACGCGATCGCGAT
>JAGRPO010000187.1 GCA_019449455.1 Betaproteobacteria bacterium | reverse complement strand
CGCGGCCAGGCGGGCCGCGTGACGAACCTGCCCGCCATCGCACAGACCCGGGAAGCGATGTCGCTTTCCCAGGCGCAATTCGCGCAATTGCTGGGCGTCTCGGTTCGCACTCTCCAGGAGTGGGAGCAGGGTCGGCGGGCACCCTCGGGCGCCGCGAGAACGCTGATCCTGATCGCAAGCCGCAACCCCAAGGCGCTGCTCGACGTCGCATAGGGAACGCACCTCAGTCTCCTGCCGTATGCGGGACTTGAGGGCAAGGGCTACCTGATCAGGCTGTATCCCCTCCCCCGCAGGCAATTCCTCAGCGCCGTCTCCTGATCCACCCGAGCCGCACCGTACGCCCCGGCAGCCCCTCCTGTCGCGCCTTCCACGCCCCCGAGCGCCGCGCCGTATCGCATTCCCGCCGCCGTGTCGTTGAACGCATGCCCGATGATGGCGCCGATCACCACGCCCACGATCGCGCCCGCCACCGCGCCGCCCGCGGCACCATCGCCTGCGGCTTGCCCCGCATCCGTCTGGTTCGCGAGCGCGGCACATTCGCCATAGTCCCTTTGGTATGCGCCCATGTCGGTGCGCGCGGGATCGACGAGCGTGGGACGCTCATTGGGGTTGCGGGCAACCTGGGTGGCGCAGCCCTGCAGCACGAGGGCGAGGGCGAGCGAAGCGGCGACAGCTTTTCCGGCATTCATCACGGCCTCCGTGGTCAGCGCGGCGCATCGACGAGCTGCGCCTCGAGCTCGCGCGCCATCTCACGCACGAAGTCGATCGACGTCCCCTGCATCGCGAACGGCTGCCCGGCCTTGGCCAGCGAGCGTGCCGCCCGCGCCGCATCGATCGCACCCCGCTCCGGCATGTCGTCCGCGGCCTTTCTCACCCCCGGCCCGTTGAGCCCGCGCACGCGCGTGTAGCTCTTGGTGCGGTGGGCGAGGAAGTAGGTGCCGCTGCCGGTGGGCGAGCCCGTCTTGAGGTACGTCCATTCGAGGCCCTCGATGCGATTGAAAGTGGTCATCGTGAAAGCGTAGAGCCGGTAGTAGGACGTCGAGGAATCCACGAGGATCGCGTGCAGGCCGGTGGAGGCCGAGTAGGTGCCGACGGCGAGGCGGCTCGAGCTGCCAGTCACCTGTCCGCCCGCATAAGGGCCGGAGGCGCTGGACTGCGGGGAATAGAGCGAGACGCGCTCGGCGTAGTAGACGGGGAAGGACGGATCGCCCTCGGTGGTGGACCATTCGCCGAGGAGCGCATCGCGGCTCGCCACGCCGGAATTGGACCAGTCCTGCCGGACGACGCTCACCGTGCCGCCCAGCAGCGAGATCGTGGCCGCGCGCTCGCTGGTGAACGTGATCGACACGCTGCCTGCGTAGAGGAGAGTCGGCCCCCGGTACGCGCAACCGATGCACTGGCCGTCCGCGGTCTCGTAGAGATCCGCGCTCCACGTGCGGTCCGAGCTCATGCGCCCGCCGCCGAAGTACCAGGCGGCCGAGCCGTCAGGCCGGTAGGTGAACGCCGCGAGAAAGAGCGCGTTGTCCTGGATCTCGAGGTTGAAGCCGCGGCCGCTCTCGTTGGGGTTCCAGTACCAGCCGTTCTCCGGGAGCATGGCCCGGGCGGGGAGGACGGCGAGAAGGGCGAGGACTGCGGCGAGGATGAAGCGAAGCGCGAGGGTGGTGCGGTTCATGTTCTTGTGCCTCCCGATGGGTGGCCGGATGGGCTCCGGTTGGCACAAGTGTCGCGGGGGCGAGGCTCAGGGCATGAGCCTCGAAATCCCCTCCCTGAACGCCGTCGCCCCGCCATTGGCCGGATGCCGCACGGCCGCAACGACCGGCACGTCCAGCTCCGCGAGAATCACCCGAGCCTTCTCCCCCACCGCCACCACCGGCACGCGCGGAAAGAGCGCCAGGAAGCTCTTCAACACCGGGAGCCCCGCCCGGAATTCCTCCGGAGTCGGCGTGCGGTTCCTGAGGGCGGTGGCGCCCTGCGGGTGCCACGCGAATGTGTTCCAGTTGACCCAGTCCCGTCCCGCGAGCCCCGCCTCGTGCATCCGGCCCCACACGATGGTCGCGGTGGGCTCGGTGAAGCCGGCGGGGCGCACGGATTCGCGGCTGGTGCGGCGCTTCGGCCCTTCGAAGAAATCGCTGCCGGTGACGGGCGAGGCCGCGAGCTGCCGCTCGCTCGTCATGGCGATGCCGCTGAACTTGGCGCCCTGGTAGCCGGCGGCTTCGGCGACGAGGAGCAGGCGCGCGTGGCCGATGCGCTCGGCGAGGTAGCGACGAAGGTGGTCGCGGCGGATGGCAGGGGCTTCGGGGCCGAAGTCGTTGGCGCGGTCGAAGTCGGCCCAGGGGTTGAAGACGCGGGGGCGCGAGAAGGCTGCGAGCGCGGTGATGAAGCGGTCGATGGGGGCGGGTTTCGTCATGGCGCAATTATCTCCGCACTTTCTCTTTTTCCTCGCTCACGCCATGAGCCAGTCACTACCTACACTTCACTCATGCCCGACCCCGACGACATCGACTACGACGAGATCCT
>JAGRPO010000031.1 GCA_019449455.1 Betaproteobacteria bacterium | reverse complement strand
CCCGGCAGCAACCGCCCGGCGATCAGGCATGCCTGGATGCTCCACGCGTAGACATCGAGGGCGTTGTCGTTCCGCGTGAAGATGAGGGGCCTCCGCATGTCTTCGGGGTTCGCCTGCAGCAGCAACTTCCAGCCCGCATCGCCGATGCCCGTGGCGCGGAAGGCGAGCTTCAGGTCGCGCACGGGTTCTGCGTGCCTGCCGAGCGCATCGGCGATCACGGCACCGGCGTAGGGGCGGAGCAGCGCGGGGAAATCGTGCTCGATCCTCTCTAGGTCCTCCGCGCGGCGCCAGATGGCCGTGAAGTCGCGCGTGTGCACGGCGCGCGCCAAGCTGCGGGGGATGCCCAGGCGCGTCCACGCGAGCACCTTCGGGTCGAGGGCGAGCGCTTCGGCGACGCGATCCTGCAGCGGGTCGACAATGGCGCAGGCATCCACACGGTCCCGCAGCAGGCGGAAGGCGTGCCCCCGGCGGATGCGGCCCGCCAGCGCCTCGATCCCCCCGGGGCCAGGGTCGGCGCCACGCGTGGCGATCCAGTCGGCCATGAAGAACGCGAGCCACGCATCGCCCTGCATCACCGGGTCCACGAACGCGGAACTGCCGAGGGGCCCAGTCTCGAAGCGGCCACCGCCCGCGCCGTGGGCGAAGTGCACCCAGCGCACGGTGGGCATCACGAAGTAGCGGAAGCACCGCAGCACCTCCACCATGCGCAGGCCGCCGCGCTCGGTGACTTTCACCGGGTCCCTCAGGCGCCGGGTGAGCGTGGCCCAGGCGCTGGGGACGAGGGACTCCGGGAACTCGGCCCCCGCAGGTGCGCCATGCGCCCCGCTGCCCGTGCCAGCCTCGTCGGGGAAGAGGCTCGCGGGCCGCGAGTCGGCGGGGTGTACGCGGTACGGCTTACCAGCTTCCATCGGCGGCGAGCCGGTCCCAGTCGAGCATGCGCAACTGCTGCGTCACGTAGCCCGCTTCCGGCAGGCCCCAGGCGTTCTGGTACCACAGCACGGGGAGGGTCGAGAACATCTCCCGCGGGTCGATGGGCTTCGACGTGAAGACCGCCAGCGTGCGCACGGGCGGCAGGTAGTCGACGGCGATCTCCTCCGGGCCCGGGTCGCGCGGCGGCTTCTTCTCGATCGAGCGCAGGAGGAGCGGGGGCAGGACGGCGATCTGATCCTGCTTGCGATGGAGTTCCCGGGCCAGGTAGCCGATGGCGCTCTTCACGAGGCGGTCGTTGAATTCCGGATCGCTGCGGGGCGAGCCGCACAGCACGCCGGCGTTCGTGTGCTCCTGCCCGATCGACTCCAGGCGGATCATGCGGCCGCCGGCGAGCTCGAGCGACCATCCGGCCCGGTTCGCATGGGCACGGTAGCCGTTGCGGCCGAGAGGCTCGTGGGGCAGATCCATCCACGCGAAGGGCAGTGGCGGGTCCTCGCGATACGGGGTCCTGGCGAGGATCTCGTCGTAGTCGATGTCGTCGGGGTCGGGCATGAGTGAAGTGTAGGTAGTGACTGGCTCATGGCGTGAGCGAGGAAAAGGAGAAAGTGCGGAGATAATCGCGCCATGACGAAACCCACCCCCATCGACCGCTTCATCACCGCACTCGCAGCTTTCTCGCGCCCCCGCGTCTTCAACCCCTGGGCCGACTTCGACCGCGCGAACGACTTCGGCCCCGAAGCCCCCGCCATCCGCCGCGACCACTTACGTCGCTACCTCGCCGAGCGCATCGGCCACGCGCGCCTGCTCCTCGTCGCCGAAGCCGCCGGGTACCAGGGCGCCAAGTTCAGCGGCATCGCCATGACGAGCGAGCGGCAGCTCGCGGCCTCGTCCGTCATCGGCAGCGAATTCTTCGAAGGGACGAAGCGCCGCACCAGCCGCGAATCCGTGCGCCCCGCCGGCTTCACCGAACCCACCGCGACCATCGTGTGGGGTCGGATGCACGAGGCGGGGCTCGCGGGACGGGACTGGGTCAACTGGAACACGTTCGCGTGGCACCCGCAGGGCGCCACCGCCCTCAAGAACCGCACGCCAACTCCGGAGGAATTCCGGGCGGGGCTGCCGGTATTGAAGGGCTTCCTGGCGCTCTTTCCGCGCGTGCCGGTGGTGGCGGTGGGGGAGAAGGCTCGGGCGATTCTCGCGGAGCTGGAAGTGCCGGTCGTTGCGGCCGTGCGGCATCCGGCCAATGGCGGG
>JAGRPO010000186.1 GCA_019449455.1 Betaproteobacteria bacterium | reverse complement strand
GAAATGATCCGGGTCCTTGCGCAGCCACGTGCCCTGCTCCTCGATGGCTCCCATCAGCAGGTAGGGGATGGCCATGCGGGAGTAGGGCGGCCCCGGCTCGTCGCCCAGGAGCGTCACGGCATCGGCGGGCGCGTGCCGGCGTAGCGTCTCCGCGGCGATGACGCCGGCGGGCCCGTTGCCGAGGATGAGGTGTCTCATGGCGTCGACCTTCCCTTGAAGCGGAACGGGGCGGCCCCGGACGCGCCGCCCCGTCTCCGGCGTTGCGATGCCGCGCCTACTTGAGCGCCGCCGTCCCGAGCCGCTTGCGCGTGGCGGAAGTGGGAACTCCTTCGGTGCTCCAGCCGCGCAGCTCGTAGTACTCGGGCAGCATCTTGTCGAGCCCGTTGACGAGACCCTTGGCCGGTCCGGTCTTCGCGGCCTCGGTCTTCAGGCGCTTGGGCAGGTCGTCGTCCTTCTTCGTGAGCCCGGCGGCGAGGTTGAACTCCTTCTCGAGGTTCCAGATGCGCTCGCCCACGAGGTTCAGGTTGTCGATCGACCAGTCGCCCTCGCACGCCGCCTGCAGCTGCGGGGCCACGTCCTGCAGCGTCCAGGCGAACGAGGTGAACAGGCATAGCCCCGAGGAGTCGAAGACGGCGGTGGCATCCTGGAAGGCCTTCACCAGCCCCGCCTTGCCCTCGGTCACGAGGGGATCGGTCTTCACCGGGATTCCGAGCACCTCGCTCGCCACGGTGTATCCCCGCAGGTGGCAGGCGCCGCGGTTCGAGGTGGCGTAGGCGAGTCCCATGCCCTGGATGCCGCGCGAGTCGTAGGCGGGGAATTCCTGCCCCTTCACCGTCATCGACAGGTCCGGGTGCCCGTACTTGGCCGTCAGGCGCCTCGAGCCCAGCGCGATCTCCTTGCCGAAGCCCGTTGCCTTGCCGACCTGCTCGGCGAAGAACGTGAGCGCCTTCGCCGAACCGAAGGGCGCCTCGATGCCGAGCTGCTCCTTCTTCAGCACGCCCATCTCGTAGAGCTCCATCACCGCGCCCACCGTCGCGCCGAAGGAGATCGGGTCCCAGCCGTCCTCGTTCGCGAGGAAGTTCGCGTAGGTGAGCGCCTCGAGGTCGTTCACGCCGTTGGCCGCGCCCAGCGCCCAGGCCGCCTCGTACTCGAGTCCTCCCGAGGCGCCCCAGTACTGGGGCTTGTTCACCACGGTGTAGTGCGTCTCGTCGATCTTCGAGATGCGCCCGCACGCGATGGTGCAGCCGAAGCAGGCCTGGTTGGTCACGAGGTTCGCCTTGCCGTCGGTCTTGCGCGGCGCGTGCATGGCCTCGGCGGAGATGTCCTTGGCGCCGTCGAACTGCACGTCGCGGTGGTTGCGGGTGGGCAGCGCGCCGATCTCGTTGATCACGTTCATCAGCACCTGCGTGCCGAACTTGGGCAGGCCCTGGCCGGTGACCGCGTTGTCGGCGAGGACCTTCTTGGCGGCGGCGGTGGCCTTCATGAACGCGGCGGGGTCCCTGACGTTGCCGACACCCTTGGTGCCGCGAACGGCGATGGCCTTGAGGTTCTTCGAGCCCATCACGGTGCCGACGCCGGAGCGCCCGGCGGCGCGGTGCAGGTCGTTCACCACCGCGGCGTAGAGGCAGCCCGTCTCGCCCGCGGGGCCGATGCTCGAGATGCGCACCTGCGGGTCCTGGAAGCGCTTCTTGAGGAGCGCCTCCGTGTCCCAGGTGGACTTGCCCCACAGGTCCGCCGCATCCAGCAGCTCCGCCTTGTCGTCCTCGATGTGCAGGAACACCGGCCTGGCCGACTTGCCCTCGACGACGATCATGTCCCAGCCGGCCATCTTCAGCTCGGCGCCGAAGTAGCCGCCCGAGTTCGAGCACGCGATGGCGCCCGTGAGCGGCCCTTTCGTGATGACGGAGTAGCGCCCGCCCGTGGAAGCCATCGTGCCGGTGAGCGGCCCCGTGGCGTAGATCACCTTGTTGGCGGGCGAGAGCGGGTCGACCTTGGGGTCGACTTCCGCGGTGTAGTACTTCGTGGCGAGCCCGCGCTGGCCGAGGTACTCGGCGGCCCACGCCATGTTCAGCGGCTCGGGGGTGCAGGTGCCCTTGGTGAGGTCGACTCGGAGGATCTTGCGTGCCCAGGACATGGTGGTCTCCTCAATCCGCGTTGCCGGCGGCCGGCTGGGAGTCGAGGCGCTGCGCCCACTGGCGCATCTTCTCGAGGCCCGTCCAGTCCGCGTCGACGTAGGTGATGGCGCCCGTCGGGCACGCCTCGGCGCAGGCGGGCTTGCCGCCGCACAGGTCGCACTTCTGCACCTTGCCCGTGTCCTGCACGTAGTTCACGGTGCCGAACGGGCACGCGATCGTGCAGACCTTGCAGCCGACGCAGACGTTCTCCAGCACGACCTTCGCGCCGGTGGCCGCGTCGACCTTGATCGCCTCGACCGGGCAGGCGTGCAGGCACCAGGCCTCGTCGCACTGGGTGCAGGTGTAGGGCACCTTGCGTCCGGTATGGTGGAAGTCGAAGACCTTGATGCGGGACTTGGCGGGGTTGAACACCTGGTAGTGCTCGTACGAGCACGCCATCTCGCACTGCAGGCACCCGGTGCATTTCGCCGGGTCGATATGAAGCGATTTCTGCACGAGCCCCTCCTCCTGGTGAGTGGTCATCGGACGACGGTCCGGCCCGGCGGGCCTCTGGACGGGCCTAGGGTGGAATGCGCGGGACGTGAATGCCGCTTGCGGCGGGCGCCATGCGCGCACCGGGGCCCATTATATGCACCCGGATTCCTAACCCCGCAATGGATGGGGCCGGCCCGGCCCTACGCGTCGACGATCGCCGCGACGACCCGCCGGCCCTCGGCGAGCAGGATGTTGTAGGTGCGGCAGGCGGCTTTCGTGTCCATCACCTCGACCCCCACGCCGGCGCGGTAGAGCGGCGCCAGGGCGGCGTGATCGGGAAAGCGGAACGAGGCGCCGCTGCCGAGGAGGAGGATCTCGGGCTTCCAGTCGAGGAGGGGGGCCGTCTCGGCTTCGGTCAGCGCCGCGATGCCCCCGGCCGCCCAGCCCTCGAGGACGCGGTCGGCGGCGACCACGAGGCTGCCGCTGAGGCGCCGGCCGCCCACCTCCACCCAGCCTTCGCCGTAGGCGGTGAAGGCGTTCCGGCCGGCGGCGGTTTCTCTTTCGAATTTCAAGGGCTTGTCTCGATTGCCGGGGGGGTGCCCGGGCCGCTAGAATCATACCTTTTTGCAGCGCAGCATCGGCTGGCGCGCCTCGACCCAAGCCTCGGAAAGCGAACATGTCCCCGGAGTTCTCCCGCATCAAGCGTCTCCCGCCCTACGTCTTCAACATCACCAACGAGCTGAAGATGGCCGCCCGCCGGGCGGGCGAGGACATCATCGACCTGTCCATGGGCAACCCCGACGGCCCCACGCCGCGGCACATCGTGGACAAGCTGGTCGAGGTGGCCCAGCGCGAGGACACGCACGGCTACTCGATGTCCAAGGGCATCCCCCGCCTTCGCCGCGCCATCTGCCAGTGGTACAAGCGGCGCTGGGACGTGGATTTCGACCCGGAGACCGAGGCCATCGTCACCATCGGCTCGAAGGAGGGCCTCGCCCACCTCATGCTCGCGACCCTGGACCGGGGCGACACGGTGCTCGTGCCCAACCCGAGCTACCCGATCCACATCTACGGCGCGATCATCGCCGGCGCCGACATCCGCTCCGTGCGCATGGCGCCGGGCGTCGATTTCTTCGCGGAGCTCGAGCGGGCCATCGGGGAGCTCTTCCCCAAGCCCAAGATGCTCATCATCGGCTTTCCCTCGAACCCGACGGCGCAGTGCGTCGAGCTCGACTTCTTCGAGAAGGTGGTGGCGCTCGCGAAGCAGCACGGCATCCTCGTCGTGCACGATCTCGCCTACGCCGACATCACCTTCGATGGCTGGAAGGCGCCCTCGATCATGCAGGTGCCCGGCGCGCGCGAGGTGGCGGTCGAGTTCTTCACCATGTCGAAGAGCTACAACATGGCGGGATGGCGCATCGGGTTCATGGTCGGCAACAAGGAGCTCGTGAATGCGCTCGCGCGGATCAAGAGCTACCACGACTACGGCACCTTCACGCCCATCCAGGTGGCGGCCATCGCCGCGCTGGAAGGGCCCCAGGACTGCGTCGAGGAGATCCGGCGCAAGTACCAGAGCCGGCGCGACGTGATGGTCAAGGGCCTGCACGAGGCGGGGTGGATGGTCGAGAACCCCCGGGCCTCGATGTACGTCTGGGCGAAGATCCCGGACAAGTACGCCGGCATGGGCTCCATCGAGTTCGCGAAGAAGCTGCTCAGGGACGCGAAGGTCGCGGTATCCCCGGGCATCGGCTTCGGCGACTACGGCGACGACCACATCCGCATCGCGCTGATCGAGAACGAGTCGCGCACGCGCCAGGCCGTGCGCGGCATCAAGGAGATGCTGCGCAAGGACGGGATCGCTTGAACGTCGTCGCCGTCACCGACGCGAAGGGCGCCGTCGTCGACGCGGCGCTCCTCGCGGCCGCCGAGCCGGTGCACCGCCAGCTCCGCCCGCAGCTGCCGGCCGCGTACCGCCGCCGCATGGAGGAGGTGTTCGCGGGCGGCGCCGAGATGGCCGTGGCGCTCGACGGCGGGAGGGTCGCGGGCGTGGCCGTCTTCCGCGTGCTCGAGAAGACCTTCACCGGGCGCGAGCTTTATTGCGACGACCTGGTGACGGACGAGGCCATGCGCTCGAAGGGAGCCGGCCGCGCCATGATCGCGTACATGGAGCGCGTCGGGCGCGAGAGGGGCTGCGACGTGCTCGCGCTCGATTCCGGCACGCAGCGCCAGCAGGCGCACAAGTTCTATTTCCGCGAAGGGCTCGTCGTCGGGTCCTTCCATTTCTCGAAGAAACTGACATGAAACCCATCCGCGTGGGCCTGCTGGGCCTGGGAACCGTCGGCGGCGGCACCATCGAGGTGCTGCGCCGCAACCGCGAGGAGATCGCGCGCCGGGCCGGCCGCGAGATCGTGGTTGCCATGGCCACCGCGCGCGATCTCTCCAAGCCGCGGTCAGTGGGGCTGGAAGGCATCGAGCTTGTCGCCGATCCCGCGCGGATCGTCTCGCACCCCGACATCGACATCGTGGTCGAGCTGATCGGCGGCGAAACGCGCGCGAAGGAGCTGGTGATGGCCGCCATCGCGAGCGGCAAGCACGTGGTCACCGCCAACAAGGCGCTGCTCGCGAAGCACGGCAACGAGATCTTCGCGGCGGCGCACGCGAAGGGCGTGATGGTGGCCTTCGAGGCCGCGGTGGCCGGGGGCATCCCGATCATCAAGGCGATCCGCGAAGGCCTCTCCGCCAACCGCATCGAGTACCTGGCCGGCATCATCAACGGGACCTGCAACTACATCCTGTCCGAGATGCGCGACAAGGGGCTGCCGTTCGACGTCGTGCTGGCCGAGGCGCAGCGCCTGGGATACGCAGAGGCCGACCCCTCGTTCGACGTCGACGGCATCGACGCGGCGCACAAGCTGACCATCCTCTCGGCCATCGCCTTCGGCATCCCGATGCAGTTCGACAAGGCCTACACCGAGGGCATCGGCGGGCTCACCGCCGCCGACATCAAGTACGCCGAGGGGCTGGGCTACCGCATCAAGCTGCTGGGGATCGCGCGGCGCGCGGCCGACGGCATCGAGCTGCGCGTGCACCCGACCCTCGTCCCCGCCCGCCGCATCCTCGCCAATGTCGAGGGAGTCATGAACGCCGTGCTGGTGAAGGGCGACGCCGTGGGCCACACGCTCTTCTACGGCCGGGGCGCGGGAGCGGAGGCCACGGCGAGCGCGGTCGTCGCGGACCTGGTCGACGTCACGCGCATGGCCACCGCCGACCCCGAGCACCGCGTGCCGCACCTCGCCTTCCAGCCCGACCGGCTCTCCGACACGCCGATCCTGCCGATGGAGGACGTCGAGACCGCGTACTACCTGCGCCTGCGGGCCCTCGACCGCCCGGGCGTGCTGGCGGACGTGACCCGCATCTGCGCCGACCGTTCCATCTCCATCGACGCCATCTTCCAGAAGGAGGCGGGGGAGGGCGAGGAGCAGGTCGACGTGGTGATCCTCACGCACCGGGCGCGCGAGCGCGACATCAACGCCGCCATCCGGGCCATCGAGTCGCTGCCCACGATCCCGGCGCCCGTGGTGCGCATCCGCCTCGAGGAGCTGCTTTGAAATACGTAAGCACCCGGGGGCACGCCGCCAACCAGAACTTCACCGACATCCTGCTGGAGGGGCTCGCCTCCGACGGCGGGCTCGCCGTGCCCGAGCAGTGGCCGAGGATCACGCGCCCGAAGCTCGACGCGATGCGCGACCTCGCGTACCCGCAGCTCGCCTTCGAGATCCTGCGCTTCTTCGCGGACGACTTCCCGGGCGCGGAGCTCAAGCGCATCGTCGAGCGCACGTACACGCGGGAGGTCTTCGGCACGCCGGAGATCACGCCGCTCAGGACGCTCGAGGAGAACCTGCACCTGCTCGCCTGCTCCAACGGGCCGACGCTCGCGTTCAAGGACATCGCGATGCAGCTCCTGGGCAACCTCTTCGAGAGCGTGCTCGCGAAGCAGGGCCGCGAGCTGAACGTCCTGGGCGCCACCAGCGGCGACACGGGGTCGTCGGCCGAGCACGCGCTCAAGGGCAAGAAGGGCGTCAGGGTCTTCATGCTCTCGCCCAACGGCCGCATGAGCCCCTTCCAGCGCGCGCAGATGTACGGCTTGCAGGAGCCCAACATCTTCAACATCGCGATCGAGGGCGTGTTCGACGACTGCCAGGACCTCGTGAAGGCGGTGAACGCCGACGCGCGCTTCAAGGCCGATCGCCACCTCGGCGCCGTGAACTCCATCAACTGGGCGCGCGTCGTGGCGCAGGTCGTCTACTACTTCAAGGGCTACTTCGCGGCGACGCGCTCGAACGACGAGCAGGTGTCCTTCGCGGTGCCCTCGGGGAACTTCGGCAACATCTTCGCGGGCCACGTGGCGAGGCGCATGGGGCTGCCCGTCCGCCGGCTCGTCCTCGCCACGAACGAGAACGACGTGCTCGACGAGTTCTTCCGCACCGGGCGCTACCGCCCGAGGAAGACCGCGGAGACGCACGCGACCTCCAGCCCGTCCATGGACATCTCGAAGGCCTCCAACTTCGAGCGGTTCGTCTGGGACATGGTCGACCAGGACGGCGAGAAGGTCGCGTGGCTGTGGCGGCAGCTCGACGAGAAGGGCGGCTTCGACCTGTCCACCGACCGCGCGTGGGAGAGGATCGAGGAGGACTCCGGCTTCATCTCCGGCCGCAGCCTGCACGCCGACCGCATCGAGACCATCCGCAGGGTGAGGAAGGACTACGGCGTGGTGATCGACCCGCACACCGCCGACGGCCTGAAGATCGCCGTGAGGCACCGCGAGATGCGCATCCCGATGATCGCGATCGAGACCGCGCTGCCCGCCAAGTTCGAGGCGACGATCGTGGAGGCCCTGGGCGAGAAGCCGCCGCGTCCCGCGGGCTTCGAGGGGCTGGAGGATCTCCCCCAGCGCTTCGACGTGATGGGCGTGGACGCCGAGGCCCTCAAGGCCTACATCGCCGCGCGGTCCTGAAACGGGGCCGGGCCGCCAGGGGGCGCGGCGGCCTCAGGGCTTGCGGACGCTCGATTCGAGCGGCGCGAAATCGGGCGTGCGGTCGAGGTCGCGCAGCGCGGCGGCTAGCGCCTCCGGCGGCGCCACGAGCCTGCGCGCGGCGAGGTCGAGCCATCCACCCAGGCTCGTGATGCGCGCGGCGATCTCGCCGTCGGGCCGGCGGATCTCGTTCACGAGGCGGAAGCGCGAAGCGTCCGGCGCGAGCCCGGCCACCAGCAGGTTCACGGTCGCCGGCTGCAGGAGTTGCAGCTCGCGAAAGTAGTCCACCTCGTCACGCTTCACCACCGGCCCGATTCGCCATGTCGAGAACTCCGCGGGCCTCACGCCGCGGGAGGCGAAGTAGTGGAAGCGGCAGTCGATGGCCACCGACATGAACGAGGTGTTGGCCATGTGCGCGTTGCCGTCGAGGTGCGCCCAGGAGACGTGGAAGGTTTCCTCGTAGGCCATCAGAAGAAGACCAGCCATGCGACCAGCAGGGTGAGCAGCATTCCCCCGAAGATGCCGCCGAAGACGGTGACGAGCACCCGCCCGTCGGCGGCCTGCTGGGCTGCACGGTCGCCTGGCGGGATGGCGCGGGCGAGCCTTCGCTCGCGGAACGACATCCAGATGACGCCCGCCAGGAGGCTCAGGAACGCGATGAAGACGATAAGCAGCTTGTCGCCAAGGGTCATGGAGTGGAAGGGATGGTGCAGACGGAAACGGGCGACGCGAAGATCTGGCGGGTGATCGCCTTGG
>JAGRPO010000185.1 GCA_019449455.1 Betaproteobacteria bacterium | reverse complement strand
GTTATTCCCCGCCCCTTCTTCCTGGGACGACGGGAGAACCAGGTCGATGGCCATGTCGATCCGCCCGATCGGCAGCACGCACACCGGGCAGCCGGGCCCGTGCACCATGACGACGTTGGGCGGAAGCAGGTCCTTCACGCCATAGCGCGAGATGGCGTGCGTGTGCCCGCCGCAGAACTCCATGAAATGGTAGTTGCGGTCCGGGTCGGCGGCGATGGCGATGCGCGCGGCGATGGTCTTCGCCAGCTCGCCGTCGCGGAATTCGTCGACGTATTTCACGCGGCCTCCGAGGCGGCCAGTCCGGCGAAGAGCGCGAGCGTCTTCTCGGCTTCCCCGGGATCGAGCTTCTGCAGCGCGTAGCCCACGTGGACGATCACGTAGTCCCCGGGCCAGACGTCGTCCACCAGCGCGAGGGAGATCTCCTTCCTCACGCCGGCCAGGTCGATGACGGCCTGGTCGCCGTCCCTCAGCTCGACGACCTTAGCGGGTATGGCGAGGCACATGGGATTGCAGCTCCTGTATCGCGGTCCACGCCTGTCCCAGCGCGATGCCGCCGTCGTTGGCCGGGGCTTGGTGGGCCTCCAGCACCGTGAGGCCGCCGGCCACGAGTTCGCGCCGCAACCCTGTCGAAAGAATGGCGTTCACGAAACAGCCGCCGCCGAGGGCCACCGTCGCGAGCCTTTCGCGCGCCGCGGCGGCGAGCACCCATTCGGCGAGCGCCTGCACGAGCGTGGCGTGGAAGAGTGCGGCGCCCCGCCCGGCGTCCTTCGTCTGCGCCAGGCGCTCGGCCAGCGGGAGCAGGTCCAGCGACCCGTGCGCGCCGATCCCCCACAGGGAACGGTCCGCTTCCACCGGGCCGTGCGCGGCGGCCAGCGCCTCGAGCTGCATGGCGGCCTGCCCTTCGAAAGCCGTCACCTCGCGCAAGCCCAGGAGTGCCGCGGCCGCGTCGAACCAGCGGCCCGCCGAGGTCGTCACCGGGCAATTGGTCCCGTGATCGAGCATTTCCGTCACCACGCCGGCGCCGGCCCGCGGGAACCGGCGCGCGATCTCCGCGCCGCGGCCCAACGCGTGCAGCACCGAGGCCGCGACCCGCCAGGGCTCCCGCGCGGCACGGTCGCCGCCGGGCAGGCGCAGCATTCCCAGGTGCGCGAGGCGAATGAATCCCGCGCCGTCCACTCGAAGCAGCTCGCCGCCCCACGCCGTGCCATCGGTGCCGAGGCCCACGCCGTCGAGCGCGAGGCCCAGCGCCGGGGCCTCGTGGCCGTGCTCCGCGCAGACCGCCGCGATATGCGCGTGGTGGTGCTGGATGGCGAAGGCCGGGATGGCGTGCGCGCGCGCGAACCGGGCCGCGAAACGGCTGGAATGGAAGTCGGGGTGCAGGTCGTGCACGCAGGCGGCCGGCTCGACTTCGAGGATCGCAAGCAGGTGCGCCGCCGCTTCCTCCAGCGCCTCGCAGGCGGGCGCGTTGTCGAGATCGCCGATATGCGGCGAAAGGAAAGCCTCGTCCCCGCGCGTCACGCACACCGTGCTCTTGAGCCATGCCCCCGTGGCAAGGACCGCCGGGCCGGATCGCGGCAGGCGGATGGCGCGAGGCGTGTATCCGCGGGCGCGGCGGATGAAGGCCGGGCCTTCGGCGCTCGCGCGCACGAGGCTGTCGTCGCAGCGGACGGCGATGTCGCGGTCGTGGACCACGAAGGCGTCCGCGATGCCCGCGAGACGCCGCACCGCCTCGTCGTTGCCGATCACCAGCGGCTCGCCGCCGGGATTGGCGCTCGTCATCACCAGCACCAGGTCCTGCGGCTCGCGCATCCACGCCGTGCCGCCCTTCGACCCGCTCGCCTCGAAGAAGAGGAGCCACTGCAACGGCGTGTACGGGAGCATCGCGCCCAGCGCCGAGACTCCGTTGGCGATCCCGGCCAGCGCCTCGTCGCAGCCGGAGCGCTTCTCGAGGAGAACGATGGGCCGCTCGTGCGATTCGAGAAGCGCGCGCGAGGCTTCGTCGACCAATGCGTAGGGCGCCAGCGAAGCCACGTTGGCCGCCATCACCGCGAAAGGCTTCTCCTCGCGGTGCTTCGAGGCGCGCAGCCGCGCCACGGCGCGGACGTTGCGCGCATCGCACACGAGGTGGAAACCGCCCAGGCCCTTGACGGCCACTACCTTGCCGGCGCGGATCCTCGCGAGCGCCGCCGCGATCGGGTCCCCGCCGTGGAGCGGCTCGCCATTCTCGCCGAGGAGCGCGATGGACGGCCCGCACACGACGCACGCGTCGGGCTGCGCGTGGAAGCGCCGGTCCGCCGGGTCGCCGTATTCGCGCTCGCACGCCGGGCACATGGCGAAGCGCGCCATCGTCGTGCGCGGCCGGTCGTAGGGGACGCCCGTGGTGATGGTGAACCGGGGGCCGCAATGCGTGCAGTTGATGAAGGGATAGCGGAATCGCCGGTCCGACGGGTCGAAGAGCTCGGAGAGGCAGTCGGGGCAGGTCGCGGCATCGGGCGTCACGGGTGTGGTCGCCGTGCCGCCGCGGCTCGCGGCGATGGCGAACCCGCTCGCCGCCTGCGACGGCAGCGCCTCCGACTCGACCGCGGTCACCGTCGCGAGCGGGGGCGCGTCGGATGCGACGCGCCGGACGAAAGCCTGCAACGCGCGCGGCGCGCCCTGCACTTCCGCGAGCACTCCCTCGGCGTCGTTGAGCACCCAGCCGTCGAGGCCGAGCTCCCGGGCGAGCCGCCAGACGAACGGCCGGAAACCGACGCCCTGCACCGTGCCGCGCACGCGCACGCGCCGGCGCTCGGTCGTCGGGGCGAGGATCGCGGCATCCATGGCGGGCCTTTGCGCCTCAGGACTTCGCGGTCTCGGCGCAGGTGCAGACTGCGCCGCAGCCCACGCCCGTGACGGCGCGGCTGCGCCTGCCGCGCGCTTCCTTCGCGCCGCCCCGTATCCAGTTGATCCACGCGTCGATGCCCTCGCCCTTCGTGGCCGAGATGCGCACG
>JAGRPO010000184.1 GCA_019449455.1 Betaproteobacteria bacterium | reverse complement strand
AGCGTGTTGGCGATCTCGCCCACGATGTCCCGGTGGCTCTCGTCGGAATAGTCGCTCTCGCCGATGGTGAGCAGCACGTGCGTCAGCAGCCCGCGGTCGGCCGAGAAGCACACGCTGCCGCGGAACCCGCCCTCCAGGTTGATGAGCCCGTTGTAGTCGCACCGGACGACGGGCTCCGCGGAGTCGAGGAGGTAGGCCGAGCGCACGCTGGCCTTCTTGCGCGTCGTCACGTCGAAGTAGCGCTTGATCGACTCCGAGAACACCTCGATGTCGACGGGCCTCGCGGCGCTCATCGCACCAGCTCCCCGAAGGCCTCGACGAGCGCGGCGTCGCCGAAAGGCTTGTTGATGAATCCGTGGGCGCCCTTCTTCATCGCCTTGAGCGCGGTCGCCTTGTCCGACAGGGCGGAGACGACGAGGATGCGCGCCCGCGGCAGCATGGCCGCGAGCGCCTCGATGCACGCGGCGCCGTCCATGTTGGGCATGGTGAGGTCCATCGTGACGAGGTCGGGGCGATGCCGTCCGGCGATGGCGAGGGCCTCCTCGCCGTCGCGCGCCGTGCCGACGACCTCGACGGCGGGCATGCGCGGGTCCTTTGCGATCCGCAGGATGCGGTTGCGGATGATGAGCGAGTCGTCGACGATCATGAGCGTGCGCATGGAGGCGGTCACACCTGGAGGATGAACTGGGTGGAGGAGCGCGGCGTCGTCGCGATGCGCAGCTTCGCGCCCAGGCGGGAGACGAGGTCCCGGACGACGCATAGGCCGACGCCGCGCCCGGCGTGGACGTTCACCGAGTCGGCGCCCGAGTAGCCGTCGTCGAAGATCGCCGACAGGACCTGGGTGTCGCTCATGGTGTCGACGACGTCGCGGGTCCGCAGGCCCTTCGCCACGAGGCGCGTGCGGATCTCCTCCGGGGAGAGGCCCCGTCCGTCGTCGCGCAGCGAGATCACGTGGCGGCCGTCGGGCTGGCCCGTGATCTCCAGGCGCAGCGTGCCCATGGGGTCCTTGCCCGCCCGCAGGCGCTCGTCCGGCGGCTCGATGCCGTGCGCGACGGCATTGCGCACGAGTTGCGGCACGGCCTCCCGCAGCAGGAGCGCGAGGGGCTCGGGGACATGCGCGATGTGCGGCACGAAGTACTCGAAGCGCACCTTCCGCCCGAGGTCCGCCGCGGCGCGCTCGGCCAGGCCGGCGAGGGGCGCGAGGAGGGCCTCCACGGGATTGGCGAGCGCCTGCGGCGTGCTGAAGCGCCTGACCCGGGCCACGACGCGCAGGACCCGCTCGATGGCGTGGCCCAGTTGCGCGATCTCCACGGCCACGGGGATGAAGTCGTCGCCGCCGAGACGGGCCTTGCCGCGCAGCTTCGCGAGGACATCCTCCACCGCGTGGGCGCGGCCGGACACCGTGGCGACGTCGAGCATGGCGGCCTCGCCCTTGATGCCGTGGACGGTCGCGAGGAGCGTCGCCACGAGCGCCTCGTAGGCCTCCTGGCGCGGGCGGACGTCCTTCAGGGCGCCATTGGCGTCGGCGAGCTT
>JAGRPO010000183.1 GCA_019449455.1 Betaproteobacteria bacterium | reverse complement strand
GTCGTTCGCGGACGCGGCCGTGAATCCATGGAAGGTCGTGAACGACGAGGTTGCGCGCATCGGCGGCTGGAAGGTCTATGCCCGCGAGGCCTACGAGGCTTCGCAATCGCCGTCGCCCGTGCCCGCGCAGGGAGGCTCCGAGAAGCCATCCGCCGCGCCCAAGGCGAAGTAGGCGATGCGAGCGCTCCCGCCTCACCTTCGAAGTCTTGCTGCCGTCGCCCTGGGTGCCGTGGCGCTCGGCGGCTGCGCCACCTTCACGCCCGACGGCGGCTTCGCGCCGGTCGGCGAGGCCGTGCGGGAGCGCATCGGCAAGGAGGCGGCATGGGCCCGCACGGACGCGGAGCGCGAGGCGCTCGACGTCCGCGTGGCCGCGCTGCTCGCGAAAGGCCCCCTATCGGCCGACGACGCGGTGCAGGTGGCGCTCCTGAACAACCGCGGCCTGCAGGCGCAGCTCGCGGAACTGGGCGTGGCCGAGGCGGACCTCGTGCAGGCCGGGCGCCTGCCCAACCCGCGCTTCTCGCTGCACCGCGTTTCCGACGAGCATCACTACAAGCTCGAGCGCGCGATCTCGTTCAACCTCCTCTCGCTCGCCGCCATGCCGCTCGTCTCCGAGGTCGAGAAGCGGCGATTCGCGGCGGCGCAGCAGCGGGCGGTCCTCGACGTGCTGAGGCTTGCCTCCGACACGCGCAAGGCCTGGGTCGCCGCGGTGGCCGCGGAGGAAACGCTGCGCTACATGCGCCAGGTGAGGCTCGCGGCCGACGCCGGCGCGGAGCTCGCGTCGCGCATGGCCAAGGCCGGCAACTGGAGCGCCCTCGAGCGCGCCCGCGAGCAGGGCTTCTACGCCGATGCGGCCCTGGCCGTCGCCCGCGCCGAGCAGGCGGCCGGCAGCGCGCGCGAGCGCCTCACCCGCCTCCTCGGGCTGTGGGGAAGCCAGGCCGGCTTCACCCTGCCCGAGCGCCTGCCCGACCTGCCCGGGGAAGCGAGGGACCGGCCGGACATCGAGCGCGAAGCCATGGCGCAGCGGCTCGACGTGCGAGCCGCCGTCCTCGACACGCAGGCAGTGGCGCGAAACCTCGGCCTCGCGAATGCCACGCGCTTCGTCAACGTCCTGGAAGTCGGGGTGAGCCGCGAGCGCGAGGGACGCGACGAACCGTACGTCACGGGTTACGAGGTCACCTTCGAGCTGCCGCTTTTCGACTGGGGCACCTCCCGTGTCGCCCGGGCCGAGACGCTCTACCGCCAGTCCCTCGACCGCGCCGCGCAGACGGCGATCGACGCGCGCTCCGAAGTCCGCGAGGCGTATCGCCACTACCGCCTGAGCCACGACATCGCGAAGCACTACCGCGACGAGATCGTGCCGCTGCGCAAGCGCGTCGCCGAGGAGAACCTGCTGCGCTACAACGGCATGCTCATCGGCGTCTTCGACCTGCTGGCCGATGCCCGCGCGCAGATCGCGAGCGTCACCGGCTACGTCGAGGCGCTGCGGGACTTCTGGACCGCCGAGGCCGACCTCGGCATGGCGATGATCGGCCGCGCGCCGCCTCCGACCGTGGCGCGCGCCGCCGCGCCGCAGGCCGGATCCGGCGGCGGGCACTGAGGCGAGGAACGGACGATGACATCGCGACGAGACTTCTTCCGGAACGCGGGACTCGCAGGCGCGGCCGTCGCCGCGGGCGCGGTGAGCCGCGCATCGCTCGCGGCGCTGCCCGAACCCGTCATCATGGAGAAGGCCGACACCCAGCCGCCGCTCCTGCCGCCCAACGGGCGCCCCTACAACCCCGTGGTCACGCTGAACGGCTGGACGCTGCCCTGGCGCATGGTGAATGGCGTGAAGGAGTTCCACCTCGTCGCCGAACCGGTGGTTCGCGAGATCGCGCCGGGCATGAAGGCGCACCTGTGGGGCTACAACGGCCAGAGCCCCGGCCCCACGATCGAGGTGGTCGAAGGCGACCGCGTGCGCATCTTCGTGACCAACCGCCTGCCGGAGCACACCACCATCCACTGGCACGGCCAGAGGATCCCCAACGGCATGGACGGCGTGGGTGGGCTCAACCAGAAGCAGATCCCGGTGGGAAAGACGTTCGTCTACGAGTTCGTCGCGCGCCGGCCGGGAACCTTCATGTACCACCCGCACGCGGATGAAATGACGCAGATGGCCATGGGCATGATGGGATTCTGGGTCACGCATCCCAGGGGCCGCCACCCGCTCATCGATCCCGTCGACCGCGACTTCTGCTTCCTGCTCAACGCGTTCGACATCGATCCCGGCAGCTACACGCCGAAGGTCAACACGATGCTCGAATTCAACCTGTGGACGTGGAACAGCCGGTCGTTCCCGGGCATCGACTCGCTCAATGTCCGCCTGAACGACCGGGTGCGCATCCGCATCGGCAACCTCACGATGACCAACCACCCGATCCACCTGCACGGCCACGAGTTCCTGGTGACCGGCACCGACGGGGGGCCGACGCCGAAGTCCACGCGCTGGCACGAGGTGACGACCGACGTGGCGGTGGGCCAGATGCGCCAGATAGAGCTCCTCGCCGACGAGGAGGGGGACTGGGCGTTCCACTGCCACAAGTCGCACCACACCATGAACGCCATGGGCCACGGCGTGCCGACCATGATCGGCGTGGACCATCGCGGGATCGCGAAGACAATCGCCTCCCTCGTCCCCGACTACATGGTGATGGGCGAGCGCGGCATGGCGGACATGGGCGAGATGGAGATGCCGCTGCCGGACAACACGCTTCCCATGATGACCGGCACCGGTCCCTACGGCCCCGTCGAGATGGGAGGGATGTTCACCGTCTTCAAGGTGCGCCGCGACCAGAAGCCCGGCGACTACAAGGACCCCGGCTGGTACCGGCAGCCGCCCGGCACGCAGGCCTACGAATGGACCGGCCCGGTCGCGCAGCCCGCCCGCCGGAAGTCGGAGGGCGGGCAGTCGATGCCGGCCTCCGGAAGTGTCCCGGCCTCCGAAGTCCGGGTGCGCAAGCCCCGCGGCCATTCGGAACATTGATCGACCCCACAAAGGAGAAACGCCCCGTGAATCGGTTTACCCTCGATGCCGCGCTCGCCGCGGCGCTCATCGCGACGGCCCCGGCGGCCCTCGCCCACGGCGACAAGCACGACGACGGCAAGCCCGCCAGGGTCCGCCAGGTCTCGATGC